>JAHDFZ010000188.1:6826-7348 GCA_020627905.1 Verrucomicrobiota bacterium
GAAGAAGAGGAATCTCTCCCTGAGGTGCTCGTCAAACTTCTGACTGCAAAAGGAGAGAAGGTGTCGTTTGCTGAGAGCTGCACGGGCGGGCTCATTGCCAATACTCTCACGCAGTCAGCCGGTGCCAGTGCGGTTTTTGGGTCAGGCTTCGTGACCTACGCCAATGAGGCGAAGATGAAATTTGTTGAGGTCGAGGAATCGAGCCTGGAGAACCACGGTGCTGTCAGCGCTCAGGTCGCCCGCGAAATGGCCGAGGGGTGTTTGAGGGCTTCCGGCGCGGATCACGCGCTGGCTGTCACTGGTATCGCAGGGCCTGGTGGAGGGACGGATGAGAAACCTGTTGGCACGGTCTTTCTCGCCATCGCCACTCGTGGGAAGGAGACTTTTGTGAAGAAGCATTTTCACCCGGCGGATCGCATCAGCTTTCAGCAGCGGATCACCCGTCTCGGTCTTGATTTGCTCCGCCGTCGGGTTCAAGAGACCGTTGAAAAACTAGGTGATCGATGACCGTAACCCTGTTTT
>JAHDFZ010000189.1:0-3990 GCA_020627905.1 Verrucomicrobiota bacterium
GGCAGAACTCAGTCACGTATTTTCACGATTCCGCACCTTCGTGCAATAGGTGGTTATCGCATCCCGTGTGTCTGTAGCCACATTGGCATAGCGAACCGCAAATGGCGGAACGAACCAGGGAAAGCCACCGATCAGATCATGCAGCACTCGTATCTGGCCATCGCACGCCATACCGGCGCCAATGCCTATGGTGGGAATGGTAAGGTTTCGTGTAATCGTGGCTGCGAGTTCCGCGGTGACACTTTCGAGCACGAGCGCTAGGACACCAGCATCCTGAAGTGCGGAAGCTGCCTCAGTGATATGCGTAGCCTCATCATCGGTCTTGCCCTTCTTTTTGTAGCCGCCTTCCTCTTTGACGCGTTGTGGCAGCATGCCGAGATGACCGCAAACAGGTATCCCGTTTTCGATGAGTGCCCCGATCTTTTCGAGCTGTCCGAGTCCACCCTCAAGTTTTACAGCGTTGGCGCCTGCATCGACGAGCGCGCGCGCGCTTGCAAGAGCAGCATCCGGTGTGTCATAGCTATCTGCAGAGAGATCACTAATCACGAGGGCATTTTCAACGCCGCGTGCGGCCATGCGGGTATGATGGGTCATCATGTCCAGCGTTACCTCTGTGGTATCCGGTAAGCCAGCAACTACCATTCCGAGCGAGTCGCCGACGAGGATGATATCCACTCTAGCCTCGTCGGAAAGTCGGGCCGAGGGGTAATCGTAAGCGGTGACCGCGACAAGCGGCGCATCTTGCGAAAAATGAATGAATGGCGCGTCCGGATTCGAGATGTAGCGTTTCGGCATACCTCGACGTTAGAATCAAAAAGCAGGACAGCGAGCGGAAATTCATTTCTTGCCAGAGTCTTTCAGGTAATGCGGGACACTGCTACTTTCGCGGGACACTGCTACTTTCGCTGGGGGGCCTGCCGCCGAGCGATACGCGATCAGGCACTTCTCTCGATAACGAAAGCTGCTACCCTGCTTATTATGATTCGACTTCGTCTGTTCCTCTTTGTCGCGCTCGCCTTTCTATTTGCTACGGCTGGAAACGCCGCATTAAAAAAGGGCAGTCGCCCGAATATCGTGCTGATCATGGTCGATGACCTGGGATTCGCTGACTTGGGTTGCTACGGCAGTGAGATCGAAACACCTCACCTCGATAAAATGGCGGCGGAGGGGCTACGATTTTCGCGCTTTTACAATACAGCGAAATGCCATTCTTCCCGTGTGTCTCTATTGACTGGTCTCTACTGTGATCAGGCCGGTGCTGAAAGTCTCTCCCGAGGAGTAACGATTGCGGAGGTTCTGAAAAGTTCAGGCTACAAGACTTCCATGGTCGGGAAATGGCATTTGCACCGCGAACCTACTGATCGTGGATTTAAGCGCTATTTTGGGCATCTGTCTGGCGCCACGAATTTTTTCACTGGTGACAACACATTCCGATTGAACGGTGAGGTGTTCACCGACTTCCCAGAGGGCTTCTACTGCACGGATGCCTTTGTCGACTACTCTAAACGGTTTGTGCAGGCGATGCTCGATGAGAATGATACCGAGGGAACGGAGGATCCGTTTTTCCTTTATCTGGCTTTTAACGCTCCGCACTATCCGCTGCACGTGCGGGAGGAGGAATTCCGCAAATACGATGGACGCTATGCGGACGGATGGGATGCTGTGCGCGCCAAGCGCTATGAGAAGCAGCTTGAACTCGGCGTCGTAGACCCTGATTGGCAGTTGAGCAAGAGGCCGGACTTAGTTCCAGAGTGGTCCAGCATGACCACAGAGCAGCAGGACATTGATCAGCGAAAGATGGCAGCTTTCGCCGGAATGGTAGACCGAGTCGACCAGAAAATTGGTGAGCTGCGGGCATTCCTCGAAGAGAAAGGAGAATGGGACAACACGCTCCTCTTGTTTTGCTCCGACAACGGAGCCTGCCCTTTTGATCGCACAGAGAATCTTCACCTGGATCCCTGGGATCCGGAATCCTATTGGTGCTACGATACTGGATGGTCTCATGTAGGGAATACCCCATTTCGCTTGCATAAGCAGAATCAACATTTTGGCGGCATCGCTTCACCGATGATCGTGGTTGCTGGTAAGGACGTGAAACTCGGAGTGCCCGCAGGTCATATCGACGATACGCCAACTCATTTGATCGACGTGATGGCCACTGCCATTGATCTAGCCGGAGCTGAATACCCTAGGGATTACCGGGGCTTGATCGAAGAATTAGAGCCGCTCGAGGGGCTTTCCTGGCTCCCTGTATTGACTGGACAGGGAGAGATCGCTAATCGCGACTATCTATATTTCCAGTTTGGTCAGAACCGCGCTCTTATACAGCACCCGTGGAAGATCGTGACTCATCGGCTTGGTGCCTGGGAGCTCTATCAGATTGACGATGATGGCACGGAAATGAACGACCTGGCGAAGCAGCATCCCGAGCGGGTCAAGAAGATGGCTGCTCTTTGGCACGAGCTTGCAGAGAGGAAAAATCGACTCAAGCCGAACCTCAGGCGGCCAGTGTCTGACGGACCCGCACCAAACCTGTTAAAGGATGGGCGTCCCAACTTCGAGAGGAATCGGTGAGTGCCCACTCGAAACGACGATGATAAGAACCTGCCGTCCCGTTACACGCCGGTTGAATCAGAATAAATGTTTCACATGTTCCGAAGCATGAATCGATTGTTTGTTCTACGCGTTTTCGGCATTGCTCTAGCATCACTAGCCTGTCTCCCGGTTTACCTATCCGCTGACGAAAGACCTAATGTCGTAGTTTTTCTCACGGATGACCAGGGGTGGGGAGATCTCTCCTGGAATGGGAATCAGGACCTGAAAACCCCGCACATTGATTCTCTGGCAGCTGAGGGAGCGTTTTTTCATAGATTCTATGTTCAGCCGGTCTGCTCGCCCACGCGTGCTGAATTTTTGACAGGTAGATATGCTTCACGGAGCGGAGTCTATCACACCTCGTCTGGTGGCGAGAGGATCGACCTTGATGAGAAGACACTTGGACAGTTTTTTCAGGAGGCTGGTTATCGCACGGGCGCTTTCGGTAAATGGCACAACGGCATGCAGCACCCGTATCACCCGACTGCACGCGGATTCGACGAATTTTATGGTTTCTGCTCCGGTCACTGGGGTCATTACTACGACACCTGGTTGGACCATAACGGGAAGCTGGTGAAAGGGGAGGGGTTCTGTATTGATGATTTCACAAATCATGCAATTCGATTTATCGAGGATGCAGGGGAAGAGCCATTTTTCGTATTTCTTCCCTACAACACACCACATGGCCCGATGCAGGTCCCAAGTGCCTACTGGGATCGGTTCAAAGACAAAGAAATCACCCAGTCTGGTAGTGGAAATCGAGAGCCGGCGATCAGCCATACACGTTGTGCATTGGCTATGTGTGAAAACATCGATGACAACGTTGGAAGGGTTCTGGCGGCATTACAGAACAGTAATCAGGCAGAGAACACCATCGTGATGTATTTCTGCGATAACGGCCCGAATGGGAATCGATACAATGGCGGGATGCTCGGGCAGAAGGGATCCGTGCACGAGGGGGGCATGAAGAGCCCGCTTCATATCCGATGGCCAGCTGGCATCGAATCAGGGACGGTCGTGGACACGCATGCATCGGTATTGGACATTCTACCTACACTTGCAGAGTGGTGCGATATCGACCTGACGGGTGGGCGTGAGCTGGATGGGCGGAGCATTGTCTCCGCCTTCACGGAGCAGCCTGACAAAGAACTGCAGAAGCGGAACATTTTCGGATTCTGGAAAGGGAGGGCCTCCGTGAGAGATGACCGCATGCTGTATGCGATCGAGAAGCAGGGGCCATCATTGTATGATCTGCAGACAGATCCTTTTCAGAAATCTAATTTAGTCTCTGAGAAACCAGATCTGGCACAGCGGTATCAGGCGATTCTCCAGCAGCATATGGATGAGATGCAGGGCGAGTTACCCGCAGTCGACAACCGACCGTTTTATTTTGGT
>JAHDFZ010000189.1:4000-7343 GCA_020627905.1 Verrucomicrobiota bacterium
GGTCATCCGATGGCTGAATATACTCAGCTTCCCGCGAGAGACGCTACGGTGACGGGGGAGATCAAGAGGTCGAATAAGTTTCCCAATGCCTCCCATTTTCTGAATTGGGTAAATACAGACGATCAGATCGTGTGGAATGGACTTCTGCCTGAGGCCGGCAAATTTGCTGTCGATGTGTTCTACGTCTGTGGCGAGTCTTCCGTCGGGACGGAGCTTTCGCTCTCCTTTAACGGCAAAACTTTGAAAGGCCGTATTCCTAGAGCGAATGACTCTCCAATCATCTCGACTCCTGAAGATAGAGACCCTCGGAAAAATAGTGTCGAATATGATTTTGTCCCGATGCGGCTGGGCGAGGTCGAGTGGCAAGCTGGCCAGGGCGACCTTGTTCTGCAGGCGACTAAAATGACAGGGAATGAAGTGATGTTATTCCGTCAGATCCTTCTCACACGGATCTCGGAATGACCGATCGACTCTCTATTTTATAGGAAGTTCATGCTTCCCTGTCGCCAGAGTAGGGTTTAATGAATCGCTGAGATGGGATTGCATTTCCAATTCGGGAACCCGGTTCACCACGCCGGACCTCGTGAGCGAAAAGAAAAACGTGTGACAGCCACGTTGCGGGCGCTGTGGTGAACGTCCTTCTCGTCTCCAGGAATTACCGTCGTTACTTGCTCTCCTCTCTCCGAGCCGTCTGAATTGCATGGTTCATCGTGCATAATCGTTCTCGTTCGGATAGCAGGGCCTCCTTTGTCATGCTCAGAATATGCCCCTGGCCCCGTCCCATGGGGCTTTGAGTAGGGTGCTTCGAGCTCGGAAATTGATGGCATAAAGCGTGCGCCCAGAAATAGCAGAACGAAATCCAAACTACTATGATCAAATTAGCACTTATTCTTCTTGTAATCGGAATTATCGCAGCGGCTCTTGGCCTGGGTGGAATTGGCGGCATCGCCATGAACATCGGTTGGATCCTCCTGGCCGTAGGGCTCATTCTGCTTGTGATCCACGCGATCAGCGGGCGTCGAGTTGCGTGAATTTGCAAATCCCCTCGTGTCACCACCCAGCTGGTGATGAAAACGGCGTCCTCATGGGCGCCGTTTTTGTGCCAGGGTTTCTCCTCGCGTCCGTCGGTGCGACCTGTCGAGTCTCAGGAATGTGGCTGATTTGATCAATGGCTGCAGAGCGAGCCTTAGCGAGGATATCATTAGTGCGTTCTGCTTAGTCGCTGGTGAATTTCTTGCGGGACCTGATCGCAAAGAGATGGCTAATCAGACCGTAGGCATGAGATGAGAAACTACATTGGGCGCTTGGAAATAGCCTGAACGCGTGGAGATGGAGGCTTCTCAAAAGTTCATGGAGTGGTATCCTACCCTCATGTCGTTGCGAGCTAGGGTTAGTCCACTTTTCCTTTCCGTTCTCCTGCTTTTCCCCGCAGCTTCGTTCGCTTCAGGATGGCCCGAATTTCGGGGCCCGTCTGGAGATGGTGTAGCCCCGGAGGCCTTTCAATTGCCTGAAAAGATCAGTCCTGACTCGACTTCCTGGCGGACTGAATTGCCTGGAAAAGGGTGGTCATCTCCCGTTTCGGATGGTTCCGTTATCTGGCTCACAGCTGCCGTAGAGACTCTGTTCACGGCGGAGGAAGAAGCGGCTTTTAAGAAGGAGGCGGGATTGGATGATCGGAAAGCCTCCCGACGTAAGGCGATTTCCTCTACTTCGCTGCTCGCACTCCAGCTGGACCCCAATACGGGAGCGATCCTCAAACAAGTGAACCTGGGAAAAATTGATTCTCCCCAGATCATTCATAATCTCAACAGCTACGCGTCGCCTACTCCAGCTATCGCTGATGGGCTGGTCGTGTGCCACTTTGGCGCTTTCGGGACATTCTGCCTCGACGCAGCAAGTGGAGACATTAAGTGGAAGCGAGAGTTTGTCGTAGAGCATGGCGTCGGTCCCGGGAGTTCGCCTTTCATTGCGAGTGGCCGTGTGTTCATCCTCAGCGATGGGACGGACGCGCAATACGTGACTGCCGTCGATCTGAAAACGGGAGAGACCCTGTGGCAGACGGATCGTCCACCGATGCCCTTAGATGATCCAGATCGGCAGAAGTCTTACAATACTCCTATCCTTGTGAAGGGGCATGATAATCGTGAACAGCTCATCTGTATGGGCGCTCAGTGGCTCGTCAGCTATCACCCAGAAACGGGGGAAGAATGGTGGCGCTATCATCATGGGGAGGGATTTTCCGTCGTCCCGAGACCGTTATTCTCCGTTGAAAACCAGCTTCTCTACATTCTGACAGGCTTCGGAAAACCCCATCTTCTTGCGATGCCGGTCACGGGTTCGGGAGACATTACAGATGAGGAGGGGGCGGTTGCGTGGCGAGAGACAAAGCGCATGCCTCAAAAGCCATCCGCTGTCCTTCATGAAGATACGCTCTTTCTAATAGCAGACGGAGGCGTAGCTACTGCTGTCGATGGCAGAGATGGTAGCGTTTACTGGACAGAACGCGTCTCCGGGAATTATTCAGCATCGCCTCTACTTGCCGATGGCAGGATTCTGTTCCTCAACCAGGAGGGCGGAGTAAAAGTGATTTCGGCGGATCGTGACTTTTCAGGGATTCTTTTTGAGTCGAACTTCGATGAATCGTTCATGGCCTCTCCCATGGTGCTGCATGGACGGTTGTTTCTCCGGTCAGAGGCCGCTCTCTATGCCTTTCCTAGGGCTGAATAAGAGGGTGGCACTTGCACCGATTCGTGATAATTTCTAGAAATGAGCCGAATTCCTCTCTGGTCCCCATTCACGCTTGGTCGTGCGTTCATGGCTCTGGCGATCTCGTGCAGTTCGGCTTTCATCCACGCTGCGGACGCTGGTGAGCAAACGGATGGTGATCAAGGGGAGATCCCCCTGCAGATCCAGGCGGCTTTCCAGGCAGAGAAGAAACGACGCCACGCCTTTATGGACTCTGTGATTGAGGATGTTAGCCGGATTTCTCAACTGACGGTTGAGCAGCGTGCCGCCCTCGAATTGGCCGCTCGCGGAGCGATCGAACGATCCCTACGCGAATGGCATGAGCAGGCTGAGCGCTACTTCGCCCGGCAGGGAGAAGATGGAGCGGCGGGAGATCTCACCAAAATCCTCCGCAATGCTGCTCAGGTGAACTTTGGTCGGCACAATTCGCATGCTGAGTCAGAGAAAAACCCGCTTTGGCAGGATAATCTGCTCCGGGTTCTAACTGCGGATCAGGCGGAGAGCTACCAGACTGTGGTGCGTGTGCGTCAGGAGCGCATGCATCGTGCCTACACCCTGATGGCGCTCAGCGAGCTGGAGCGTTACCTTCGCCTATCGC
>JAHDFZ010000190.1 GCA_020627905.1 Verrucomicrobiota bacterium
CCTTCAGAAGGGACGGCCGAGACCCCTGCTATCGAGTTGGCAGGAGTGACTAGGCAGTTTTCCCGGACGCGTCGGCCTGCCTTGCTGGATGTCAGTAGCACCATCGCCCAGGGAGAAATTGTCGCTCTCGTGGGTGAGAGTGGTAGCGGGAAAACCACTTTTCTGCGGATACTCGCCGGGCTGGAAGAACCGGATCGCGGCGAAGTCCGCATCCAGGGGAAGACAATGGCGACCGGTGGGAAACGGCACGCCTTCGTGCCACCGGAGAGACGGAAACTGGGGCTGGTCTTTCAGGATGGTGCTCTGTTTCCTCACCTGAATGCTACGAAAAATATCACCTACGGCTTGAAGAAGTCTCTGCCGAAAGCGGAGTGGAAAGGGCGCGTCGCCGAATGTCTCTCCCTCGTCGGTCTGGAGGGGAAAGAGACCTGCTATCCGCATGAGTTATCCGGCGGAGAGCGGCAGCGGCTCGCTCTTGCTCGGGCTCTCGCTCCTGCACCGGATCTGCTGCTGCTGGATGAGCCTTTCTCCCATCTGGATCCGGCTTTGCGGCGACGGTTGCGTGCGGACATTCGCCAGATCCTCGAAGGGATCGGGAAGACGGCGATCATCGTCACCCATGACCCGGAGGATGCCCTCGCTGTCGCCTCTCGCGTGCTCATCCTCAAGCAGGGGCAGGTGGTGCAGAGTGGAACGCCGTCTGAAGTTTACTACCGTCCGGCGAATCAATACTGCGCGGAGCGCTTCGGGCCTGCTAATCGCGTCATTGTCGGTGATGATCAGGGAATTGACTGGAAGCGCCCTGAAGAGGCCCGCTGGATCCCCTGTGAGGTGGCGGGAGAGGGGGCGAATGTGACTGTGCTGGATGTGCGCCAGATGGGGCCGCTCTTTGAAGTGCTCGTGCAGCCAGAGTCGCAGCCGGAGGATGAGTGGCTCTGCTTTCTGAAAGAGCCTGGTAATCTGAAGGAAGGGGATAAAGGCAGGGTCGCCTGGCGCAGCGCACCCGATCCGGTGGTTTGGCGGAGTTGAGGGAATCAGGTCGGAGTTGTGATAGTTGCGTGATCTTGTCGACCGGAGAGCATGGTTAGCGGCAGCCAGAGGCATGCCTGTGGACAGATCCACGCCCTGACGGGCGCGGCTACGGGGATGTGACCGCCACGGACGTAGCCGCGAGTGTGAACTCGTGGACCGGAGAGCAGGGCCAGGTGGCTGTCACAGGCATGCGTGTGGACAGATCCACGCCCTGACGGGCGCGGCTACGGGGATGTGACCGCCACGGACGTAGCCGCGAGTGTGAACTCGTGGACCGGAGAGCACGGCCAGGTGGCTGTCACAGGCATGAGTGTGGACAGATCCACGCCCTGACGGGCGCGGCTACAGGATGTGTATTCGCGTTTGAAATGTAGCCGCACAGCTGAGCTGGGGAGCGTAAGCCTGTGGACCGGAGAGCAGACGTTGGGTTTAGAAAAAGCGCCCTGTCAGCTTCTGAGCTTGTCATCCAACCATTCCAGTGCAGCCTCCTCATTATCCAGTTCACCCTCCAGCTGCAGATCCTGACACTCTTTCAGGATCCGGCCCATTTCCGGTCCGGGCTTGACGCCTCGATCCATCACGTGACGCCCCGTTAAGAGAGGCTTGGGAATGAGTGGCTGCTGAGAGAAAGCCTCACGTTTCTCAAGGACATATTGATGGTTCTCCAGATTGCCGTTGCTGGATAGACAGTCCACCCGATGAAGCTCGAGTTCCCAGGCGAATTTCTCCTCCGCCATGAAGCGCTTGAGGGTGGAGGTGCGCATCTGCTGCACGTTGATAAACTGCATGTGTCGCGAAACGGCACGGGTGACGAAATCAATGACGTCGTTCGGGTAGCGGAGGCGTCGTAAGATGGCTTCCGCCATTTCAGCTCCCAGCGTATCATGTCCATTAAAGCGGATGCGGCCGGTATCGTCATCGCGCGTCTGGGTCCCCGGTTTCCCGATATCGTGAAACAGCGCCGAGAGAACGAGCGGCAGGGATGCGTCTTCAGCGAGTTCTCCGAGCATCATTCGGGTATGGACGAAGACATCGCCTTCCGGATGAAACTGAGGCGGTTGTTCGCAGCCTTTGAGTGCTTCGATCTCCGGCAGGATCTCTGCGAGCAGGCCGGAACGATCGAGCAGGTCGAATCCCTGCAGGCGCGAGGGGGCGGAGAAAATGAGATTCAATTCTCCCTGAATGCGCTCAGGAGCGATGTCCTGTATCTTAGAAGCCACATGACAGATCGCCTGCCAGGTGCTGCGCTCGATGTCAAAGCCGAAGCGAGCGGCAAAGCGCACGGCCCGCAGCATCCTCAAATAGTCTTCCTGAAATCGCTCTAACGGATCACCGATGGCTCGGAGCGTCTCGGCAGCTAGATCCTGCTCTCCCCCTACATAGTCGATGATCTGATTGTTTCCTGGATTAAGAAAGAGTCCGTTGATGGTGAAATCCCGCCTCTGGGCGTCCTCTTCCGGGGAGGAAAAGGTGACGGTGTCAGGTCTCCGGCCATCGCTGTAGGATCCATCTGTGCGGAAGGTTGCTACCTCGATGTGATGCCCCCTCAGCTTGACCAGGATGACGCCGAAGTGCGCCCCGATGGCATCCGCCTTTGGGTAAATTTCGAGAATCTGAGCCGGAGTAGCGTTCGTGGCGATGTCGTAATCCTTCGGCTCGCGACCGAGCAAGCGGTCGCGGACACAGCCTCCTGCAAAATAGGCGATGAACCCCTCAGAGACAAGATGGTTGAGCACTTGCCGAGCTGCAGCTTCTGCTTCCATGAAGAGAGAGTTCTCAATGGCCTCTCAGGGCATGCGGATGCCAAGATCTCGCGCAGTCGGTTTGTAAACACCGCCAGCGGCTTTCATATCATCGAAGTGCCACCACTCGGAGCGGATGGTGCGGAAGCCAACGCTTCGCATCGCGTCCTGCAGAACCTTCAGGTTGCGTGCTACTTCCGGGTCACCCCCTTTGTAGTTGGACGCGGCCTGATCTGAGAAATCGTCAAAGCCTGTCGGCATTTTCACAGGATTCCCGTTTTGATCTGTGAGTGTCAGATCGATCGAGATACCAAGACAGTGCCAGGATAGCTCTCGACTGGGAGGGACCACGAATTTGGGATCTCTGACAGCATCCCAGAGAGCTTGTTGAGCCTCTGGCGGGCGCCACGCATCCCAGATGAGAAGACCATATCCCTGCTTCTGCACGATCTGGTGGACCTGCCGCAGCTTCCGTCCTGTGGATTTGTGTATGAGCGCAGGCATGTCGGGGTGATACAGCGGTTTTTTCGCTGCTGAGGTCCGTTTGTAAATGAGATCGATGCGTGCCTCAGGAACGGCTTCTGACACAGGGACCAGGTTGTGTGCACGGGCCTTACGGATGATAGCCGCGTTCCCTGACTTCCCTCCAAAAAGACTTTTGAGAAGATTCTGGGCATCTGCCTGTGGGCTCGAAATGGCAATTAAGAGGCAGCCGGCCAGCAGCATGTTAAATTGAATGCGTTTGTAAGCAGTTTTCATGATACGAGAGGCAAGAGCACTTATGTGAGCTACAGAAGGGGATGGTTCGTGAAACTACTCTCCAGTAGGTAAGCCGATAAACTCCAGCGCTTTCTTGAACGATTCACCATCGAAATTGGTATGGCCCATGCCCGGGACATCAATAAACTGGTAGAGCATGTTGTTTTCCTGCCAGGGGATGGATTCCTTCTGAATGATCGGGTAGTTGTAATCTTTATCACCTGAGATGATGACCCATTTCCGCTCGTGGCGAATGCCACGAGTGAAATCGCTGATCGAGAATCCCGGGAAGTGCCCCGGCAGATAGCTCTGTGCAGCCGAGCTGATCGCACCCTGGAACATCTCCGGATAAAGTGCCTGGGTGAGAAAGGCCATATGGCCGCCGCCAGAGAGTCCGCCAACAACTCGTCGTTCAGGATCGATTTCGTAGTCCTCCATTACTGTAGCCATGGCATCGAGCGATAGACTGACGCGGCGCAGCGCAGGATTTACCGGGGCATCAGCGCTTTTGTTTCCCACACCATTTGCGCTGACAGCGATCAGTTTGTATTCATCTAATATGGGCAGCCAACGCTTATCGATGGCTCCCTTTGCACCCGGGCTGATGTGGAGATACAAGCCGTAGGCTTCTGATCCATTGTAAGATTCGGGGCAGTATACGGTCATTCTGTCGGCCCCGGGATCGCGAGACAGCCAGTCCTCTAGATTCCCCTTATTGTCATAGGCACCGCCCTCGTAAGCTTTGAGGCTTTTTCGGCGAGTGCCTTCGTTGAAGTATTCCTTGGGCTCTTCGAAAAGGCGCGCTGTAATCGGAACATCACGGCGCACTCCAATGAGACCTTCAACTTTCTTAGCCTTTTCCAGAAGCTGCGCCTCGACCGTTTCTTTGATCCACTCCTGATCGGGTGCGGAAAGTTTGGCTATCGGGTAGGAGATCTCACTCCCGTCGCGTTCCAGGATGGCGTTCGTGCCATCCACGCGGAGGAAGCTTGCGCTGATTTTCTGGCCTTCCTGATTCGTCCACTCCCGTGGGCTGGCGAGGCATGCAGAAGAGATGGAAAACAAAAGAGTGCAGACAAAGCTGAGCTGGCGCATCATGCGCCAGAAAGTAGGACTGAAAGCCATAGTGTCAATGCGCACGTCCTGCCGCTTACGGCGAAAAGTCCGCGCGTGCGGTTTCGACCCATTCTCCTTCTGTGAACAGCAGTGTCAGTCGGTCATGTTTTTGATCGAAAATCATTTTTTTGGTCAGAATCATGTTCGAGCTTTCCACGGGGCCTCCGATTTCAATCGGGGCAGAGTCGGGGTGCCCTTCGAGAATGAGTATGTCTCCCTCGGATCCACCGGAGATCCGCTTGAGATGATGGCGATCTCTCGAACGAATGCGCATCCTGCTGTTCTCGAAAGCCAGGTTTTCATCAGTTAGGGTAGCCGTTTTCCTTCTCGGAATCGAGAGCTTGTTCCCACCCACGGTAGGGGCGAAAAGCCCTCCTTCCGGGCTTAGCTCCAGTCTGCTCTCATTGTCATAGCGGATCTGAAAGGTGCGATCACGGGAGACGTCTTCCAGGAGGTTCCACCCGCTTGAGCCGCCGGAGAAAGCGGAGGAGAGTTGCAGGCCGGGGTCGAGATTCGGGGAGCTTTTAAGAGCTACCATACGGTCGCCGGACAGGAGTCTGAACCCGTGAGAGCCAAGGTCGGTGATGACGCCTTTTTTCATATTCTTTGCGAGTTCAGTGAGGCGGAGGGAGTGTTTCCGGCAGGCTTGAAAGTGTATGGATTGGGTGTTCTCCGTCCCGGCGATCCGTCCACTTTTGTTTAGGTGGTCGTGGTCTCCTCGCTCAAAAGCCGGGACTTCGAAAACAACTCCGGTGAAGGTCACATTCGTCGCATGATCCAGCATGACGCTGTCATTGAGATAAGTCCGAATCCCGCCACCGAAGAAGTAGTGGCCATTCAATTCATGGGATTTCGGGGTGTTCCCATCGATGTAAAGGGCGGTGGTGCCCCAGTCTGAACCCTGCCGTGAATGGTGATCGCTAGCAAAGATGCGGCAGCCGTAGAATTGGGTGCCGCTCAGTCCGGGGCTGTCTTGCTGCGCGCCTAGAAGGGCCACGCCCACATCTCCCATGAACGAGCAGTCCCAGAAGGTGTTGTAATCGGGATTGTCACCCACGCCACGACTGACGACTGCCATGCCTGCTTTGTTCCAGTAGCCTGCCACGGATACATTGCGCATGGTGCCTGCCGAACTGTCGTCTACGAGCAGGCCGACATCATAATCGGCGCGCTGATCGTCGTCCGGAGCGGTCGGGCGACCATTGTCCTGAACCGTGACCATATCCATCACGATGGCGAGATTCGCGATGGTGAAAGGGGAGGGAGCTTTGGTTTTGAGGGCGTAGCGCACGCGGCTGAAGCGGTCTTTCCGTCCTGTGTCAGCGCTGGTTTTGCCACTTCCTGCAAACAGGAGCGTCGTCCCGGGCATTTCTTTCAGCCGGTCGGGGTGGAGAAAGCGCTTGTCATCGTCCTTCATCGGAAACGGAGCGATGCGAGGCGAAAAATCGCCACGTAGGCTGACCGAGGGCGGGAGTGCGATCCCGTCCGTCAAGCGATAGACCCCGCTGGGGAAATAGAGAGAACGCCCGGTAGCAAGAGCTTTCCGAATTGCGGCCGTGTCGTCAGTGACCCCGTCTCCGACAGCACCGAACTGACGAACGTTCAGCTCCAGTTGCGCCGCTGATAGCTTCAGCGGGATCAGAGAAAGGCTTAGAATGAAAATAAGATATCGGCACATCTGCATCAGGTATATGAGTCTATAGAGGATAGGCGCGTTTTGCATTCTCAGAAAGGGCCTCTCTATCCCGCGATGATGTTTGAACCTGCATCATCTGGAATATCGCTAAGCTTTCGTTGAAATTCCTCTCATCTTCGATACCAATTGCGTATGCGTTTCTCTTTCCTGCGAGTTGTCGTCATGACTATCTCGTTCATTTCTGCTCAACAGGTGATGGCTTACCCGCTTTCCATGGAGCAGCGTCAGCGGTTCAAGCAGTTTCTCCCGAATACCTTCCAGAAGCTTGAGGCACGCGATAATGTGCATGTGCTGGCTCTGGGAGAGGCCTCTTTTGTGGGGCAGGCGCCTAGTGGTGATCGACCGAATGCCAATGCTCTCTTCGCCATGCCGGGCGAGTTTACCGAGCGGCTGGCCCGCGGGTTCTTCTACCCCGGCGGGGTAAGGCTGGTCAACGCCCCAGCTGGAACGGTCAAGAACCGCTCGGAGATACAAGGGACAGCGATCACTCTGGAGACGTCTGTGCCATCTGACAATTCGGTTTTTGGAGGCCTTCGCCATGCTGCTGGCGATGCCTTCGTCCACGATCCTGACTTAGTAATGATCCAGTTCGGTGGCTTTGATGCTTTATCCGGCACGGCTATTCACAATTTTCGTGCGGCGCTCACACGTGTCGTCCGTCTCGCCAGGGAGCAGGGGGCAGATGTCATCCTCTGTGCGCCCACGCCGATTTTTGCCGACACCTGGGGGCTGTCTCGTCCCTATGCCAGGGCCGTCGAATCGGTGGCGCGGGAGGAGCAGGTGTTTTTTCTGGATTTGGGGCAGCTCCTTCTCGGTGCCATCGGTGGGGCGGATCCTGATGCCGAACCGTCGGCGGCTCAGGATCTGGTGTCTGACCGGCTGCGGCGATTCTACTTTTTCGGAGATGGGAAAGGCTGCTCCTACCTGGTCAGATGCTGGTGAGGTGGTGGGACGGTCAGGATGTTCTACTGGGCCTGGTGAAG
>JAHDFZ010000191.1 GCA_020627905.1 Verrucomicrobiota bacterium
TTCATGGTTTGCGTATGAGCGAAACAACGAGCGCACCAGACTCCTCACCGATCGTCGGCATCATCATGGGCAGCACCTCTGACTGGCCAACGATGGAGAAGGCTGCGGAGATCCTGGAAGAGTTCGGCATCCCCTACGAGGCAGAGGTCGTCAGCGCTCACCGCACGCCGGACAAGCTTTACGATTATGCGATAGCCGCTGAAGACCGTGGGCTGCAGTGCATCATCGCCGGAGCTGGCGGAGCCGCCCATCTGCCCGGTATGGCATCCGCGATGACTCCGCTCCCCGTGCTAGCGGTTCCCGTGAAGAGCCGGACCCTCCATGGGGTCGACAGCCTGCTCTCGATCGTGCAGATGCCTGCGGGAATCCCTACGGCTACTTTTGCGATCGGGGAAGCGGGAGCTACGAACGCAGCCCTTTTCGCCGTGTCTATGCTGGGCAACAGCTCGCTGGAACTGCGCGAGAAACTTGTGCGCTACCGCGAGCAGCTGTGCGATAAGGTGGAGTCAGCGGAGCTGCCGGTATAATCCCGCCGTTTTTCAACGATCTCCTCACGCTCGCATGGACTTTCCCCTCCTGCCCGGCAGCACGATTGGCATCCTCGGCGGCGGACAGCTGGGACGCATGCTCACGGCATGCGCCCACCGATCTGGCTACCGCACGATCAGCTGGATCGGGCATCCGGATTCAGGGCCAGCTGCTCAAGCTGATCAGGTGATCGAAGAACCGTTCGACGACCCGGACGCCCTGCAGCGATTCCTCGAGGAAGCTGATGTGGCGACGGTCGAGTTTGAGAACATCCCGCTGTCACTCCTCCAGCAGATCGAGCAGGCGCTCCCCCTTTTTCCCAATGCCCGAGCGATCGAGATCTCCCAGCATCGTGAACGGGAGAAAAGCTTTCTTCGTGAAAGCGGCATCCCCTGCGCTGATTTCTGGGTCATTGATAGCCTCGAAGCTCTTGAGGACGCGCTGCAGGAACTGCCCGAGCGGGGAGGGATCCTTAAAACAGCGGAATTCGGCTACGATGGGAAGGGGCAATTGCGCGTCGCTGGCGACGAAAATGCGACAGACCTGTGGGAACAGTTCGCCGGACAGCGCGCCGTCCTGGAAGAGTTCGTCGGGCTGGAAACAGAGGTCTCCGTCCTCGTCGCCCGCGCGCAGGATGGAACGATCGAAGTCTATGATCCGGCGGAGAATCTTCACCGGAATCACATCCTCGATGTGTCGATCGTCCCTGCGCGCATCGATGAGTCATACCTGGAGCAATCCCGGGACATCGCCGTCAAGGTCGCGGAGTCGCTGGATTACGTGGGCATCCTCGCTGTCGAATTTTTCATTACTCAGCGCGGACGAGTTTTAGTCAATGAAATGGCTCCGCGCCCGCATAATTCGGGTCACCACACGATCGAGGCCTGCGCGAGCTCTCAGTTTGAGCAACAGCTGCGGGCCATCACCGGGCTGCCGCTTGGCTCTCCTCGCCTACTGAGCCCGGCCGTCATGATGAATCTGCTCGGAGACGTCTGGCCGGAGACGGGGCAACCGGCATGGCCGGAGCTCCTGTCTACACCCGGCACGACCCTCCACCTCTACGGTAAGCAGGAAGCCCGCGTCGGCCGCAAAATGGGGCATGCGACAACTCTCCTCGCAGCAGCGGATGAGGCTGACTCCGTCATTGCTTTGCAACGATCGACACTCGGGATTGAGGTTTGAAGTCCAAGGGGGAAGACGTTTCGATCACCAGAAGCACAGTTTGTGATGAGAATGCACGCTTCAAACACAGAGCCCAGGGCTTCCGGTTCGCAACTAAAGTCGCGATTCCATAGATCGCATCTGTCCTGCCATGGAATCGCGAATTCATTCGCGAACAGCACCTGTCCGGGACCCCAAGGCATGGGCGGGACAGGTATCGATCAGGCCTCTTAACCTCGCATCATCCTCCTGAGTCCTTATCCATGCCCGCTTTCCTCCACTCTCCTCTCTTCAAGGTCGTCGTCTACTTCGCCGCGATCTGCCTGGGAGCAGCTCTATTAGCCCCGCCCCTTTACTGGGGAGGAAAGCACGTGGTGGCTGAGGGCTGGTTGATCGGAACCATCGCCGAGGACCTGCACGGCTCGATGGATCGGGCAACCTTCACCCGCTACTTCAATCGAGCCGTCCTCATCGTAGCCGTCCTTTTGATCGGCCCACTGCTGCGCTGGATGCGACAGGGGCAGCAACATTCTGCTACCGTTCCGGAAAACGCTACACGACCAGAGAAATTCCGCGCCCGATTCGGGCTGACGGCGAATCCCCGCTGGTGGCAGCACCTGAGCGGCGGCTTTGCCCTGGCAGGTGGCACCCTCCTCGCGCTGGGAGGCATCTACCTGCTGGCGGGCTGGTATGAGGCAAAGGAGGAAACGAAAGCGATCGGCAGCATCGTGATCGATGCTGCCACTGCAGCCTTCGCCGTGGCCTTTCTAGAGGAATTTGTTTTCCGTGCGGCGCTTCACGGCATGTTTCTGCGACTTATGCGCCCGCTGCATGCCTGGTGGATCGGAGCCGCTCTCTTTGCCCTCCTGCATTTTTTCCACTCGCCCAAAGGCATGAGCTTCGACACGGTGACAGCCGGGAGCGGGCTCCAACTCATCGGAGCTCTTTTCGCCGGCTTTTTCGCCCAATTCGGCCAATTAAACTTCCTCCTGGCAGAATTCGCCGTGCTTTTCTCTGTCGGCCTCGTCCTCGGCTACACACGGATGAAGACGGCCTCTCTCTGGCTCCCCATCGGTCTCCATGCCGGATGGGTGTTCGGAGTGAAGGTGTTCTCCCCTCTCTGCACCCAGACATTCGCTGCCGGAGAAAAAATGCCGTGGATCGGCGGTTCGCTGCGAGTAGGACTGCTCTCGACGCTTGTCGTCACTGTGACCGGCCTGCTCCTCGCCTGGTGGCTCTCGCGCCGGAACTCCCGACCCGCTCTCCGCCATACGTGATTTTCTGCCATCGCTGTTCTTCCCCCGCGTCTGCGAAGGCTGCTCAGAAATCCTTCCCCGCAGTGACGAGGCCGCGCCCTTCCTCTGTCAGTCATGCCTGCAACAGTGGGAGAAAATGCCGGAAACGCAGTGTCAGCGCTGCGGTCAGGACTACCCGGGACGGGCCATCCAACCGGAAACGTGCCCGAACTGCTCGGGCCGGACACTTCACTTCTCCTTCGGCACCTCCGCCTACCGCAGCGATGACCATTCCCGAGAACTCATGCATGCGCTCAAATACCGTCGGCAGCTGCACCTGGCAGAGACCTTCGGACGACTGATGGGGTGTCTCTGGGATGATCCGAGATTGTCCAGTCGATCGCACTGGGTGATCGTTCCCGTGCCGCTTCACCCGAAGAGGATGAGGGAGAGGCGCTTCAATCAGGCCGCTGAGCTGGCAAAAGCCTTCGCCCGGACCGCACCAGACACCATCGCGGTGAGCCTGGAGCCAAAGCTGATCTGCCGGACAGACTTCCGGGAGCGCCAGGCGCAGCTGGAACGGGCGGATCGGCTGGAAAATGTGAAAAACTCGTTCCAGCTCACTCGCCGGGGAGCCCGTTTCACCTTACCTGCAGGGGCAGGAATCCTCCTGCTGGACGACGTGATGACCACCGGCGCCACTCTGTCTGAAAGTGCGAAAGTGCTTCGACCCATCACGAAAAAGGCCAATCTTGCGGCGATTAGCGCTCTGCGCGGCTGACCAGGTTTTCGGTTGAGAAGGGGCAGGAATCCGCTACCTTCCGCCCCACGTCTGCCCATGAAATTCAGGCCCCCGTCTTTGCAATTCATGGTGCGGCAGTCAACCTTGTGAACTCGCTCTTATGGGTATTTTCAAAAAACGCTCTTTCAAATCCCCCGGCAACAAAAAGCAGGACATGCCCGAGGGCCTCTGGACAAAATGCCCATCCTGCGGAGCGATCATTGACGAAATCTCTCTCAGTCAGCGCCACCGCGTGTGCCCGAAGTGTGAGCACCACTTCACCCTCACCTCTCATGAGAGAGTGGAGATGCTCCTCGATGCCGAAACCTTTGAGGAGATGGACCCGGATCTGGAAGCCGTCGATGCGCTCGGCTTCAAGGGCTACCTGGATAAGGTGAAGAATTACCAGAACAAAACAAAGCTGCGGGATGCCGTGCTTACGGGCCGTGGCACCATCCACGGTAAGCCCGTGACCCTGGGAGTCATGGATTTCCGCTTCCTCGGTGCCAGTATGGGCTCCGTAGTCGGCGAAAAACTCACCCGCCAGATCGAGGTGGCGACAGAAGAGGATCGGGCCGCCATCATCGTCAGCTCGTCCGGTGGTGCCCGCATGCATGAGGGCATCCTCAGTCTCATGCAGATGGCCAAGACCAGCGGCGCTCTCGCCCGACACCACGAAAAGGGGCTCCCCTACATCGCCATCCTCACTCACCCAACGACTGGTGGCGTGACGGCCAGCTTCGCGACACTCGGCGATATCAACATGGCAGAGCCAGGATGCATGATCGGTTTCGCCGGACCTCGAGTCATCAAAGAAACGACCCACCAGGATCTGCCGGAAGGATTTCAAACAGCGGAGTTTCTGCTTGAGCACGGCTTGATCGATATGATCACCCCCCGTGGGCAAATGAGAGACCAGCTGGGGCAGCTCCTCGATTTCATGCTCCCAAGTTAAAAGTAGGGAGTATTTGTCGTAAAAAAAAGCTGACAAAATGAGCGGGAGTTAGCTATTGTCATCCCTGATTATGCTCCCTGGTTGTTTTGCCCTCAGCCGACTCTCCACGGCTCTTCAGAATAGCTTCCTACCCGTCCTTCTTTTCGCGATCATTTTTAGTGGTCCCAACCGGGCAAATGCCGCCGATCCTCAGGATATCCTTCCAGCTGACACCCAGATTGTCGCTCACGTGCAGGATTTCAACGAGTGGCTCAGCCAGCCTGCCAATCATCCGACTCTCAAATTCTGGGATGCTCAAGCGCTCCTCCGCTCGAGCTTTCGCTCGATTTTCGATGAGGGCGCACCGGCAGTGACCTCTTTCTCCGACTTCCGCCAGATCGCTGAAGACGTAAAGCTAACCGCAGGACTGCCCGAGGGGTTCACCAGAGCCATGCGCCTTTCGGTGCCGGATCCCGCTCGACCAAAGGTGGTCATCGAAGACCTCTTTTTTGGCCTGACAGAGTATGACCGCGAGACGCTTCCCGCGTTTCTAGGACAATTCGGTCTATTTCTCAGTGGACAGCAGGCGGATGAAGTCCTCATCACACCCCTCACCCAGGCTTTGACGGAGGATGTGGACTTTAAGCTGGTGATCGTGGAGGAAAACACCACTCGTGAATTCCTCGCTACCATTCGAAATGGATTTCTCTGGATTGCTAACTCCAGTGCTGCAAGCGGCCTCCAGGAAGAAATCCAGAAACGAGTCATCGGGATCGCAAGCAAAAAAGCCATCCTAGCACGCGACCAGAGCTTTCGCGAAGCGATCAGCAACATCCAACCAGATGCCGAAGCCTGGGCCTACGTCAATGCTCACAAAACACTGGAAACGCTGGCTCAATCGCTGCTCAGTCCAAAGCGACAGAACAACGAACGCGCCGAATATGACCTGCTGTTTCGTGAGCTTGGGTTAGCCGAGATCCATTCCTTGTTCGCCTCCGTCACTCTCGACGAAGGCGGTGCTAAGCTCTCTATCGAAACCAACCTTTCCGGCGATGTGGGCTATCTCAGCTCGGTCCTCACGGACTACAATCCCTACCAGCGGCTGGAGGAAAAACCCGTCCCAAGCTCTGGTCTGGCCGCCATGCACCTCTCGACTTACAACGGGGCGCCCGACCTCATTCAGGGACTCATGAGAATTGAAAAGTCGGCGAGGGAACTCAAAGGATCGCGGTCGAAAACACATCAATTCTTCGAAAAAAACGTGTTGAGAGCGACAGACTTCCTGACCCTTGCGGGATCCAGATCGTCCAAGCGCTCTCTCCCCCTCAGAAATGTCCTTGAGCTCGCTGACATCGCATCCCGGGCATATGGAGCCGGTTCAAGCTGGCTTTGGGGAGCCATCAACAGCGACACCGCTGGCAGAGCGATCGCCGCACCGATCGCTGAATTTTCGGTCCTATCTCCTGAAAATATTGCTGCTCTCAAGGCTGCATTTCTGACAGAAATGGACGAAGTTCAGGAAAAAGGTCTGTTTTCGCTTACCGAGAGAAACGCTCCTGACCTCCCCGGCACCGTCGAGCCAGTCATCAACTCGGGCCGTTGGCAGAACGCAGTTCAGTGGGCTCCGGTTTTCGCCCCGAGCTGGACAACGGGCTGCGATGAAGTGATCGTTGGCGAGGCCTTGCATGTCTTCTCCCTTGGCAGCTCGGAGTGGCTGGAGTCGCATCTCCGTCAGAGCGCAGAGGGGACCCTGCAACCGGCTCGCGAAACGGAACCCTTTCAGGAGGGCCAGGCCCTTCTTTCCTCGGACACCGGGCAGGAAAGGATGGTCGCTTTCACTTGGTGCGACCTGCAGACGGGGCTCTACACCATCGGCGATGGGGCCATGAACGTCATAGCGGATGATTCCTCTGCAAATTCCGAAACCCGCGTTCATCTAGCTCCTCTCGACGGAATCAATGCGGATCTATACGCAGCTCGCTTTCTGTCAGCCCAGCGAGTGAGGGACGTCATCTATATTGGCCGCCGGCCGTAGATCGATTGTCGAGAAAAATACGCAAATAAGCTGAACAAATCCTGTGCTGCAGGGTCAGTGTGTCGTAACCTGTCGTGTGACCGGCTCATTCCGAGTCGGCCACGACATTTATCCAAACATGAAAAAGCTACTAGCGATTACGGTATTGGCTCTTTTCGCCTTCGCACCTGCGATGGCTAAAGAGGTTGTATATATCGCCGGCATGACCGGTGTGACATGAGGCGGCTGCAAGCGATACGTCAGTTCGGCGTTCGGTGGTCTAACAGGGGTTTCTGATGTCAAAATCGAGCCCGGTGAAGAGTCTGGCACTCAAAAAATTACCGTCACTTCCGACGGCTCTGAGTCACTTACAGCGGTCCAGGCCGTTCAAGCTCTCGGTGATAAGGTCGACCGTTACGTGCTCGTAACATGGACCAAAGAAGAAGCTGAAGGGTAATCCTTCATCCTTTTGATAGTGGTTCCCCTTTGGGAAACCAGTTTTCACAAAAAAACCTTGGCTGGTGACAGCCAAGGTTTTTTATGGTCTACAGCGTCTAACTCGACCACCGGCTACTCACCCACAGCGGCAGCCTCCTCCTCTGCGCTGAGCATTGGCGACAGCAACTCGCCACCCATATCTCCCTCATTCGGCAGCACTTTCGCTACTG
>JAHDFZ010000192.1 GCA_020627905.1 Verrucomicrobiota bacterium
TGGCATCAAGTTTCTGCTCGTCGCCATTCGGTTTGCGGATGATTACTTTTGTCATTAATTTGAGGGATTATGGATGTATGCGTGGGGGAATTAAAAAACTTTGACTGTGTTAGTTATTTATAGGCTTTGTTATTACTTTCTAACTAGAACGCTACTTTCACGCCTAGATTACCGCCGATGTAGTCATCATCACCGGTATCACCAACACCTGTGCCACCTAATATCTCGCCATAAATTCCAGTAAACTCAGTCAAATTGATACTTCCTCCCAAACCAAACTCGAAGAGCAGATCATCGGGATTCGGGTTGAGAGATTCAGACCCGAAGCGAAAGCGGGATCCGTTGTCGAGTTCAGCTATCAGGTTTGCCGATGTCCAAACCGTAATGAGCCCATCGTCAGAGGTATGCCCAAAATCAGCCCCTACCCTGGCGTGCACAGCGTCACCATCCTCAAGGGCGATGACCGTGCCTCCAGAGATCACTTTGTCAGCACTCAGAGAAGTATACTGAATCTGAGCCTGAGGAGTAATCCAGGTCCCATCGCCAAGCTCAAAACGTCGACCTACCTCTGCACTCAACTGGAACACCCTTGAGTCAGTTCCAAATTTCCTACCATTGCGGGCTTCCGCATCTGAAGACAACCACAGATGGCGCAGTTTCGCATCAGCGTAGAATCCGCTGTCAGCAACCCAGGTAAGCTCCGCTCCGACCCCTGCACCTTCAGTCGTGCTCTTGCCTCCAAGGCTGCCCAATGACGACTCTAGCCGAGAGCGAACATAGTGGCCGGACACACCCACCAGGAGAGTCCCTTCGGCGAATGTGCCCACTCCAAAGGCACCTCCAAAGTCAAACTCACTCGTATCGATATCATGAAAGGCTCCCTGGGAGGATCCCCGCTGATCGCTAAATGTGCCCTGATATTGCGACCAAAGAGCCCCACGATCGAACCGCTGCAACTGGAGATCGTCGCCGACGATATCGCCGAGACGGCCGCGCAGAGAACGCAGACGTTCGATGCTTGCCAGCTGTGCTACGACACCCTCAGCAATCACCGACTCACTGGTAGCAACGAAGGGTGCAACCGGCTGAGAAGGAGCAGGGCTGGGAACGGGTGCAGGATTCACGGCCGGAGGCGGGGGCGTCGGATTTGCCCCCGGACCTGACGGCGGGATCACCGGCGGCTGCTCGACGTCTGTCACTACAAGGAAGATGTCGCCTCCCTGTTCAGCCACTTGGTATGTCCCAGGAGTAGCAGAGCCACCGGATACACTGAAATTGGCTGCTGTCGCTCCCGCCGCTGAATCAATCAGAAGAATCTGACCGTTTCCAACGTCAGCGGTAGGAGCATTGATGACATTCAAAGCAATATCAGTCACCCCGGATATCGTGCCAGCTACCACGACCGTATCCGCTAAGCCGTTCGCTGCGTCGACATCGATCTGAATCACCCCGCCTCCTGTTAGATCTCCACCGACCGAAAGAGCGTCTCCGACAAAGCCCTGCTGCAGATCGACTATACCGGCGTTTCCAAGATTACCAGTGATGGTGAATGCACCGGAACCGGCGCCAGCCTCAAGGTTCAATGTGCTGGATGATGCGAGATCAAGATTACCGACAAGGGAGAACCCAGGATCGGTAGGCGTAAGCGTCGCACCATTGATTAGTGAAAGCCCCGTGAGTGACTCCCCCACTGCTCCTACGGTGAAGTCGCCGGTCGTTGTGAAGGAAGTGGCATCAAGAGTGATGTTCTCAAAATTCTGAATGAGAGATGCATCTGCAGAGGCAATAGACTGGCCTACGATCGTCAAAGAGTCCGAAAACCCATCAAGAGCGCTAAGGTCATCACCTCCGTCCAATGTCTGAGACCCATCATAGGTCGCACCGGAACTGATGGTTACCGTGTCCGATCCGTTTTCACCTCGATAGCTCCCTGTGAAGGAACCTCCAGTCCAATTGAATGAGTCGTCTCCATCGTCAGCAGTGCCACCGACCGAATTATCATCCCCGTAGATGTCACCACTTATGGATCCCCCAGTCAGATTGATAACGTCGTTACCGAACCCTTTCTTTACGGCTCCAGTTAAAACTCCTGCCGTATTTACCACCACATCTCCGCCACCTGTGCTCAACTCATCAGAACCATCCCCATCTTTATCGCCGTCTCGGATCGCTATTCCTGATCCGCTGGCATTTACGATTGCTCCGGCCACGACGCTAATCGTTCCACTTCCGGAACCTGCTGTATGAAGACCGAACCCTCCCCCGGGAGAAGCCGCATTCGATGACCCACCCGATGCAACAACGTTAGCAGTGCCGCCAATACTGACTGAGTAACTTCCCGAGTCGCTTGTGGCAACTACTGCGGAACTATCCACACCCGTCGCGGTATAATCACCACTCGCAACTACGATAGAGCTGTCGCCGGATGTCGACGAGGCCCGGAGGACAGATGCGCCCACTCCAGTTGTCTCCACGGTCCCGGAACTTGCACTTATCAAGCTCATACCTGTTGTGCTCACGGATGACAACCCGATTGCGCCATCGCCTTGAGTCGAAACCTGACCACTAGTAAAGCTAACAGAAGCATCTCCCGAACCAACCGTTTCAGAGCGGGCCCCATCAGCACCTACACCTGCGGTGGCGATATCAGCCGAACCCGAGATCTCGATGACTGCATTGGCTGTATTCGTTGCACTACTCTGCACGGCTGAAATGGCATGACCTTCAAAGCTGGAGGTGTCGATGTCTGCACTATTCACAAAAACGGAAACGTTCCCTCCATTCCCCAATCCCAGAGCCTGAACCGCCGTCGAACCCACCGTCGTCGAGGTTGACAGGGTGCGGATTACCGAGTTTCCAAAAACACTGACCGTCGCTCCGGATCCCGGCTGCGCGCTAGAACCATCGATGGCAACCACGCCGGTCGAGTTATCAGCCTGAGCTTCAATCGTCCCACCACTGACGGAGATAGAAGCCGTTCCGCCTCCCGCACTGTCAGCCTCGACCACGGTAGAATCAGCTGCGGCGGCAGTCAGGGTCCCGCCGGAGATATCAACCCGCGCCAATCCTCTGGAATGACGGGCTCGAACAGCCTTGCTACCAACTCCATTTGTTGTGATCGTTCCACCAGTTACTTCTATGATCGAATCTCCGGTTCCAACGAAACGATCCGCATAGAGCCCGAAGGTTCCCGCGGCATTCGTAGTAATCTGGCCATCATTGATGGTTATCCTTGCCGTCCCGTCCTCACCGGTGTCAACGCGAGATCGAACACCGAAGTTCAGGGTGTTCGTTGTGCTCGTTGAAACAATTGTTCCCCCATTTACAGTGACCGTTGCGTCACCATCACCGCTGTCAACATAAGCGTCCAAAGCGGGACCAAGGGAAGCAGTGACCGTCCCAGCATTTAACCCCATCGTGATCGTCGCATTTCCGGGGACGCCGCCCCGCGACCTAACAAAAAGACCTCTCGGGCCTGTAACGGAAGTGAATGATTGGGCATCTATCGCCTGGTCAGATCTGATCGTAGCTCCGGAATTCCGAGTCAACACGTCTACCCCCGCGGAGTTTGTGTCCGTGATCTGAGCAGCAGCGACGTCGAGGATGATAGTTAAACCTCCCTCAGCGGCACCATAATTGATCCCGGAGCCAAAATTAACCGTCCCGCCCCCATCCGCTGAAATGCTGAGAACGTCATTCGTCAGCGGATTTTCTGGGCCCAATTCATCCTGAGAGTGGGAATGGGTGCCTATAGCGCTGAGCGCGAAGCCAAGGACCAGGCGGTTAATCCTCGCTGAAAACTTTTTCTTTCCTTGCATTACTTAATATTTCTCGTATTGCAGAAAGATTCATTGTCGCCGATCTGATGTCAAGAGAAAAGAGCATCGAGATTCAGAATACACTCTGACCTCCCCTCCTTAGGTGTTTAGCTTTCAGCGGAACGCGGGCTGAAGTAGCATCCCAACCGAGTGGTCATTCTCTATGTTCCGCGATTATCTCGTCATCTTCTGCTGTCTCAACGAGATGCATGCAGTCATTCGGATCATCGGTATGATCGTGTTATCCCTCGACAAAATGTCAGTTACACATGCGTAGAATGTGCTCGCTATGAACAGTATGCTTTTCCTCAGAAACGTCGTGAGCACCGGAACACCCCACCATACAATTGTGCGGGTAAGATCGTCGATAACGACGACAAGTAGGTGCCCGGAGCCAACAAGATGAGAGGCTCGCTACAATCGGCCTGATAGCCAATCAAACGGCCGATCCTCCTTACCTAGCAGAGGAATTAAGATGATTTGCCAGAACTATATCCAAGCTCAGAATACGCCGGACTTGGTAGCTGGGCTATCTCACAACTAGATCCCTTTCGGAGGATTTATCCAACGTTCGCGAAGCTCAGGATGCAGGTGCTTCTCCCCTCCCTTCAACAGGGTTGCGAGACTACCGATCTTCTTCGCCTGATCAGGCTCCAGTTTGTATCGTTTGATCGAAGGCATCGTTTTCATGAGTTTCGGTTTATCCAGAAACTGGAGAAGATTCGAGCCAGGTCGAAACATGTTAAATGTCGCCACCCCATCAACTCCCGCGTCCCATGCCTCAATTGCTTCTAAGCGCCACTGTCGATGATCTTGTAGCCGCGGCGTGCTTAACCCCGCAAAGGCCGCTACTGCGTATTTCCTGCATTCCGTCACCAGCTCCCTCCATGGTCGAAGACGAAAGTCGCCACCTCCGACAACGCCATCAATGACACCAGCCTTCATCCACTCTCTTACATCCAGCCCCACCTCGAAACAATAGTCGAACGAGTCCGGAGTGTGCACAACAAGCTTAGCTCCACTCTTTAGTGAACCGGACGACTTCAAAATCTTTCGAACGTCTTTCACAAGCTCTGTCATGAGGAAGCGCTGCTCGTCTGAGATGGGCTTGCCAAACATTTGCTCACGAAAAAAATACAGGGAACCGTGTGAAGTCTAGTTCGAGACCCTCTAGGCGATAGCGCATGGCAACGTCTGCAACCGTTTCAAGAATGCGATCTCGGACCTCTTCGTGGTTGTAATCGAGCGCTGACCATGTCCAGCTTGGGCCGTTGATCCAACCATATTTAGATTGTTGCCGCTCTGGATGCATCAACAAGTGAGGATTCTCCAGTTTCCACCGAGGCTCTGCCCACGGCCTCAATTCAGCGAAGGTGCTATCGTGAGTGTCATTCATTCGAAGCGACCAGAAACAAGACTTACCATGATCCTGAGCGAAATTCGCTATCAGTTTGAGGGGATCAAGCTCTTTGCTGTGCATTCTTGTGACCCAGCCAAAATCTCTCCCCTTCGGATTCTCGAAATCCGGATTCGCGTCTTTGTCCCAATCGAATAGATCGAGCTTTTCCGTCATGTGGGTAAATTTTACTGTCGTCCCCGTGCAATAAAAAATGCTATCGACTGACGTCTTCTCGAGACCGGTTGTCCGAGCTGCCAGAAAAGCCTGCTTCGATGCCACCTCAGGAGGTCATTTCCGTCATTATTGTAGATGAGGCGTGGAGGCCACACGGTATCACTGATTCCATCTTCGCTAGAAATCCCAGTAGTGGCGCAGGAAGCCATAACTGCACCACAGTGCTTGATGAACCCCCTCCTTCCCTTTAGGTCATTTCCATTACCTTCAGTCATGTGCTTCAATAAGCTACTTCTTTAAATGCCGTGCCTTCAGCGGGACCATAGCAGCAGGGGTATCGTAAGCAGGCAGCCACTTCCGGTGCCCTGCCATCTCAGACTCGAACTCTTTGGTCTCGGCTAAATTGTGTAACTCATGCGGATCGTTCCGATGATCATAGAATTCCTCGTCCCCGTTTCGATAGCGAATGTAGCGAAAATCCTCTGATCGAACGGCATGATTTCCCTCCAGAAAGGTCATCACAGCAGGATACCTCCATTCGACCCGAGGATGTTCTACCAACGGGACGAGGTTCCTTCCATCGAGATGATCAGGAATTGGAAGTTCAGCCAATGCACAGAGCGTTGGGGCTAACGAAGAGAGGTCGATGGGGCGGTAGCAGACCTCGCCCTGCCTCTTCAGGGACGGACCGGCGATGATAAAGGGGATCCGATTGGCTTTTTCCCAGAGAGTAAACTTCTCCCACTGATCTTTCGATCCGAGATGATACCCATGATCTGACCAAAGGACGATGAGGAGATCCTCCGGCCATCCGCTTTCTTCAACAGCGTCCAGCAGTCTCCCGATCTGCTGATCGGCATAGGCAGCGCTCACCTGGTAGGCTCCAATAGCTTCTCGATAGGAACCCGGCTGCTCTTTATTCGCCTGCACCATGCCTTCCCAAAGCGCCCGGTTGCCGAGTTCATCGCGTCCGGCAGGTATGTCAAGCAGATCATTTTTGAAACGCTTGGGTAACGGAATTGGCTCCAGCCCAAAGCTGTCAAATGCCTCAGCAGGAGCAAAAAACGGCATGTGAGGGCGAAAGATGCCAACACTGAGAAAAAAAGGTTCTTCGCCCTGCTGCAAACGTTGATAGCGCGCGATTGCATCGTCCACAGTCTGGGCATCGATATGATTGGCGGCATCCTCAGGATAGATCCCCCAATCCGTATTGTGGCTACCATAATTCGGCAAGCGATTGAGCTTTTCGGTCGGCATCGGAGAATCGGGTGGATAGGGCAATATCCGAACATCGTCAAAACTCTCCGTGTGCTGAAAGCCAGGAGCGTGATGATGATATAGCTTCCCAGTGCCTTCTACTCGATAACCATGATCGTCAAAATGAGTGAAGATCGTCCACGGATCACCTCCGAGGACGCTGATCCAGTCTGTGTTGTTGTGATAGATGCCAGTGGAACTGGGACGAAGCCCGGTAAGGGCGGCCACGCGTGATGGATTGCATGCAGGGGAGGCACAATAGGCGCGCTGGAACGATACTCCCCTTTTCGCTAATCTCTCGAGATTTGGCGTTTTGATGGGCGCTTGATCATTGAGCAAAGTGATCCAGTCATTCATGTCGTCGATGACGATCTGAAGAACATTCATCCGCTTCTGCAGAGCCGCTGTTTCTGCAGGCTTTGGTGAGGGTGCACTCAGCCAGTTCAACGATTTGATAAAGCCGTAGAGTTCATCCATGACAAGCTGGAAGTCTTCCTGATTATCGATAGCTCCTTTCTTCAAGAATCGATTCGGAAATCCATGCTCTCTCCCCTCAAGCATACGCCATTGGATATCTGAGGTGCCAAGGCGCTCCGCCTTTTTGACAAATC
>JAHDFZ010000193.1 GCA_020627905.1 Verrucomicrobiota bacterium
GAATCCGGGTAACGCGATGATGGGTCGGTCAGCAAGGATTCAGCTAATGGTTTGACGGACCCCTGCCGACAACCTTACTTTAGCCGACTCGTGCACCTGCAATCCTCTATGCCTGTAAAAAAAAGGTCGAAAAAGATCCATTGGGTGGCCCTTTTTCTGGGGTTTCTCCTTTTCCTTATTGGCGGTGCTTCGGCCTGGAACGTCTATGTGAAAACGGTCGTTCGTGAATCCCGCCTCGACGCAGCGCTCAAACAGGCATCCACGAGTGAGCAGTCAGGGCCAGACCTGGGGGTGCGAGAGTTTGGCGAAGCAAAACGGCTCCTGCTCGATGGTGAACTTGTGGCAGCTAGAGACCGTTTACGTTATCTGCTCGAATACTTCGGCGACTCGCAGGCGGCTGATCGGGCGAAGGCGCTGCTAACTGATATCAATCTGGATCTGGTGCTATCAGATATCCCGACGCCGGAGAAGGTGGAGTATACGGTGAAATCAGGCGACGCACTCAGCCGGATCGCCAGGAATGGTGAGACCTCGATCGACTATATCCTCAGGGCGAACGGTCTCCTGTCACCCGTGATCCATCCTGATCAGGTCTTATTCCTGCTGCCCCTCGGGTTTCGCCTGGAACTTGATCTGGGCAATGAGTCTCTCGAGGTGCTTGACTCCCAGGGAAACTGGTTTGCGGAGTTCCCTGTTGCGGTAGGAGCTATGCTGCCCGATTTCCCAGCTTCCGGCACGGCGGATCTAGCGCAGAAAAGCAGCATTCTCGACGACCGGGTGATCGGGTTTGATGATCCCAGCTACCTCGATGCAGAGAAGGTTTTGCGTTTCAGCATGCCCGGGCTGATCATCCGATCCCTCTCCGATGACAGCCGGATACCTGCTGATGGGGAGGCCAGTGGGGAGGTCGGGATTTTTATGGACGCTGTTGATATGAGGGAGCTTTTTACGATCCTGCGCCCCGGGACAGCCCTCGAATGGTCTTCTTAGCCGGTGCGGCTATTACGACTGAATGAGTCAATTTTGGCTCGCGAAAGAGCAGGAGCCGTGTTATCTGGCTACCCCCAGAGTCCATGGTGGTCTCCTTTTTCTACGCGCTATGACAAAAGAACCTCTCGAATTTGAAAAGCCGATTGTGAACCTTGAGCAGCAGCTGGCTGAGCTGCGAGACCGGGCTGCCGATAGCGACATTGACATGGGCAGTGAAATCAAGAAGATAGAGGACAAGCTCGCAAAGACTATGTCGAACATCTATCGCAAACTGACGCCCTGGCAGCGGGTGCAGATCGCACGCCACCCGAAGCGTCCTTACACCCTCGATTACCTGGATCTCGCCTTTGATCAGTTCCTCGAGCTGCATGGCGATCGCCATATCGGCGATGATGAATCGATGCCCGGCGGTTTTGCATACATCGACGGGAAAAAAGTGATGGTCATCGGTCACCAGAAAGGCCGCGATTTAAAAGAGAATCTCCGGCGCAACTTCGGAAGCGCACATCCAGAGGGTTACCGCAAAGCTCTGCGCCTTATGCGCCTGGCAGAGAAGGTCGGCGTGCCGATTGTGACGCTCATCGACACACCCGGTGCCTATCCCGGTATTGAGGCTGAGGAGCGGAATATCGCGGAATCCATTGCTTTCAATCTTCGCGAAATGATGACCCTGAAGGTGCCTGTCGTTGCCGTGGTCATCGGCGAAGGCGGCTCCGGCGGAGCCCTCGGAATCGGCGTCGCCAACCGGGTCGTCATGATGGAAAATGCTTATTACTCTGTCATCAGCCCTGAGGGCTGCGCTGCTATTCTCTGGAAGGATAGCAAATACGCTACCGAGGCGGCACAGGCCTTGCGCCTCAGCGCAGGCGATTTGCTCGAAATGGACGTCATCGATGAGGTGATCCCCGAGCCGATGGGTGGGGCACACAACTCCTACGACGCTGCTGCGAATGAGCTGAAGAAAGTGATTTCACGCAACCTCACCGAATTGGAGTCCCTTTCAGCCGAAGAGCTTCGCGAGGATCGCTACCAGAAGTTCCGCAAACTGGGACAGTTCAAAGAGCGCACCGGCCGCAAGACCCTGCGTCTCGAACGGTAGGCCTTGCGCTCTTGGCCGCACTCTGCGGCTCGGAAAACCGCGATGGCGTCATTGCAGAGCATCGTGATCTCAAAGAACATCAAGCGATGTCTTTGAGCCGAACTCTTGCCTTTTCCGTTGCCGCCTTCCTGTCTCTCGCTGCGCTCCGTGCGGAGGATCGTCCGAACATCCTCTGGTTCAGCGCCGAGGATCATGGGCCTCATCTCGGCTGTTATGGGGATGAGTATGCTACAACGCCGAACCTCGATGCTTTTGCTGAAAAAGCCTTTCGCTACATGCGAGCGAGTTCCAACGCTCCCGTCTGTGCGCCCGCTCGCACGACGATTATCACGGGGATGTATCCGACAGCTCTCGGTGCCGAACATATGCGATCCTTTGTGGCTGTTCCTGAGGAAGTGCGACTGTTCCCTTCTTACCTAAAGGAAGCAGGATACTTCACCAGCAACCACACTAAGCAGGACTATAACGTAGAGGGCGACATCGCGGCCACCTGGGACAAATCGAAATCTCGAAACGGGAACCCTAACAATGGCCCTCACTGGCTGCGCCGAAAGAATGGGCAGCCGTTCTTCTCCGTCTACAACGTGACAACCACTCACGAGTCGAGGCTTCGGAATGAGATGGCAGATGAACTCCGAACTCATGATCCAGCCGGGGTCCGAATTCCTGCATACCACCCTGATACACCAGAGGTGCGCAAAGACTGGGCACAGTATTATGATCGAATCCAGCAGATGGATGCTGAATTTGGGAGAGGTTTAGCAGAGCTTGACGAGCATGGCGAAGCCGAAAACACCATCGTCTTTTTCTGGTCGGATCACGGCAGCGGGATGCCGCGCAACAAGCGCTGGCCCTACAACTCTGGCCTGCATGTCCCGGTTATCGCTTATTTTCCGCCGAAATGGGAGCATCTGGCACCTGAGGGGTATCAGGCCGGTGGCAAAACGGACCGATTGATCTCCTTTGTCGATTTTGCGCCTACTATGTTGAGTCTTGCTGGGATCGAACCTAAGCCCCATATGCACGGGCAGGCTTTTGCGGGGAAATTTCAGGCGCACGATGAAGGGGATTTCAGCTTTGGCTTCCGCGGGCGCATGGATGAGCGTTTTGACATGGTTCGGACAGTTTTCGGGAAGCGCTTCATCTACATCCGGCATTTCATGCCACATCGTGAGTATGGCCAGCACATCGCCTACATGTTCCAGACACCGACTACACAAGTGTGGAAGAAGCTTTTCGACGAGGGGAAGCTCACTCCTGAGCAATCGCTCTTCTGGCAGCAGAAGCCCACTGAGGAACTCTACGACCTGGAGAATGATCCTGACGAAGTGATTAATCTGGTCGGTGATCCGGAGCATACTGAGCAACTAGCAAAAATGCGGAAGGTGCTGGATGAGTGGATGGTCAGTAGCCCTGACCTCGGTTTGCTGCCGGAGGCAGAAATCCACAAGCGGGCGGGGGACAAGGCTCCATATTCTCTTACGCAGTCTGAGTCCGGCTTCGACGCAGCGGAGATCCTGAAGTGGGCAAAAATGGCCACGGATCGTTCGGAAGACCACGTATCGAAGTTGAAGGCCGGCCTGGGCCATGACAACTCCGCCATCCGCTATTGGTCTGCGATCGGCTGCCTCATGCGGGGAGCAGGTGCCGTCGAGGCAGCAGAAGCTGAACTGGTGAGTGCTCTCACAGATAATTCCGAAAGCGTCGGGATCATTGCGGCTGAGGCCCTGGGAAAGTTTGGCAACGAAAGACACCATGCTGCAGTCGTGACAACTCTGCTGAGCCTCGCTGATCAGGTGAAGTCTGACCCCTATGCTGCGATCGCAGCCGTCAATGCCATCGAGGCGCTGCCAGTTCTTTTTGAGGATCATCGGGATGCGCTGGCAGCACTTCCTCGCGCGCCCGAGAAGGATGCGATCCCTGCCCGTGCCGGACGCTACACTGGCGATGTTCTGAACAATCTGCTCGGAACAGCCGAGTGATCTGCCACCATAATTCCTCATTGCATGTAGGCGCGAGCGTGAGCTCGTGTTTCGGAGATGCTGGCCTGACTGTGGACAAATCCACGCCCTGACGGTCGCGGCTACGTTTCTGTAAGAGTGAAGTTGTAGCCGCGAGCGTAAGCTCGTGGATTGCAGAGATAGTGGACTGCGTGTGGACAAATCCACGCTCTGACGGTCGCTGCTACGTTTCTGTTAGCGCTCTGTTGTAACCGCGAGCGTGAGCTCGTGGATCGCGGAGATAGGGGACTGCATGTGGACAAATCCACGCCCTGACGGTCGCGGATACGTTTCTGGTAGAGTGACGTTGTAGCCGCGAGCGTAAGCTCGTGGATCGTGGAGATAGGGGACTGCGTGTGGACAAATCCACGCCCTGACGGTCGCGGCTACGTTTCTGTAAGAGTGAAGTTGTAGCCGCGAGCGTAAGCTCGTGGATTTTCGAAACGGCAGCCCGTTGATCGCCTGCAATGGGCGTGAAAAACAAGTTGAACCATCTCCCGAGCTCATTCTACGATGATGCTCCGCGCAGAGTTCCCATCAGTATTGCGATCGATCCAACCTAGCGAATGCTTCGAATTTCCCGCCATGAGCCAGAGATCTTTCACGAAACAGTTTTCGGATCAGGGTTTTGAGCTTCGCGCAGGTGTCGTTGCCGCCGAGGCTCTGGATTCCTTAAGAGATGAATGCACGCGGTTGCAGACTGACCACGGCAAAGCAAGCGTCCGCCATGTAGCAGAGAGATCAGCGATCATCGCCGACTTTGCCAAGCCGATCCTAGCGGCTTGCCACGAGGAAACCGATTTTCGTTTGGTCCGTAGCCTTCTCTTCGATAAGCGCCCGGGAGAAAACTGGCCCGTCCTCTGGCACCAGGACCTAACGATACAGGTTGCTGAAAAGGTGGACGTCGACGGCTTTGGTCCATGGTCAGTGAAGGACGAGAAAGTCCATGTCGAGCCCCCGCTCGCCGTTCTCGAAAACATGCTCACGCTGCGCGTGCACTTGGACGATACCTCAGCCGACAACGGGGCTCTCGAGGTGATTCCAGGAAGCCACCGTCAGGGTAAATGGAAGCGGGAGCAGATCGACGAGCTTACCGCGAGCGAAGGGCAGGCATGTCCATGCAAGGCCGGTGATGTCCTGATGATGTCACCGTTGATACTTCATGCATCGCGTAGAGCCATTCATCCCCGACATCGGCGAGTTCTTCATTTCGAGTATGCCCCGCAAGATGTGCTACCCGAACCGTTGCAGTGGGCATAGGAGTGAAACAGGTGCTGAAATGGCGACGAAAAAGCACATGTTCGCAGAGGAATTGCGACATTGCCGATCTGCTCTTTCCCCTTCACTTTGATGTTCATGATTATGAAGCATGCATACGCTCTGCTCCTTCTCCTAGGGTTTGTTCACATTCAGGCGAAAGAAAACGATCCCCCCAATATTATTCTCATCATAGCAGATGACCAGTGCTACACGGATTTTGGTTTCATGGGGAATGAATCTGTTCATACGCCCCACCTCGACCAGCTCGCGCAGAATGGCATCGTTTTCGAGAATGGTTACCTCCCATCTTCCGTGTGCAGGCCATCGCTAGTCACTTTGCTGACAGGGCAATATCCTCACGAGCACGGAGTCCACTTTAATCATGGTCCTCCGGGTAATTCAGGCTACAGCCGTCTAAGATCCTCAAATGAATACAAGCGTGTCCGTTCGCAGGAATTCGGCTTGATCGAGCAAGCACCGTCGTTACCTCGTCTGCTACAGAAAACAGGTTACCGGTCTCTCCAGACGGGGAAGTTCTGGGAAGGTCATTTTCGCAATGCTGGCTTCACTCATGGAATGACAACCTTTGAAGCTCCGCCGGAGTCGCAGACTTTTGGCGGCGTGCGAACCCTTGCCAATGGTGAGCGGGTGGCACATGGCAATGGAGATGTCGGACTGCAGATCGGCCGTAAATCGATGGATCCTATCTTCGACTTTATCGGCGAAGCAGAAAAAGCCGATTCATCCTGGTTCGTCTGGTATGCTCCGTATCTTCCGCACCAGCCTCACGATTCTCCACAGCGCTTTTACGACCTTGCAGCGACACGTCCTGGAGTGGAGGACCACGAACTTCCTTACTTCGCGTCCATAGCCGAGTTCGACGCGACAGTAGGCGCCCTGATGGAGAAGCTGGAATCCCAGGGGCTGCTTGATACCACGGTTATCATTTTTGCCTCCGACAACGGCTGGTCACCATCGACGACTCGGGAGAAGAAGCGACCGGAGGAATTCAAAAAAAACGATCGGAGCAAGCGAGCGCCCTTCGATGAAGGAGTCCGCAGCCCATTTCTCATTCACTGGCCTGCGAGGTTGTCAGCAGAACGCCACTCGAATCTGGTGAGTTCTGTCGACATTGTGCCAACAATTCTCAATCTGGCTAATGTCGAGGCTCCAGCAGCAATTTCAGGCCAGAGTTGGTTGCCTCAAATCCTCAATGGTGAGGAGCCGAAGACGGAAAGAGCCGTTTTCGGCGAGATCTATCCTGGCGATGCTTCGGACTTGGGCGATCCGAGGAAGGATCTAGCTTATCGATTTGTCAGGAAAGGAGCCTTCAAGCTGATTTTGCCAGAAGGGAAAACCCCATGGCAGCGCTACGTGCTGAAACCGGTATTGTTCAACGTCGAGACAGATCCGGGCGAGACCGTTGATCTCATCGATACGCCTGAGGGAAAAGCCATCGCAGCAGAACTGAAGCAGCTGATTTTGCATTGGTGGCGTCCGTGAGGGGGGAAAGGGACTCCCGTGACATCATCGACACGTTTGACAAGACCGAAGCAAGTGTGGCACCGTCATGTCCATGAAGCCATGCTTCGAGCAGAATCTGGACTGCATGAGTCCGCAATTCGTAGTCAACGACCTCGCTAGATCGATTCGTTTCTACACAGAGGAAATGGGCTTTTCTCTGAGCTTCTGCTACGAGGAGTTCTATGCCGGAGTCAACATCAATGGGCATTCCATCCATCTGAAGGAGGGAGAGGTGGATGCGGATGAGCGAGCAAGAAAGCGAGCTAATCAGCATCTCGACATCACTTTTGGGGTTCTGGATATCAAGGCAGCCTACGAGGATGTCACCGCGAAAGATGTCGAGATCGTTCAGCCGCTGAGAA
>JAHDFZ010000194.1 GCA_020627905.1 Verrucomicrobiota bacterium
TCATCAAATATGCGCGTAAACTTCAGGATGATGGAGTGTCAGGGAGAGAGGCTATCAAGCAGACTCTGGCCGCTGTCATGAGCAGTCCCCAGTTTCTCTTCCGAGTGGAGAATGGACGTGTGCTTGACAGCCAGAGCCGTATGGATCGGCTCAGCTACACTCTCTGGGGCCAGCCCGGTGGAGAATGGGAGCAATCTCTGGTAGCCGAGAAGGCACTCCACTATCTGCCGATCGCCCGCGAGCAGGCAGAGCGTATGCTCGACGATCCGCGCTCAAAGGCGTTCATCGAGGGATTCTGTGACGACTGGCTGCTGCTGGATCGACTGGGGTCCATGCCGCCCGACGTTCAGAAATTTTCAACCTATTATGATAATGATCTGGAGCCCATGTTTCGAGAAGAGACCATTCGTTTCTTTGCTGACATGATTGCGAAAAACCGATCGATCAAAAGTGTCATCGATTCCAGCTACGCCATGGTCAACAGACCCCTGGCAAAGCACTATAATCTGAGCGAGATCCCGGAGGGATTCGGATTCGAACAGGTCAAGCTGGATAAATCGAAGTTCTCTGAAAATCTCCGCGGAGGCCTCCTCGGTCATGGATCCATTCAGACGCTTACGGCGAACGGTGTTGAGACCTCACCCGTTGTGCGTGGGGTGTGGGTTCTCGAGCATGTGCTGGGACTTCCCCCGAGTCCACCACCACCGGACGTTGAGCCTCTCGAACCCGACACCCGGGGGGCCAAGACGGTTCGCGATCAGCTAGCCAAGCACAACCAGATCAAAACCTGCGCGACCTGCCACTCCAAGATCGATCCTTACGGTTTCGCTATGGAGCTGTTCAATCCAGTCGGTCAGACACGCAGCTACTACCGCTACATCGAAGAGGATCATCCGAAAAATCTGAGAGTCGACCCTTCTGGAGTTCTGCCTGACGGGACTACCTTCGGGAGCATGCCACAGCTGAAGCAGGCGATGCTGAAGCGCTCTGATCGTGTGGCCGCCCATTTCGCCAAAACGCTGCTGGCCTATGGGACAGGGCGTAAGCTCACGGTAACGGATCGTGCGGAGATGGAAGAGATCGTGGCGGCGAGAGCAGGAGAAGATTACCCCGTTAAAGATCTCATCCTCGATGTGCTGTCGTCTCCGGCGTTTCTGGAGAGGTAGGCTAGTTGAATGTTCTGTCGATAGTGGAAAGCGACGAAATTCTCACGGAGTGACGTTTTTTTTACCGTTACGCTTTCTGTGGATCGAGCGGCCTGGCTTTCGCAGGCGCAGGGCTGCAAGCCCATTAGCGTCAGGTTTAGATTCCGTTAACCGTTGGTGGCTAACGATTTGCGAATAAATAATTTGACACGAGCTCGTGCTCAGCACGTTGAGGGTGAATACTCCAAAACTACCCTCAGTCTTCAAAGGAACTATCCTCAACAGCCGCGTCCGTCTTGAGAAGCTTGCTCGTCGCACTGGCTGGATGCAACGCGCTGCAAGGAAGCTCGACCCGATCGATTTCGTCCACGGCATCATGCTCGCCGTCTGCAAAGGTGAAGCCTCGATGCGCCTGCTTGCTTCCGCAGTGGGTATGCGACTAGCATCACCTCCTGGTGATGAACAAACCGACGACGACAAATTCGAGACTGTTTCCAAGCAAGCTTTCTGGGAACGAGTTGATGGCGAAGCCGTCGAATTCTTCCGAGCGATTCTCGAAGAACTCCTGCGCGGCAGCGGTTTCGCGGCCAGTGGCCGCGAAGCATTGCCCGGTGTCGGACGCATCATTGTCGAAGACTCCTCTAAGATTGACCTGCCAGATCACTTAGCTGACAAGTTTCCTGCGAGCAGTAACAATAAAGGTCACCATGGGGCAGGCTTAAGGTTGCAAGGAGCTTTCGACCTAATTAGCGGAGACGCTCTACGCTTAGGGCTGACTGATTACTACCGGCAGGACAGCACCGCTGCCCATGACATCTTGCCGCTGCTGCAATCTGGCGATCTTGTGGTGCGCGACCTTGGCTACTTGCTCAACAAGGCCCTTAACGAGATCACCTCGATCGGTGCCCATTTCCTGTCTCGCCACAAGACCAAACGCGTGCTTTACCATCGTCATGAGAATGGCGAGGCGCAGATTGATCTGTTGAAGTATCTGCGAGATAAGGCACCGCGAAGCGGTGACACCATCGATCTCAATGTAGTGTTAGGTAGAGTAGACGACAGAAAAGCGCCGCAGGTCAAGTGTCGGATAGTGGCGGTCAGGCTGCCTGAGAAAGCTGTCGAGAAACGCTTGCGTAAAGTTCATCGTGAAGAAAAGCGCCGTGGCACACAGAAATCAGACGAGGCGAAAGCCTTGCTAGGCTGGACGATATTGATCACTAGCCTGGAGCGGGAAACCGCAAGTGTAGAAAAGCTGGTCCAAGTGTATAACCTGCGTTGGCGAGTGGAAATCATCTTCAAATCACTAAAAAGCTATACGCCGCTAGGGGCCATCGTTCGACACCGCTCGAACTCAGACCACATCTGCACACTTCTGCACGCTTGGTTGTGTCTGGTAGTTGTGGGGGCTGGGACGGGCGCTTTCGGGTTGATGAAGGGCCATTGCGACAAAATGAAGCCGAATTTGGTGAGCTTACTCAAGACGATGCCTCGGGTCTTCGAGATACTCCATATGACTCTCTTTATTTCGTGCACCGCGCATCCCTACCAGCTACTAACGAAAGTAATGGCTCAGAGCGAATATCATGATCGCTACGAAGCGCGGAATAAACGAAGGAATATGGCGGAGATGGCCGCGTCGGCTTTGATAGCCACCAGTAAAACAAGCTAACCGACCGCCGTTTGAGCCTCCTTATCCTAACGCTAATGGGCTAAAAAGCCCTGCCTCCAGAGCCTTTGCAGCCAGCTATCATTTACGCGCTGTCACCTTCCAACACAACTTGAGCCACTGCGTAGCGATCTGTATGGCTGAGGCTGAGGTGTTTCGCCCTAACACCGAGGCTCTCTGCGAAATGGGCCGTATCACCATGTAGCGTGATGCTAGGTTTCCCCCGTTCGTCGCGACAGGTCTCAATCTCCTGCCAGTGCACTTCCTCTCCGAACCCGGTCCCCAGAGCTTTCGCCACGGCTTCCTTAGCTGCAAAACGAGCAGCAAAGTGAATGGCTGGCCGTTTCATCTGCTGGCAGTAGACCTGCTCATCCGCTGTAAAAATGCGATCGAGAAACTTCTCGCCGAAATCGGCAATCGACTTCTCGATGCGATCGACCTCTGTCAGATCGACTCCGATGCCGAGAATGCTCATTCGGGATTCACGAACACATTAGCAATCAGCAGAACCCAGATGACCATGACGATGATCCAGGCAACGGATAGGAGAGCGGCTACCCACCAGGCGAGGCTGAGCGAATAGCCGTTCCTGCGATGGCGGATGAGATGAACGATCGCCCATGGTGCCCCCACGATAGGGACCAGGCTGCCGATCACAGCAATGAGTAGAGCAAGATTATCCTCGCGCGGCTGCTGCGATTTCATTTCCGCCGTTCCCTCGTCTTTCTTATCCTGGGCCCGCAGCTTCTCAACGCAGGGGAGGCAATATTTGCCGCCAGCCCAGGAGATGGAAGCCGCTTCGCTCATGAGGACTCCGCAATGCTCGCAGGCATGATCGGCACGGTATTTGGGTAGGAAATGGCAGCGGGCATCACCATCCATAGCGAGCACAGGCTTGCTATCCATGGCCTTTCCCGAGGCTTCCCGCAATCCTGCCGGAAAGGTGTAGATGTCCAGCTTCCCACCGCAGTGGGAGCAAGTGTGAGGCGTGGGGTAAGCCTGCAGCGCGACTGCCTCCGTCTTGTTGCAGTGAGGACAAGTCACATCGATGAGGGTTTTCCCTCCTACGGCCCGCTTCCCTACCGGGGGTGGCACCGAAGGTTTTGGGCGCGCCGGCCGTGCGACAGTCCCGAGTCCGGTATCCGGATTGGGAGAAGGTGCCACTCCCCCTGAGCCGGGCACCACAAGCGCCGGTTTGCTAGTCTCTGTCTCTGGATCAGGTAGGCTCATGGGTTTGTAGAAGAGGAAAAAGCGAGCGCCTTCAACGGGTCTTAATCACTCGCGTAGACGCCATCCGATCATGCAGAGTCCGCTTCTCCTTGTCCAGTCCGCAACACCAGAAAACGCCAGCAGAGATGAGAAAGCTGAACATGGCTCCTACGACGAGGAGAAAAATGGTGAGCCCCTCCTCTGAGCTCAATTCGTCAGACGACTTCTCGAAAATCTCAAAGCCTGTGGTCATTCCGATGCCGCCGTAGAAGACAATCAAAGGCAGGAGACTGGCCAGAAAATATGACACTCCCCAACAAAAGTATCTCAAGAAAGCACGGCCATACCCCAGTCTTTCGCCATTCGCTCGAACGACTTTTGCCCCGATAGCTAATTTCCCGAGCGTCGCCTGATACTTGCCCACCATCCAGACGAAGTAGAAAAGAGGCACGCCAATGGCTGAAAAGGCATAGACGATGAAGCCTATGATAACTCCCATAGGCGGCCCATCGTTGACACCGCCTTCAGACAGACTGGAGATACTGATCGAGCCAAAAACGGAGGCTAAGAAAACGAAGTAGCCAATCATATTGACCACACCGAGAATACTAGCATCGATAAAGTAGGCGAGGAGCCTCCACCAGAAACCAGCATAGCGAACCTCATCAGTAGTCGGTGCCCAGGTCTGGACCTGAGTAGGTGCAGTCGGGATATTCACTCCTGTCTCCAACTGTTGCTGCGCTGCAGCCTGCAGCCAATCCGGGTGAATCCTCCGCCCCGATGACTCGATCAGCTGATCCTGCGGGTAGAGTCCTCCGCTGTGTCCACAGACGCCGAGTCCGGCACTCTGGATCGCACCACCCGCTACCAGGGCGAGATCCTCCATTGCTTGAGGACTGTGTAGGGGCACCCAAGCTCCGTAGCCCTCCCGCCAGATCTCGGTAGCGTGATCGAATGGAGCATCAGGCCCCATTTCCCGGCTCAGGGCCAGGACCTCATCTGCAGAAATCGGCCCTGCCTGCTGGCGTCCCCTGGTTGTGTAGTAATAAACCCTCATGAGGTCAAAAATCGTTTTTTTACCCTCCCTGCACGGGTGGCATGACAGCGATTTCGTCATTCTCTCCCACCACCGTATCGAGGGAGGCATACTCGAGATTCTTCGCCAACAGGCATTTCTCCCGCCAAACTTCGATCTCCGGCACCCGAGCGATCAGAGCCTCCATCACCTCCCTAAGCGTGGGTGCATCTCCGCTGAGCTCCAGTCGGATGGATTCGCAACCAGCCAGATCCTGCAGCACGGAAAACAAGAGCACGTCCACTGTCATCATGTTATTGCAGTATCGTGGCTAGCTGATGACTACAAGAAAAAAACCCCTACCGGCGCGCTTCAAAATGCGCTCCAGCAGGGGCTTACTTCAAGGTTAACGAGTAAGTTCTAGCCTAATTTCTCAAGAATTTTTGTCATGAGCTCCTGATTCTGCTTCAAGAGGTCCTGGTTTGCCTCCAGGATGCTCTTGTTCGCCTCAAGAGTGGCTGCGTTCGCTTTGAGCGTATCTGCATTTCCATCGATCACGGACTTGTTGCTGGCCAATGTTTCGGCGTTGCTCTCGAGCAGCGCTTTGTTGCTAGCAAGTGTTTCCTTGTTCTCTTTGAGAAGTGCGTTGTTTTCTGTAAGTAATGCGTCTGACATAGCAACTCCCAGAAACAGCAATGAAGATGCCATTTAGAATTAAATCGGACCACCCATGAGACCCAAACTCTCTAAGTATTTCTACATGAGACAATAGCAGAGAAAAAATTTATTCTCCCCAATCAGCAAGATGATGAACATCAATGATCAATTGAAGCACAGGTTATCGAAAACCTTCATAGAAATGACCTCACCTTATCGAATGAAACTTCCAGTCACCTCCTTACTCGTCGCCCTCACGCTGGGCTGGGCAACAGAGCCTGTGAAGGCGGAGGAGTATCCCGTTCATCCAGATAGTCTGCCAGCAGAGGGCGTGTCTAAAGGTAAGCTCGTGCCATTCACCTACACAGCGGATGAGACGAGCCTCTTCCCCGGGACCGTCCGCGATGGCGCCGTCTATCTGCCTGCAGCCGAGCACCAGAAGAAGACTCTGGCCCTTATGGTTTTACAGGACGGTCAGGCTTACCTGGAGAACACCCCCACCATTCTCGATAACTTAATCGCCCGTGGCGCAGTGCCGCCGATGATGGCCGTTTTTGTCAATCCCGGCAAAGTCCCCTCTCTCCGGGAAAAAGGCGGGCAGCGCTTTAACCGATCGTTCGAGTATGACTCCGTATCTCCCCGCTATGCATCCTTTGTGATCGATGAGCTCCTCCCTTTTGTGGCGGAAACCCACCCGGATTGGACAGTGACGACAGATCCAAACCTCAGAGGAGTCGCCGGAGCCAGTTCAGGTGCTATGGCAGCCTTCAGCGCAGCCTGGCACAGGCCGGATCAGTTCCGCCGTGTGCTCTCCACAATTGGCACCTATGTGGGCCTGCGCGGAGGGAACCGCATGGAGATGCTGGTGCGTAAAACGGAGCCAAAACCACTGAGAGTCTTTCTGCAGGACGGGGCGAATGATCTTAACATTTACACTGGCAACTGGTTCATCGCCAATCAGGGCATGCTCTCAGCCCTGCAGTTCAGCGGGTATCCCGTCACAAACGTCTGGGGCGAGGGTGGTCACAATCGAAAGCACGAGAGAGCGATCCTGCCAGATGCCCTCACCTGGCTTTGGGACAAGTGGGATAAAAGCCCCGAGATCACCCTGCTCCCACCGAATCAGGCTCATTCTGTGAACAAGATTCTCGCTCCCGGTGAGCCATGGGTCGAGATCAGCTCCGGTCATGAATTCACTGAAGGGCCCGCCATTCACCCGGAGACTGGGGATCTATATTTCAGCGATCTGGAAGGCAGCAAGATCTGGAAGATTGGCTCTCCTCTGGAAGCGGATGCAAAGACTGAGGCGACGCTTGTGCTCGAGGAGAGTGGAGGGACGAACGGCCTCGCTTTCTCACACGACGGCAAAACTCTCTACGGGTGCCAACGAGATGCACGAGCCGTCAGCGCCTGGGATCTCGCAACAATGGAGCGCAAGGTGCTCGCCGCAAACGTTCGCCCCAATGATATCGCGGTCGCTGCTGATGGGTGCATTTATTACACCCT
>JAHDFZ010000195.1 GCA_020627905.1 Verrucomicrobiota bacterium
CGTCGGTCACAAGACCTTTGCCATGCTACGCGCCGCCGCCTATGCCGACGACTTCATTTTTATCGAACCGCGCGAAATGATAGACTTCACGACAGCGGCTACATTCCCTGCTGGCGAGGGTCTGCTGGAGTCGAGATCGGCCAGACAAACGAAGGGGGCTGATTTCAACGCGACGCTTTCGAGCGACAGTGACTGCTGTGGGTCATCCGGTTGCTGTTAACGCGGGGCAGGAAGGCGAAGAAATCCGTTAGGGCAACCCGCAACCGCGTAGCCGCGCCGGTAACGACGTGGATTTGTCCCGATGCAAGCCCATGTCTGCCGCATGCCGTGCTCTCCGGTCCACGATCTTACGATCGCGGCTACATTTGTGCGAGACTGCATCCCCGTAGCCGCGCCGGTAACGGCGTGGATTTGTCCCGATGCAAGCCCATGTCTGCCGCATGCCGTGCTCTCCGGTCCACGATCTTACGATCGCGGCTACATTTGTGCGAGACTGCATCCCCGTAGCCGCGCCGGTAACGGCGTGGATCTGTCCGCATGCAGGTCTCTGTCTGCCGCAGAAGTCAGCGAACTACGCAGCAAAGCTCTCTCCACACGAACAGGTGACGACCGCATTAGGGTTGGTCACCTTAAACCCGCCCTGCTGCAGGTCATCACTGTAGTCCAGCTCAGAACCCGTCACGAAGAGGGCACTTTTCGGGTCGATCATCACGCGCACCTCGTTTGACTCGATCAGAATGTCGCGATTCGCGGGGCCATCGGTGAGGTCCATCTTGTATTGGAGACCGGAACACCCTCCACCCACGACAGCGATTCTCAGTCCTCCCTCCTCCAGGCGACCCTGCTTCTGCAGCAGAGACCGGAGTTTCGTTGAAGCACCGTCCAGCACCTTGATAAGGTTTTCGTTACCGATTTTGTAATTCACGTCTGACACGGGATAAAATCGCTCAGTCGGCAGATGATTTCAAGCGCAGAGGCATCTCGTCGTATGAAAGCCTTTTGTTCTAGGAGACCTCGTCAGCCTGGCTCTCCATCTCAATGATCGCCTGATCCTCATCGCCGCCGGGGAGAAAGCGCACCTGGCGCTGCGCGCGCGGGAGATAGAGGGTGACCTCTGTGCCGACTCCCTCTTCCGACCGAAAAGCGATTTCCCCACCATGCTCATGGATGATACGCTGAACGATCATCAAACCCAGCCCCGAACCGGCTTCTTTCGTCGTGAAATACGGATCAAAAACGCGTCGGACTTTGTCCGGTGCCAGGCCAGGACCATCATCGGCCACCTGCAGGCTTACGCTCTCGTCCGAATAGGCCGTCCGTAGGGTGATCGTCCCATCAGACCCGATCGCCTGGGCACTATTACGCACTAGATTAAAAAGCACTTGTTTTAGCTGATTCCCATCAACCTGCAACACAGGCAGATAGTCAGAACGCTCGAATACTAATTGGATGCGACGGTCGGCGACCTCCGGGCCGATGATGTTGAGCGATGACTGGATCAACTCATGAAGATCCGCCGGCACCAGCACCGGTTTCGCCGGGCGGACAGCGGTCAAAAATTGATCCACGATCTGATCGAGCCGGTGGATCTCCCCCTGGGCGATCTCCAGGCTGGCGAGGAGGGGTTCGGCCTCTTCGGGAGTGAACTGTTTTCGCAGCTTCCTCTCGACGAGCTGAAGATGAATGTTGAGAGAGTTCAGCGGATTGCCCAGCTCATGAGCCACACCGGCGGCCAGGCTTTTCACGGCTTCGATCTTCTCTGTCTCGATCTCTGCCAGCTGACGCATGCGCTCACGAGTCACATCGCGCAGGATGACGACCCAGCCGAGCTCTTCTGACTCTTCCTCGGCCTCTGAGAGTTCATCTCCCGTATCGAGGGTGCTCAGATAAAGATTCAGATAGCGCGGCTCCGGATACTCGATCATGAGGTCCCGATTGATCACCGTCTGCCCGTCCTCCAGATCGTCCCAATCCAGCTGAGGAAAGAGTGACTGGATCTGCTCTGACCCGCTACGCTCATCCGGCAGCCCCAGGAAGTCCTGCGCTGCCTGGTTCGCGTAGCGGACGATCCCGGTAGCACCAGCCACCAGCACCCCATCACGCAGGGCATCGAACACCCGCTCAAGCAGCCCTTTCTCCTCCACTGCTTTGAGGACGAGGCGCTCCATCGCCTCTGGCTCTAATTTATCGAGACGGGCAATCAGACGGTCGATTTTTCCAAACTTCATGTGTATGCTACGCTTCTCTATGATCGAACGCCAGAGCGACCCTTTCGAGGCTATCACCCTTCTCATGACCACCTTTCCCTCTCAGGAAGTGGCAGAAACCATTGCCACGGAACTGGTCGAGTCACAACTGGCAGCCTGCGTGAATCTCCTCGCCCCCGGCCAGTCAATCTTTCAATGGAAGGGAAAGATCGAGAAAACAGAAGAAGTCGTCGCTCTCATCAAGACAACTCACGCACGCATGGATGCCCTCTCAGAGGAACTGGTCTCCCTTCACCCCTATGATGAGCCCGAGCTGCTCTGCCTGGGGGTCCATGGGGGCACGCAGTCCTACCTGAACTGGGTCAGAGAGGCCGTAGATTAACAGGAAGCCTTCGCCGGGACCAGCGGAGCGGCTTTTTCGCTTCTCAAAATCTGACTGACCTGATACACTTGGAGTGTTTGATTTGTCCTGTGTCCACCCATGAAGACTCACTTCCTCCTTCGCTTAGGGCTCTGCCTTTTCTTTTTGTCACCTGCCCTTGCCCAGGGCCCCTCTGCGCAGCAGATTTTTCAGGAGGGTGTGGGGCTGTATAAAGCCGAGCGCTATGCTGAGGCGAAGGTCCGCTTCGAGAGAGTTCTTCGCGCCCAGCCTAACTACGCCCCCGCACGCAGCTTCCTCGCTCGCACGAATCTCGCGATCGCAAAAGGCGGCCCGAAACTTCCCGGCCTCGACCAGAAGCTGCAGGGTCTGATGCTCCCCCAGCTGAACTTTGACGAGGCTCCCGTAGGAGACGTGCTGGACTTTCTAGCAAAGCGCGTCACCGAGATCTCCGATGGCAAAGTAGGCGCAAATGTCATTTTCAAAGGGACAGAAGAAGAGCGAGCACGGCCCATCACCATGCAGCTCAGGAATGTGCCAGTCACAGAAGCGTTCCGCTACGTGACGGAAGTGTCTCGGCTCCAGCTACGCTATGAGCCGCATGCTGTCGTGGTGAGTAGTCGCGTGCGGAATGTGACTCCGGCAGCATCAGCGACCTCAACACCGGGCGGTCAGAAGTCTCCCGATCTCTCACCAGCAGCATCCCGCGTTTTTGGGCAGTAAGTGCCTCCTATGCCGCCGATCAACGACGCACCTGAAACAGGTCGGGTTGCCCTGATCACTGGTGGTGAAGGGGACCTCGCATGCGCCATCGCTGATGCGCTATCAAAGGCGACAAATGGCGATTGGACAATCCACTCCCCCGGACGGGCTGAACTGAACGTCTGCGATGCGGAGGCTATCCAGGCCTACCGCAGGAGGCTGTCCCGATTGGATCTCCTGATCCACAATGCCGGCATCACGAAAGACACCGTTCACCTGAAAATGGACGAGGCAGAGTGGGACGGAGTCGTCGACACCCATCTGAAGGGCGCCTTCCTGGTCAATAAAGCCTTCCTCCCTCTCCTGCTGAAGGCTCGCCAGGGTGGCCAGATCATCCAGATCGGCTCCTTCTCCGCCGAGCACCCTCCCGTGGGCCAGAGTAATTATGCAGCGGCGAAGGCCGCGCTCGTGGGCTACACCAAGAGCCTCGCCAGGGAATACGGAAAGCGGAACCTGCGGGCGAACGTTGTGCTCCCCGGATTTCTGGAGACAAAGATGACGGCTGGCCTCAGCGATCAGGCGAAACAACGCATCCGCCAGCGTCACGCTCTCGATCGCTACAACACAGTGCAGCAGTCTGCGCGCTTCATCGCTCAGCTAGCTGACTTTGATCATATCTCGGGTCAGGTCTTTCAGCTCGACTCGCGAGTTTGAGCCGGAAGTAGGCGGGCGATGCGGCATCATGCTCGAATCGCCAGAAACCCAAGTTTTTGATCAGATTCGACAGCCAAAGCTGTCGCACAGGGCCTTCGGCTCGCGACTGCAGTCGTGATTCCATAGCTCGCATCTGTCCTGCCATGGAATCGCGAATTCATCCGCGAGCGAGATCTGGCCAGAATATTTCGGCATGGGAGCGACAAGCTAAAGCCATCCTCGCCATATGGAACTAAACGCTGACTCTTTCGTTAAAAGAGACACACTCCTCATACCGCACGCCATCACCGCCGAAAATGTCCAGCGCACTGCCGATCGTCACATCGATCGTTCCCCCGCTCAGATCCTGCACCAGCTGAAGATCGGCGAGCGATCGCGCACCGCCAGCATAGGTGATTGGGATAGCTCGGGATGAACTCTCCTGACTCCACGCAGCCAGAAAGCTGACCAGTTCCTCATCGATCCCCTGACACTTCCCCTCGACATCGGCGGCGTGTATGAGGAACTCACCACACTGACCTGCCAGCTCGCTCAGAGACTCGCTCGTGATCGACACGTCTGTCAGAGTCTGCCAGCGATTCATCGCCACCACCCAGCCTGACTCCGTGCGTCGGCAGCTGAGGTCGATCACGAGAGACTGTGCGCCGACAGCCGCGATCAGCTCTGCGAGCCTCTCCTGCTGAAAGTGCCCCTCATGATTGAAGAGACAGGAAGTCGCGATGACATGGCTGGCACCGGCGTCCATCCACTCTGCCGCATTCTGAGGATTGATGCCGCCGCCCAGCTGCAAGCCCTGCGGGTAGGCAGCCAGGGCAGCGCGCGCAGCTCCATCATTGTTCGGCCCCAGCTTGATGACATGGCCGCCCGTCAGCCCGGACTGCCGATACATCTCCGCATAGTGGGCAGGAGAGCGATCACTGACAAAGTTGGTCTCCAGCTTCTGCGAAGAGGAATCCAGGGTGCCCCCGACGATCTGCTTCACCACTCCATCATGGAGGTCGATACACGGCCGGAAACGAGTGCGCGGGGTTGCCATGGAGCAATGCGATCTTCGTGCTGGTCTCTACCCTTTCGTCTGGGCAGCGAGATCCTGCCGAAGAAACTCGACCACATCACAGAACCGACTCTCATTCTCCTGATTCGCATGGAGAAGGGCCTCGTGAGCATCGAGCACCAGCTCAGTCTTTTCCTGACGAGTAAGGCAGGGAGTGTCGATGTTTTTGGAAATATTCTCCTCCACCAGATCCCATTCGTCCTTCCAGCGGGCCCCGTCTTTATCGAGCTTGATCAGGCAGTCGAGCCCGAGCTTGCAGATGGACTTGGCGTTCCGCTCACTGGCGCGTAGCACCTCGACACCGCCCTTTTCATCGCCAGACTCCACTACCCTGGAAGCCAGGCGATAAAGCATGCCGATGAAGGTCGAGTCAATAGCCGGGCATTCGCCAAGATCGATGACAAAGCTGCGCCAACCGGCATCGAAACGATTGGTCAGGAAATTCCGGATCGCACCGGAATTTTCATGGGTGGCCGAGCCCACGACACGCACCCAGGCTACCGAGCCCAAACAACCTACCAAAACCGAATCCGAAGCGCTCATTTTTTCAGGGGAAGAAAAGAATCAAACGAGTTCACAAAAAATGCTGTCTCAACAGATGAAAGCGTTAGCGGAGGTCGGTTGCTGTTTAAAATCAGATACTTCGTCTACTTCCAGAGGAACGATTTGTATTCCGCCACCGGCCGCCCGCCTTGTTTCAGCACCACTCGCCATTGCGTGACTGGCCCTAGCTCGCTGTAAGCTGCACCTTTCACCGCAAACTTGCTCACATTCGATTTCTTCGGCGCCTCGACAGTCTCGGAAAGACGGAGGATGCGCGGCCCGCTCCGGCCCTGGCGATACTCGAGCACGACCTCAGTCGGCTGGCTACGGTTTTCCGTCTTCCAGAAGACCGTGAAGTAGTTCCCATACCGTGCTGCGTAGTCAGCTGAGCTGACAGCTCCATGGAAGATGCGGCGATGCTCAAAGGCGACCATCTGGTCAGGGGTGCTGACCGACTTACCCGGCTTCGCATGATAGGGGTTCACCTTCGTGATCAGCGCGCTGCCATCCCCCACCTGTCCGTCTCCCGAGCTGGTGCTCTGGCATGAGCTGAACGAGACCACCGCGGTGATAGGCAGAACCAGCCCTGTGACAAGTTTCCCCCATGGGAATGATCGAAACCCTTGCATAGCAGACAGGATGGATTCACTCCGGCGTTTGTCACGCGGAAAACTCTCCGGTTTCGCCCTTTTTTAGCCGGACTTTTTCGCCTGGATCCACTGTTCCTCCATCTCATCCAGGCTGGCCTCCTGGACAGAAGATCCCTGTTCCCGCAATCCCTGTTCCACTGACTGGAAACGACGGCGAAATTTCGCGTTGGCCTTCATCAGAGTCGTCTCCGCATCCGATCCTGTTTTGCGGACGAGATTGACGACGCAGAAGAGCAGATCACCCAGCTCCTCCTCGATGGCTGCAGCATCCTGATCGGCGAGCGCCTCCTCCACCTCAGATACTTCCTCCTTCACTTTGTCGAGCACCTGCACAGCCTCCGGCCAGTCGAATCCGACCTTGGCCGCCCGTTTCTGGATTTTTTGAGCAGCCATCAGCGCTGGCAACCCTTTCCCAGTAGCGCCCAGCCAGTCAGGAACCACTTCCTCACCACGTGCCTGCTTTTCCTGATCTTTAATGGCATCCCACTGGGCCACGACCGCATCCGGATCATCGGCATGCGTCTCCCCGAAGACATGAGGATGGCGGCGGATCAGTTTTTCGCACAGCCCCTGACACACATCGTCAATCGACCAGCGCCCATCTGATCGCGCGATCTCCGCGTGGAAGACGGGCTGTAGCAGCAGATCACCCAGCTCGTCGATCAAGTCCGCCTCGCCCCCCTCCTCGATCGCCTCAGCCACTTCATAGGCTTCCTCGATCAGATGCTTTTTCAGACTTTCATGGGTCTGTTCAGCATCCCACGAGCAGCCGCCCGGACCACGGAGAGCTGTCATGATGGCGCAGAGGCGCTCAAATGGGGGGAGATCTGCTGATGGGATGGGCAGGGACATGATGAGATGGCACAGTCAGAACGGCGGTCACCGTTTCGGTGCTCCTATCGTTATCGATAAGAAGTGCTGATTCCAGCTAAGAATATTGCTTTCCTG
>JAHDFZ010000196.1 GCA_020627905.1 Verrucomicrobiota bacterium
AAAACGTTCCTCATCATCGTTTGCATAGTTTTTCAACGGTCTCGGAATTCACGGGGACTAGCGCGCTCAGGAGAAGGCTTTCATGAAGCATACCTCGATAGCGAGGGCCTCGAGGATGTTCGTCTGCAGATTGGCGCGCAGCTCCTCCACCGTTTTCAGCTTTTCGTAGAGCTCATCCAGAGAGAAACGCTGGGATAGAGCAGCCGTTCCTTCCTGATATCCCGGGAGATCGAGCCGCTGATAGCCTGCCTTCGCCCGCATAGCGTCGCCCCACCACATGACCAGCAGCTCAACCATCTCTGAGCGTTTCTGCAGGTATTCCGCCTCCGTAACCGCCTTGTAGTAGTCCTCGCGGTTTTTCAGATAATCACCCTCACTGACGTTCTTCAGCTGCTTCACCTCCTCTTTCTGCATGGCAGTGAAGTGCTCGGCGATGGCTGCCTTTTCCTGCTTCAGCGCCGCTGAGAAGGCACTCATCACCGTCAGGGCCGATCCGAGTCCCGCCTGCCCACGCTGAGCATGCAGCGTGAGGGCATCCAACACCGCTGCCTCGCTGGCGCTCGGCTGAGTGATCTGGGTCTCGCCGATGAGGTCAATGCGGACGCAGCGGGAGAGAATGGTATCCAGCAGCAACTCCGGCCGCGCCGTGATGAGTAGAATGCGTGAGCCATTCGGCGGCTCCTCCAGTGTTTTGAGAAAGGCATTGGCCGCCTCCTCATTCATCCGGTCGGCATCCTGAATGATGGCAAATTTCGTCGTTCCAGCAGGCGCAGCCATCTGCAGGACATGCTCCAGCTCGCGGATCTCACTCACCCGGATCCTGCGGCTCTTCGAGCGAGGGCTGACGATGGCGGTCGTCGGTGATTGAAAGGCCTCAAGTCCCGATTTACCGAGGCTGGATTCCGTGGCACCCGCCAGCGTCAGAAAACGCGCCGCCAGGTCCCCTTTCCCGCTCCCGTTTGGCCCTGTGATGAGGTAAGCGTGAGAAAGCCGCGCCTTGGCATAGGCGTCGTCGACTAGTTGGAAAGCTTTAGGCAGCGGAAAGCTCATAATGGAGGGAGGCGTTTCCCAGATCCTGTATCGTCGTTTCTGCCCGATCATGCAAGCGGAAGACCGCGTAGCCCACTGTAAAACCTGATATCACGCACGGCGCACAGATCCAGCCGCGGGGTAGGAAAACCCCGCTTCCCAGTGGTAGCTCCCCCTACCCATCGAGTCCTGCTTGCGCTTCTCTGCGGATCGGAGATAATACGACCATGCACCGGAAACAGGCCCTGTTCAGCATCCTCATGGGAGTCGTAAGCTTGGCGATCCCCTCGCACGCCAATGACGAGGATCCCGCACCCCAGCTCGTGCAGGTGACCGTTCCTGAGATGTTCTGCTCCGCCTGCGTCACCCATGTGTCCCAAAGCCTGAAAGAGATCGAAGGCGCCGGGCAGGTAGCCGTCTTTCTCGATCCGAGGCTGGCATTCTGTGAGATCCCTTACGGCGAATCCCTGACCGTCATCGAACGCAAGCTCAAGGCCAGCGGGTATGAGGTCAGCAATGTCAGCAAGCTCTATGACGTCAGCTTCGACGAAGCGACCGAGCGCTGGCGGAAGTGAGTATTCTCGAAACCACTAAATTCAGTCGAGAGCTGATTTCTCACTCTGTGGAGCTTCTTTCGCCATAGGTAGAAACCTTAGGAAGAAACTGGCTACCCACATGATAGTCACAGTAGGCAAATAGCACAGAACACTAGCGTATATATCCCAGAATAAGACCGCGCTAGGCAAATTCATCGGGCTCATATCGAAACTCCTGGAAACGAATTCTGGGAAGAACACGGCTAGGGAATAGGCCGTCAGGGTCAAAACTACAATCGCAACCTGGAAAAAGAGTAACACAAGCTTCCCTATCCGCGTGAGTATGCGAATTCCAGATTTTCGAATCGTCATTACGGTCTTTTGTTGAGTTCTGAATGATGGGAAACAGCGGGCGCTCGACAGGGTCCCAAAACAGGAGCTCAGCTTACCCCCTCTCTGCGCGAGATCACCTACCCTACACAGTGCGCCTCCACGGACGAATCCCTGTCCTTACTCAAAGCCGACGGCATCGGTTCGCTCGGATCCGCGACAACCTTCTTCCGCCCAGCCTAAAAGGAAAATAGTTAATCGATGACTTCCTTGATCTCAACCGGACTTACTCTGGTCGCAAGTTCGATCTCCTGACGCTCTTCAAGGGACTCCAGGCGGCGTTTCACCGCCACTTCATTGAAGGTAACGAGCAGTCCGCCGATCAGTGCATACCAAACAGCCCAGTAAAAACCGACCGCACCAGTCAGGACACTTCCACCAACAAAGATGCACATCATTAGAGTAAAAGGTCCGATTGGAGGTCTCTTTGCCAGCTGACACTCGATTCGATGCCGCTCTTTGATTGCCAAGTCCGACTCCATCGATCGCTTTCTTCCCTGCTACTCGGATGCTTGGGGCTTCGAGATGACTGGCTTTTTCGCTCCGCCTTTACCAACCTTCAGTTCCAAAACCTGAGAATCTGAAGTTCGAAATTCCAGCTCTTCCTTTTCAATCGCCTCAATCACCTTTACCACATGATCATTGTCGGGATGACTTTTAGAGTATGCCTTAAGCATCTCCAGGCCTCTCATCCTGTCTCCTTGGTTCACCGCCAGGAGACCAAGTGTGAACTGCGCATCCACTTCACCCAATTCGAGCGCTTTCTCCAGATAGGGTATGCTATCAAATTGATATTTCCGCGTGCCAGCGAGAAACATGCCCATCAAATAATTAGCCTTCTGGCTTTCTGGATCGATTTCGAGAGACCTCTCGAAGAAGCGTTTGGAGAGGTCCGCCGTCCCCATATGAATATTGTGCCCCATTGACAGGATATAGGCAAGATCTGCAAGCAAGGGGGCATCCTCAAGCTGTGACGGATCGATCTTCTTGATATCACCCAGGATCATTAAAGAAGATGCGAAAATTTTCTTTTGATGCTCTTCAGATTGAAACCTCGGCGGGTATTGCCGAATAAAAGGACCCGCCCATTCGATATACTCAGTGATGAGCTCCCTTGAGAGATTCTTATCCTCGTCGTAAATCGTGAAGACCTGACCAGCCTGCAAACAGATAGGAGCGAGGATAGTCAGGACGAAAATTTTTGCATTCATGAATTCATAGAGGAGGCAAAACAAGCCACGTTCGCCGGCATCTGCATCACAAGTGTTTCTATCACGACCAAGGGTGCTGGGCAATTCCAAATCCCCCCCCCAAAGCCTCACATCTGCGCCCTCAGCGGCTCTGCGTGCGCCCCCCTCTCAACCGCCGTTCACCCCTCCCGATTCCGCATAAAATCAGCAGTCTGGGCGAAAAACGGCTCCAGAAACTGCTTGGACGCCTCCGGCACGGCGACTTCATCCATCGCCTCACCCATCAACTTCAGCCAGCGATCGCGCTCGGCTTCACCGATGGAAAAAGGCATGTGACGCATGCGGAGTCTCGGATGGCCCCGCTTCTGAATGTAGGCTTGCGACATACCGAGACGGAAGAGCATAAACTTCGCGAGCCGATCTTCAGCCCCTTCCCAATCATTGTCAGGATACATGGGGGCCATGAGATCGTCGGTCTTCACCCGACGATAAAACGCAGCGATGAGGGATCGAACGCCCTCTTCGCCCAACTCTGCCGCCACGGTCGCTTCGTCCATGCGGGTGTGGCTTCTGCCGCCTTACGAGGGATCCAGCTCGACGCGCAGTCGCGACAGACGTGACTGCATGCGGCTGAGGTAGTCTCGCGTCATGACGAGGGTGTCAGAAAGCTCCTCAAAAGCCTTGTCGGCTGAGCCTACTTCCTCGCGCAGCTGACGCTGTGAATCGGGATCCGGAGAAAAAGGCAGAATGTCGCTAGCGGCATCAAAATCAGCTGACTCGGCGGCCTCCAGACTCTGATCAAGCGCATCCTGAAACCGACCTTCGATGCGATCCAGACGGTTTCCGACTTTCTCCTCCAGCAGCGACGCATGGGAAAGAAGGGTGTTTTCCAGAACGGCCAGGCGCTTTTCCATCGATTGCAGTCGCTGGGTCGCGGAGTCTTTCGAGGTCTCGCTGAACGGGTGGCGAGCTGTTTTGGATGAGGAAATGGACTCCGGAATCATGATGCGTTACGTGGACTCGCTAGGATTATTAAATTTACTATAATTGTCAAGCTTTCTAAACCATTTATTTTCGCGTCAGCCATTTGCCCAAAACCTACGAGAGAATTCATGGCTCATGGGTTGACCTTCGGTTGAAAGAATCCAAGTTGCGACCGCTGTGCCGGAGCGCGATGAGAGGCTCCCCGCAAGGCAGTATAAATCCTTTTTTACAGTTCTCTCGATCCCTCACCCATCCACATTCACTTATGAAAATCGCATTCCTCACCGCCGGCGGCATCGCCCCATGCCTATCCTCCTCGATTGGCGCTCTCATCCAGCAGTATAATGAGTCCGCGCCTGATGCAGAGCTGATCGGCTACATCAACGGCTATCAGGGCCTGCTGCTGGGCAACTCTTATGTCTTCCCGAAAGAAGTGCGCGAAAAGCCCGAGGTATTTTTTGAATATGGTGGCAGCCCGATCGGTAACAGCCGGGTGAAGCTGACGAATGTTGCCGACTGCACGAAGCGCGGTCTGGTCAAGGAAGGCCAGGACCCTTTGGAAGTAGCAGCGGAGCAGCTAAAGGCTGACAAGATCGACATTCTCCACACGATCGGCGGTGATGACACGAATACGACAGCGGCAGACCTAGCTGGCTACCTGGAAAAGAACGGCTACAACCTGACGGTCGTCGGTTTGCCGAAGACCATCGACAACGACGTCGTCCCGATCAAGCAGACTCTCGGCGCATGGACCGCAGCAGAGGAAGGCTCAAAGTTCTTCAAAAACGTCGCCAACGAAAACACCACCAGCGCGCGTCAGCTGATCATCCACGAGGTGATGGGTCGCCACTGCGGTTGGCTGACGGCAGCCACGGCTCAGCATTATCACGAGTCTCTCGACAGCTATCCATGGATGCCGGAGGGCCTGATCAAGCGTGAGCGCTGGGACGTGCACGCGGTCTGGGTGCCGGAGATGGAGATCGACATCGATGCCGAGATCGAACGACTCAACAAGCAGATGGATGAGTATGACTGCGTAAACATCTTCCTGAGTGAAGGCGCCGGGATGGACGTAATCGTCAATGCGCGCATCGCTGAAGGCAATGAGCCGGCAAAAGATGCTTTCGGCCACTATCGTCTGGATGACCTGAATCCCGGCCAGTGGTTCGCCTCGCAGCTGAAAGAGAAACTGAATGCCGAGAAGGTGCTGGTGCAGAAGAGCGGTTATTTCGCCCGCAGCGCAGCACCGAACGAGCAGGATCTCGACCTCATTAAGGCCTGTGCTGCTCAGGCAGCGCAGTCTGCGCTGAAGGGCGAGAGCGGCGTAGCCGGTCATGACGAGGAGAATGGCGATGTCATGAGCACGATCGCCTTCCCCCGCATCGCTGGTGGCAAGCCTTTCGACATCGACGAGCCATGGTTCGGAGAGCTGCTCTCTGCCATCGGTCAGCCGAAAGGTGCGAAAGCGGCAGCGCACTAATTCCGCAGGGGTTTCCTATGCTAGCGATCATCTCCCCCGCTAAGACACTCGATTATGAATCGACGTGTCCGGCGCATGATCCGACCCAGCCGCAGTTCCTGGACGAGGCGGAGCAGCTGATCGATGGCCTCCGCCAGCAGTCCCCTGCCGATCTGCAGGAGCTGATGGGAATCAGCGAGAAGCTCGGCCAGCTGAACCACGACCGTTTCCAATCCTGGCAGCGCCCGTTTACCGAAGACAATGCGCGGGCGGCGCTCCTTGCTTTCAAAGGCGATGTCTACAAGGGATTCGAGCTTGGCACCTACAAAAAGGCAGATTTCGCCTTTGCGCAGAAGCAGCTCCGCATCCTCTCCGGGGTCTACGGCCTGCTCCGCCCGCTGGACCTCATGCAGCCCTATAGACTGGAGATGGGCACGAAGTGGGAGAATGCTAGAGGAAATGATCTCTACGCCTTCTGGAAAGAGCCTGTGACGAAGGAGCTCAATGCGGCGCTGAAGGAATCAGGCAGCAAAGTGCTGGTCAACCTGGCCTCTAACGAATACTTCGGAGCGGTTGACTCAAACGCCCTGGATGGCGAGATCGTGACCCCAGTCTTTAAAGATCTCAAAAACGGTGCTTATAAAATCATCAGCTTTTATGCGAAAAAGGCGCGAGGCAGCATGTGTGAATTCATGATCCGCAACCGCGTGAAGACAGCGAAGGGGCTGAAAGAGTTCTCTACAGATGGCTATGCCTTCAATGAAGAAATGAGTGAAGGCGCCAGCCTGGTCTTCACACGGGACGAGGCCCCATAACATCAAGCTTCTTTCCCTGCTTTTGGTCATGTCCGTTTCTCTTACTCGTCGCTTCCTCGTCACTCTTCTGAGTGCTGCCGTTCTCGGCACGCAGGTGCTGGGTGATGACGATGTCAGCAGATCGGAGCACGCACCACGCGTGGTGATGGGAGACCAGGCTCTGTTAGAGCGCCTGGCAAATGGTCTCGCCTCACCAGCCGAACCGGGCGGTGAGCCTGCGGATGACGAAAAAAGACTCGCCGCGCAGCCCCTTACCTTTCCCGAGAGCTGCCTGGTCATCCAGGATCGGGCCGCAGCGCGAAACGTCGTCTGGGACACGAGATCGGGAATCGTCCTCGGCATCTACCGTGGCGGCACGGAGACACCTGCGCTCGCCCTGTCAGCGCGAACAAAGCACGCGCTGAGCAGTTCTGCCGGGTGGTCTCCGGAAATTGAATTTGTCGGTTTTCGAGAGACCGAAGATGCCATCACATTGCTCTATCGCTCAGGATCCCTCTCCGTCGAGGAGACGGTGAGCTTTTCGGATACGGAACTGCTTCTGCATTACTCGATCAAAAGCCCATCGAAGCAGGTGCAGCTGGATTTCCCCGAGTCTTGGATGGAGCTGAACAACAATCCGGATGAAGAGCGGGAAACCTTTTTCGGGAAATCGGCCGATGAGACCGAACTCTCTCCCGTAGCGATTCGCTTTCAATTGCCTGGTGAGGCGCAGAAAAACAGCCAGCCCGAGAGCTCGACCGTCCGCGCAGCAACAGCCGCTTCCG
>JAHDFZ010000197.1 GCA_020627905.1 Verrucomicrobiota bacterium
TTGCTGCTCCTCTCAGCGCTTTCATTTGTTGTCCTGATCTACCTATCCGCGCGCATCGGCATCTGGACAGCTCAGAAGCGCCTGGGGATGAATCCTCAGGTCGAAGAGATCTTTCGAAAACCCTTCTCGGAACCGGATGTCGAACCACAGACGGAAGTCCTGCGCTTCGTCCATCCTGACGGAGCCGAGCCGCTTTTCCTTGGTTTGACCCCCGAGATGGTGCGGGAGTTCTTCACCGATCACCCAACAGAGAGGCAACGCGCATTTGCTGACAGAGAGGGCAGCGGAATCCAGGTCATCCAAGGCGAGCTGGAAGTGGTCATCCGGCAATTTGTGGGAGACGTGGCAGAGGTCGAGGTCAGCGGCCAAAACGCTCCTCCCTTTGCTGGGGTGAGCTTCTGGATGCACGCCGCTCAGATGCCTGCAGCTGCTATCAGCATGCCGGAGGCAGTTTCACCGATCCCGACAGAAGCCGAAACCGAAAGGCCAGGTAGCCCGGAATAGGCACTGTGGCATGAACCCACCTTATTCTAAGCTCAGCTTGCCAAGCCGACACTCATCGCTATTTTCCACCTTATGAATCGAATCGATCAGCGCTTCTCTGAACTGAAAGCTGCCAACCAGGCCGCTTTTGTCGCCTATATCTGCGCAGGTGATCCGACGCTCGATCAATCTCTAAAAGTCATGCACGCGCTTGTCGAGGCAGGTGTGGACATCATCGAACTGGGCGTGCCCTTCTCCGACCCCATGGCAGACGGCATCGTCAATCAGATGGCGGCGCACCGTGCCCTGGAGACGGGGGCTTCGACAGCAGGTGTCATTGAACTCATTCGTAGGTTCCGAGAGGATTCACAGGTCCCCGTTGTGCTTTTCACCTACCTGAACCCCGTTTACACTTACGGATTCGAGCGCTTTCATGAGGACGCAGCCGCCGCTGGCGCGGATGGAGTCCTCCTGCTGGACCTCCCGCCGGACGAAGAAGCTCGGAACGAGGAATTCCTCAATGCCAAGGGGCTGCATCACATCCGCCTGATCGCCCCGACGACCCCGAAGGACCGCCTGCCGACGCTTGCCCAGAAGAGCGAGGGCTTCATCTACTACGTCTCCCGCGAGGGCGTCACGGGAGCTCAAACAAGCCTCGCCGAGGGCATCGCTGAAAACGTGGCTGCCATCAAGGAGCACACAGACGTCCCGGTAGTCGTCGGTTTCGGCATCTCCACACCTGAGCAGTCCGCCGAGGTGGCAAGGTCTTCTGACGGCGTTGTCGTCGGCTCTGCCATCGTTCGCCAGATCGAGGCCATCGGTGATGCGCCTGAGCTTGCCGAAAAGGTGCGCGACTTTGTCTCCCCGCTGGTTAATGGCTCCAAAGAAGCTTCCGCTCTGGCATCCTGAATTTCTCTCCCCTTTAGCTATGGAACTCCCCTTCTGGAAAATGAACGGAGCCGGCAATGACTTCGTCATGCTGGACAACCGAGATCAATCGCTCAGCCTCAGCCAGGCTCAGATCGAGAGACTCTGCCAGCGTCAGCGCGGCATCGGGGCTGATGGTCTGATCGCTGTGGAGCCTGCCGAAGCGGGCAGCGACTTCCGCATGCGCTACTACAACGCCGATGGTGGCGAGGCGGAGATGTGCGGCAATGGAGCCCGCTGCTTCGCCCGATTTGTGCAGTTTCTCGATGGCAGCGGAAAGGAGCACGTCACCTTCGAAACGATGGCCGGCGAGATCGGCGCCGACTTCTACGGAGATCAGGTGAAGATCGCCCTCAGTGACCCGTTTGATGCCAGTTTCGGCTCGCAGGTCGAGCTTCTGGGGGATTCTTATACCCTCCATTTCCTCAACACCGGGGTGCCTCATGCTGTCGTTTTCGTCGATGACCTGGCATCTGTCGATGTGAAGGCAATGGGTGCCGCCATCCGCTATCATGAGCGCTTCGCACCTGCCGGGACGAATGCCAATTTCGCGCAGGTCTTAGCAGATCAGTCTATCGCTATTCGGACCTACGAACGCGGTGTAGAGGACGAGACCCTGGCCTGCGGGACAGGCATGGCAGCCTGCGCTTTGGCTCATCATCAATTGACAAAGTGCGGCGGCCCGATACAGGTCACTGTGGCAGGCGGAGACACCCTCGAGGTAGACTTTGCTGAGCTTCCTTCGGGAGACTTCCACGAAGTCACCCTGCTCGGTCCAGCGGATTTCACCTTTGCTGGAACCTATTCAGGACAGCTCTGATCCACCTGCTGATTTCGCTTCTCAACAGATAACCTTTCCCCAGACATCCTCATGTTCGCCGGCGCTCACACAGCCCTCATCACCCCTTTTGACGAAAAGGGCATCATCGATACTGATTCCTACCGCGCGATTATTGACGACCAATTCGCCGCCGGCATCTCCGGAGTTGTGCCTGCCGGCACCACAGGTGAATCTGCCACTCTCTCGGCTGAGGAACACCGCCGAGTCATCGAGATCGCGGTCCGCCACACAGCTAAGCGTGGTCTCGTCATCGCTGGCACTGGCTCAAACAGCACACGGGAAGCCGTAGACCTGACTCAGGCAGCTGAGCAGGCGGGAGCAGATGCCGCTCTCCTGGTGACCCCCTACTACAACAAACCATCACAGGAGGGCCTCTACCAGCACTACCGGGCCATCGCCCAATCCACGGATCTGCCGCTGATGCTCTACTCGATCCCGGGACGCTGCCATATCGAGATCGAAGTCGACACCTGCGTGCGACTGGCGGCAGACTGCCCGAATATCAAGTCGATCAAAGAAGCCGGTGGGGTCACCGAACGCGTGCGCCTGCTGCGCAAGGAGCTGCCTGAAGAATTTGAAATCCTCTCAGGTGACGATGCCCTCACCGTGGACTTCATGAAAGAAGGGGCTGTCGGCATTGTGTCCGTCGTCTCCAATATTGCGCCAAAAGTGATGGCGGATCTCAGCAAAGCGATGCTGGAAGGGCGTATCGGTGATGCCGAAGCCATTCATCAGAAATACCTCCCTCTTTTCGTCGACATGCTGAAAGTCGACACCAACCCCGTGCCGATCAAAGCCGCTATGGCGATCGCCGGCAAAAGCCGTGATTCGCTCCGCCTGCCGATGGTCGCCCTCGCCGAGGAGAAACGCCCTGACCTGGAGGCACTGCTGAAGAGCCTCGACATTGTGTAAGGTCGCCCGTCTCAACCGCTTTCTATCATGACCAGAATTTTAGTTACCGGATGCCGTGGCCGTATGGGCCAATCGGTAGTGGCCAGTGTCACAGAAGAACCTGCTACCAGCATCTCTGCCGCTATCGATGTCGGAGACTCGCTCCGAGATGCGCTGCATAAATCCGACGCCGTCATCGACTTCACTCTACCCAGTTTCACCAACGAGCTGGTCGAAGAGTGCAAGGCTCTCAAGGTGCCTCTCGTCATGGGCACGACCGGCCACGATGATGACCAGCTGGCGCTGATCGAGGACGCGGCGAAGACGATCCCGATCGTTCACGCCCCTAATTTTTCCGTCGGCGTTAACACGCTTTTCTGGCTCACGGAAAAAGCGACAGAAGTCCTCGGGACCTCTTTCGATCTCGAAGTGGTCGAGATGCACCACCGCCACAAAAAGGACTCGCCCAGCGGGACAGCTCGCCGACTGGCGGAGATCCTCGCTGATGTGCGCAACCTTTCCTACGACAAAGACTGCCGTCATGGCCGAGTGGGAGATGTCGGGGCACGGACACAGGATGAAATCGGCGTCCACGCCCTCCGTGGTGGAGACGTCGTCGGTGATCACACGGTTGTCTACGCAGCCGATGGAGAACGCGTAGAGCTCACCCATAAAGCATCCAGCCGCTCCACCTTTGCCAACGGCTCCGTCCGTGCAGCTCGCTGGCTGGTAGAAAGCGGCAAGGCATCCGGCCTCTTCGACATGCAGGACGTGCTGGGTCTGCGTTAAGTGGCGACCGCTTCCCTTCTAACATCATGAAGGTCGAGAGCGACATCCTGCTCCTCGCGCTCGGCTCAAACATATCGCCACGCCGGGAGCATTTGCACATCGCCGTCCAGCTGGTCGAAGAGAGAATCGGCTGCCAGGGCGAGAAAGCGACTCTCTCTCGGCTCTACGAGACACCACCAGTGGATTGCCCCGATGGCAGCGGCCCCTTCCTCAATGCGGCGCTGTCGATTCGCACAGACCTTGCCCCGCTGGCCATTCTGAAAATCACACAGGAGATCGAGCTGGAGCTGGGCCGCACTCCGCTAGCTGACCGAGAACGCAACGCCCCACGCCCAGTCGATCTGGATCTCATCTTACTGGGAGAGCAAAGCCATCAGTGCGATAAACTGACGCTTCCTCATCCCCGCTGGCAGGAGCGTGCGTTTGTCCTGCTTCCCGTCCGCGACATCCTCCCGGAGCGCGTCCCTGCAAATCTGCCAGAAACAGTAGATGATGCGGCACTGATCAGGTGCGTCGGCGAACTATAAAATGGAGCGACTCCTCGCAATTGGCGACATCCATGGGTGCGCGACATCCTTTGAAAAGCTCCTGAAAGAGGTCGCGATAACTGACCGAGACGAGCTGGTGATCCTTGGCGACTTCATCGACCGCGGTCCGGATACGAAAAAAGTGATCGAGATTCTGCTCGAGCAGGAGGCGCAGCCAAACGTCCACCTCCTGCGCGGCAATCATGAGATCATGATGCAGAATGCGCTGGCCGATCGAGCGAATCTTACCCCCTGGCTGGGGGTCGGTGGTGCCGAGGTCCTAGCGTCTTATGGGGCGACTACATTTGCCGATATCCCTCAAGACCACCTCGACGTCCTAAACCGGCTACTCCCCTTCCACGAAACAGCTTCCCATGTGTTTGTCCATGCGAATGCTCAGCCAGATGTCGCTCTGGCGGACCAGCCCGACTACATGCTGTTCTGGGAGTTCATGGATGAGCCACAGCCCCACATCTCCGGAAAAACGCTCGTCTGCGGACATACTCCACAGGAGGAAAATCTGCCGGTTTGCCACGGTGGGCATACTATTTGCCTCGATACCGGAGCCTCCAACGGCGGCTGGCTCACCTGCATGGACGTGTTGACCGGTAGGTTTTGGCAGGCGAATGAGACTGGGGAGATAAGGTCCGATATTCTCGACCTCATAGATCCCTTGTCGAGCCCTGCGGAATAGTAGCGGTTGACAGCTTGTCGAAACAGGTCAAACTTGAAGGGCAATTCCCCACTTTACCTATAGGAAATAGAAAGAATGAGTGCAGCAACTTCTTCAGCCTCTAAAACACAAGGCAATGCCTCACTGGCGCAAGCGGCGGAGGATTCTCGGCACCTCGAGCAGCTGGATGCCCAGGGCCGCATTGCCTGGGCTCTTGAGCGCTTTGACGAGCGCATCGTTCTAAGTTCGAGCTTCGGGGCTCAATCTGCTGTCATGCTGCATCTCGCTACCGAGCAGGCACCGAATATCCCAGTCGTCCTCGTCGACACGGGTTACCTCTTCCCCGAAACGTATCAGTTTGTCGATCAGCTAACAGACCGACTCAAGCTGAACCTAAAGGTCTATCAGGCGACGACCAGCCCGGCCTGGCAGGAAGCCCGGTTTGGCAAGCAATGGGAAAATGGTGTGGAAGGCATCGAGGCCTACAATCAGCGCAATAAAGTCGAGCCGATGGAGCGCGGACTCACCGAACTGGGAGCAGAGGCCACCCTGGCTGGAATCCGACGCCAGCAGAGCTCGACTCGGGAGAACTTACCCTTTTTCGCGAAACAGCGTGGCCGCTACAAGGTCCACCCGATCCTCGATTGGACGGATATGGACATCGGCATGTATCTCACCGATCACGACCTCCCCTATCACCCTCTCTGGGACGAGGGCTACCTGTCCATCGGCGACTGGCACAGCTCGAAGAAGCTGACCGACGGCATGAGCGTCGAGGAAACCCGCTTCGGTGGCCTCAAGCGCGAGTGTGGACTCCACGAGGATCTCGACTTCGTCATTTAAAGAGACTGTCGAGAGACGCCTCTCCTATCACACCGCTTATGAGTTCTCATCTCTACCCGATCACCGACCGCATGCTTCCACGCGAGGCTAAGGAATCCCTGCTCGAGCAGCGCGGCGGAGTCGTTTGGCTCTATGGCCTGAGCGGCTCGGGCAAAAGCACCATCGCCCTCCAGCTCGAGCGCCAGCTGCACGATGAGGGCAAGCTCGTCAAACTGCTGGATGGCGACAATATCCGCACCGGCCTGAACAAAAACCTCGGTTTTTCCGATGAAGACCGTGCCGAGAATATCCGGCGGATTGCAGAGGTCGCGAAACTCTTCGTCGACTCGGGCATGCTCGTGCTCGCCTCTTTTATCACGCCAACCAATGCCCTGCGTCACCAAGCACGCGAGATCATCGGGTCAGACGACTTGCTGGAGGTCTATGTCCAGGCTTCGTATGAAACCTGCGCCGAGCGCGACCCAAAAGGCCTTTATCAGAAGGTGAAAGACGGTCAGGTAGCTCAGTTCACCGGTAAAGACTCCTCCTTCGAAGAACCCACTCAGGCTGACCTTACCCTGGCGACGGAGTCCCTCTCTGTCGAAGAAGCATGCGCTCAGCTGCACATGGCGATCGGCCAACACTTTCAAAAATAAACACAAACCCACCCCTTCATGTCAGAAGAAGCTACCGACTATCAAGTCAACCACCTCGCTCAACTCGAGTCTGAGGCCATCTACATCCTGCGGGAAACCGCCGCTCAGTTCGAAAAACCTGCCCTCCTTTTCTCCGGAGGTAAGGACTCGATCGTCATGGCCCACCTCGCCCGGAAAGCGTTCTTTCCCGCTCGCCTACCTTATCCGCTCGTGCACGTCGACACGGGGCATAACTTTGATGAAACCATCACCTACCGCGACGACTATGCGAATGAACTGAAGGCAGATCTCGTCGTCGGACTTGTGCAGGACTCCATCGACCAGGGCCGCGTGCAGGAAGAAAAAGGCCCCTACGCCAGCCGCAACGCACTGCAGACAGTCACTCTGCTCGACACCATCGAGAACAACCAGTATGACGCCTGCCTCGGAGGGGGACGGCGGGATGAGGAAAAAGCTCGTGCGAAAGAGCGCTTCTTCTCCCACCGCGATGACTTCGGCCAGTGGGATCCCAAGAACCAGCGCCCCGAGCTCTGGAACATCTTCAATG
>JAHDFZ010000198.1:0-1901 GCA_020627905.1 Verrucomicrobiota bacterium
GGAGCTGGTGCAGAAGTTTCGACCTAATGCTGAGCTGATGCTGTCCTACAGACAGTATTTCGACGTGAGGGATCAGATGGAGGCAGCAGGTGAGTCTGTCGAAATTGAAGCGGATGAATCGATGAAGACGGTAGAGGCGGCTCTTGCTGTTGTCAGTGGGGGAGATTTGAAATTCGCCACTCTGTGGGCGGCTAAAGTGCGTATGTCAGCCGCTGAAGCGGCTGCCAACCTGAACGAGCTCTCTCTCGAAATAGCCAGATCGGACGCCGTGAATCGAGCGCTTATTAACGAAGATCGAGTGCGTGTCGAAAAACAGAATCGATTCGATGCCTTAAAAACCATGCAGGCGGAGGCCTCAGCCGCGGAAGTTCTCACGATCCTGCCGCAGAGGAAAGATGTCGCCCCCGATGCTAATAAAAAGAAACGAGGATGGTTCAAACCTGCGAGCCTCCCGTAGCCGTTTCTAATTTAGATAAGCGACTGAAATATGAACGATTTGCGACTTTCTCTCTTTGCAGCTCTCTTCCTTGGAATGTGGATTCAGACTGCGTCGGTGCTTTTGGCTCAGGGGGATGATGAGAACCCGTTCAGAGACATCAAAAATTATCTTGGTGTCCCGCGCAGCCCGGGTTACACAGCTTACAGACCTGATCCTGCGGTGCCACCCGGGGTTGAGCCCAAAACCGCAAAAGAGATTCGTGAGGACGCTCTGGCGATTGTCTCTGAAACAAATCCGGCAAAGGTTTCGGATGACATCCGCGAGGCACTCATCGACGACCAGTTCGCCGAAAACGGAGATGGAACGGCAAATATCTATCCTAACCTGAAGTTTGATATCAGAGGGGTGGTGGTGAACAGAGAGCCGCTGAAGCAGCGCTACGTCCGGCATATTATCCTGAAAGAGCAGCTGGATGCCTATTTCAACAGGCAGGATGAGCTTTCGGGACGCCTGGAGAACATTCGCGCCCAGCTGAACGAGGTTCCTGGGGATGTAGCAGCTATTAACGAGCAGGCTGATCAGCTCGCCATTCTTACTGCCCTAGGCGCTATGCGAGCAGAGCTTTCACTCATCAAAACGCAATCGAAGTTTCTGCTGAGTGACTTAGAGACTCAGTCAGCTGTGAACAACGACCGTGAACGTGTCGAGCAGCTGAACCAGTATGATGCGAATGCTACTCTAATGAGAGCTGATGCCGCCAGTTCGGGTAACCTCTTCAATGCCGTCAATCAAAAGGGCAAGGCAGCGAAAGGGAATTTCGTGCGGTCTGACCAAATAAAGCCCACGCCTGCGCCATAAAGCAAAAGTTACGGAGACCGCATGTCCTCACTAAGAATGATCAATTCAGCCAGCTATCTCAGAAGAGTTCCTTACTTTCTCATTGCCGTGCTTCTAATCGGAGCACTTCCTGAGAAAGCTGATGCGCAGCGAAATTCGAGAGACCGCATACGTCAGTTGGAGCGAGAAGTAAACCGCCAAAGATCGCGGGCCAACAGCGAGCGGGCGAGAGCCAATCGTGAGCGCGATAGGGCCAATCGTTTTCAGAACGCCTACAGGCGATTGCTGGAAGATTTTAACGATTTGCAGGATGACTATAACGCGCTGGTCGATGAAGGTCGGCAACTGAGGGCTCGCATTGGTCGGCCTGACAGTCCGCTGTCGCTTGTAGATTTAGCTGCACTGGAGGACTTTGCGCAGACGGCCAAAGTAGATCCCTCTTCAAAGCTCAGCCTTGACGAATCCCTTGCCATTATTGCAGATAACGAAGAATACGGATCGCTTGCTATCGGCAGAACGAATGACGATGGTGTAGAACTTTTTCTGACTGAAGCCAGCGTCACGCAAAATGCCGATGGATCCTACACCATCAATCAGAACGAGATTGCCGATGCTGCTATCCTCC
>JAHDFZ010000198.1:1911-6232 GCA_020627905.1 Verrucomicrobiota bacterium
ACGGGAGGGATATTACTATGAAGCCCACGCTGACCTTTTGTCGAGGGTCGGTCAGCTCGATCAGATCCGCGCCGACATTGCAAACGAGCTTCCGGCTCTTCAACAAACAATCGAGGATGCCATTCGTGACGCACAGAATCCGAACGACATATCAGAGCAGATTTCGTCTCTGGTCGTGATGGAACTCGCCAGTGCCCGGATCGACTATCTCGCCGCTGCCTACGCTTTAGCAGGAAATGATGTGAAGGCACGGGCGATCGGCAACGAAGATCGTGCTCTTCTCGAGCGATTGGACACCTTCAGCGTTTTCCAGACGAATTTCAGCAGCGAGACAGCTGTCGCGAAAGACAGGGTGATTGACGCGACTGCGGCGAAGGTTGATACGATCACCTCGGACCCGAAATCCCGTTTCAACGTCGATGCCTTTGCCAGGCCTACAAAAACACCTGCGCCCTGATCGCTTCGGTGTCTTTGCTTCGTGCCAGCCTGATATTTTGACTTGTAACTCATCATGGAAGAATTTCTTATTGCTCTAGGCGTCCCTGAGACCGCAGTGGGGGAGCAACCTCCAGCAGAGGACTTCGTGCGCAGTGCCTATGTGACCGCGCTCTGGTTGGGCTTCGTTATCATTGCCGCCGGCATTGCGTTTCGATTTTTTCTCGCGCGGGGGTTCAACAGCCTGCAGGCACTGGTTCTGCCAATAATTCTCGTCATCCTGATCATCGTTTATCCGCTTACTGGAGAGAGGGTCGCCTTCCTCATTGACGAACTGGCCCGGGAGGTCTCTATCTCAGTCCTCGCGGACCCGACTGATCCTACCCTGACCCGTGATGATCTGACTGGTGATCACACGATCGAGTTTTACTCCTTTATTAACGGAGAGATCGCCAATGCTCGTAACCTCGGTGATCCTGAATGGGGGTTCCTGCTGGAGAATACCGGTGTGGGAGTGCTCAGTGCCATTCGTGATTTCGCTTACGAAACGATCAGCACCATCAATGTCTTCATTATACAGGGAGCTAAAATCCTCCAGGAGCTGCTTCAGGGCCTTTTCTCCCTCTTTGTCCCGGTGGCTGTCGCGCTATTCATGTTCGGTGCGACTCGTGGAAAGGCCATTTCGTTTCTGCTGCTAACGCTGGAGGTCCTGCTATGGCCTCTGGGCTGGGCCTTTGGCGAACTGGTTTCGCGAGCGATCATCACCCAGCCGTTCGGTGCAGCTTTGCCGTCGCCGCAGATTATCACAGGGCTTTCGATCGTCCTTCTTGTCTGGACGCTGTTCTATATCGTTGGGACAGTTGTCCTCTTTCACAGTCTGTTGTCAGCAGGATTGGGTAACAGTCAGAAACTACAGGACTTCAGCGACGGTCTGGACCCTGGCCAGCAGCCCTTCGTTGATACGGAGCCAAGCCTGGCCGAGTCTTCCTACGAGCCGAATGTCGAAGTAGTCGTAGAGAGCAGTTCGCCCGCTCAGACCCAGAGCCGGATCGTGGTCTAGGACTCGACCGAGGATCGATTCGAGATAGTTTCAGGAATCTAAACTAAATTTCCTGCGCTGTCTTTCTTAAGTTGACGCGCGCTTAAGTCGCCGTCATTATCCAGCAAAACATGGAAAAAATTGCGCAACAGGCGAAAGTTCGCAAGCGGCGGGCTGATCAGTCTCAAGCGGGGACATTGATTGCGATGGTGTGTGTGTGCTTGTTCGCTATGGTTTTCGTTTTTGCCATGGTTTTTCGAGGGGAGGACAAGTTCCGGGTCGTTGTGCTGGATAATGCAGGAGAGATTCACTCCGGGCAGCTGGTTCCGTTTGGCGATGCTCAGACCTACCACGCGCATTTGAGAAATATCGCGGTCTCCGGCATCTATGCGCGAGATGAAAACGGGCCGATGAATAATTATCTGGAGACCTATGGGGTGCCGGCGGTCATTAAGCAGAGGGACGAGATGTTCCGCGAATCTGATCGCCTGTTCCGGGATAAGAGAATCCTGCAGTTCCCCAGGATTGTCGGCTACGCGGTAGACGTTGTGTCGAATAAACGGATGGAGATCCGTTGTCGTATTCAGATTGTTCGTAACGCCTTCACGCTCAGTGGAAAAGAGGTTCAGGGCATCGAGACGAAGCTAGTGCTCCTGATTTTCGAGAGGAACGAGGACCTGAGCTCGACTTTCTACCAGCCGTGGAAGCTTACAGAATTTCAGGAATTTGAGGATAATCAAAGCTAGCCCCGGGGCGGCGATTTCATGGGTAGGGCTCATCCAGCATATTTAATTGCCGTCTTACTTCTCGGTTGGACGGCTCAATCGTGTCTTGATGCAGGGGAAATCCGCACTGCGCCTCTTGATCCGAGCATTGTCACAGATCTCCGCGTTTCTTCGCGCGACCCTCTGACTCTGGTTTTTCCATTCGAGCTCACCAATACAGCGCTCGTTGGGGGGGATGTCACGACTGACCCGGAGGAGTTTTTCGGTTCGTTCCTTGTCACCTTTAACGCTGGATCGAACGTGATGAACATGCGCGCGCTTGAGGAGGGAAAGGAGGCCTTCATCAATGTGCTGGATCCCGACAACCGTGTTTACGTGTTTCGCTTGATCCAGAGTAACACGAGAAACGACAGCTCGGTGACGATGGTGGGCAACCGTCGGCGCTCCAGTCGTGGATTCGGCGGTTTCGCTAACTCTTCGCAGGACCTGAACTCCTTTGGTCCCGGTGCCTCTCCCGACTATTCGCCTGATACCCTCGCCAAGTATATGGACAGAACCTTTAACTATCCCCTGCTGAAACGAGCTGGATCGGAGCTGATCGATAACAGTGAGGAAGTGGGGATCAAGGAGCGGATGAACTTCGTCAACGGAGTGAATTTTGAACTGGAATCAGTTGTCCGCTGGTCCTCTCCTCATCCTGATATCATCGTCTTCAACGGCTTTATGGTGAATCCGAAGAGTTTTGCTGTTTACTATGACAGGCATTCGCTGGGTGTCGCGTTCGGAAGCAAGGTAGTCTTTGCCTCCATTGCTCATGCTTCCGGTGTAGTCTCTGCGAATGATAAGGTGCCGATTCAGTTCGCCATTACGCGGCAGGCTTTTGCCGAGCTGGATGCCGTCGATCTGCGGGAGAATGAATTCCGCATGGTTGTCACGTTCGAGAAGTCTCAGTATTTGAACGCTGACGGGACAGCCGGTCCCGAAGGAAATCTGCCTCGTCTGGGCTCTCTACCAGGAGGGTATGCCAAATGAAGCCTGTCCTCATCATCGTTGGCGTGATCATCGTTGGGTTGATTGCCGGGCTCATTGTCGGCGGTATCGATCGGTCAGGGCGCCCTCAGTATCGTGGCACGGGAGGTCTGGACGATCAGGAGCGTCTCACTGATTCACGTGTCGCCGCAGGCGAGCGGGGCGAGGATCTGGAAAGCGCTCGGGAAGATCGGTCTATTCTCCAGCGCGATGGTTCCCGTGATGGTCGAAGAATCCCACTACCAGAGGGAATAGGACGCGGTGGCAGTCAGTCTGCAAGTGGCCCTGCTATCCCTCTGCCTTCTCCAGAGATCAAACCAATCCGAATTACACCCCGTGCAACCGGCTCGTCAGCCGATACGAAGAAAGATGGCGAAACCAACATTGATCGTATCCGGCGTATTATGGAGAACGCACAAAAGGAGGCCGCGAAGGATGGTGCTCGTTCAGATAGATCAGGATCTCTCGGTGAACGAGCCTCCGCTCTTGCTCGTAGTGGAATCTCCCGTGCTTCAGGAGGCACCCTCGGGAAAGAGGTGAAGATGCCGCCGCTGCAGCTATCCCCAGCTCGGAGCGTATCGGACCCTCGCTCCCGGAATCGCATTCGCTCGCGTAAATGGATACCAGCGGGGCGCCTGATGAAGGCCCGCCTCGTCTCAACTATCGAGACACGCCTGGGTAACAGCCCAATCATAGCTCTCATAACTGAGGATGTTATGCATCACGGCGTCGTCGTGATCCCTAAGGGGACAGAGGTGCATAGTTCGACAGATGAAGCTGGCAGAGACGGTGAGCGCATGCTGCTCGGCGGTGACTGGCGTTTTATCTTCCAGGAAGGCGAGGATAACGGCAAGGAAATCGATGTAGAGGCCACCGTCCTTCAGCGTGCCGATCCTGATCAGCCTGAGCTGGTTCCGTTCGAAATGACGGCTGGCCTGAAAGGCACTCTTGAGCTGCGCAGTCCCGAAGAATACCGCCAGATCTTTCTTCTCTCAGGGCTACAGGGAGCGCTAGAGTCGTCTAAAGACACCTTTATCAGCGATGACGGGCAGGAGGTGCAGAGCAATTCTCTGCGAAATGCCGGCCTGGATGC
>JAHDFZ010000198.1:6242-7145 GCA_020627905.1 Verrucomicrobiota bacterium
GGCTGGAGATTCAGTTTGAAAGAATCGGTGAAGATCCTTATTTTCTCCGTGTCCTCGGTGGAACAGCATTTTACCTCTACAATATCGATTCCTTTGACGTCGCTGACGCCGAAATCGGTGGCGGCAGAGCCCAGACGCTGGAGGAAATCCGCGAAGAAAGAGAAAAATTGGCAGACCAGCCGGAGTAATAGAAACGATTATGAAACTGTGCCGAACGATCGCACCCATTTTAGCAGGCCTATTTCTCCTTCCTTCATGCGCTATCCTGAAGCGTGACAAGAGCATGGATGATCCGACCACAATTACGACGGAGAACGATGAATACGGTCGTTATACGGAGCGAAACACGGTTGAGCTGGTCCGCACGGTTCCAGTGATCAAAGAGTATGTGATCGCGCCTTATCTTGATCCCAATGATCCGAACGTCCGTATGCCGGGCGGGGCCATGCAGGTGGTAACACGGCCATCCCGCTGGAATCTGCAACCACTTACTCGTAACGGTCTAGTAGTTGAGCCTCAGTATGCCAGCGTCAATGACGACGTCGGTCTTCAGCGATTGCGTTCCTCCCTTAGTCGGCTTGGTCGCCAGGTAGACTCATCCCGTCGTCGTGCAATGGAGGCAGGGGTTGGTTCGGCTGCCAACCAGCGGCGCATCCAGCAGTTGGAAGAGGAGATCCGCCGGTTGCGGGCGGGGCGTTAGGCGCCATCTGGTCCAGACTCACTTTATTACCGATCACAGCTTTAAATTTCCTGTTGCAAAAGCGCTATTATCCCGCATAATCCGCCCGCTATGGCCCGTGTTGCTGGAAAAGCTAAAACAAGAAAAGCAGTCGCTAAGAGATTTAAGGTGACTGGCAGTGGTCGTGTATTACGTCGGAAGCAGGGCAAACGCCACATCAACCG
>JAHDFZ010000199.1 GCA_020627905.1 Verrucomicrobiota bacterium
ACCCGAAACCGATCGACGGGGCGGAACTTCTCACGGAGATCATCGAGCAGATCAAGGACGAGAGCAACGAGCATCGTGCCGACTCTCTCCAGTTCCTCATTTACAACACCCTGCCCGGCACGACTGCGGCTGCCGGTGTGAAAGCGGCGTTCCTCAAAGACGTCATCCTCGGGCAGCAGGTGCTCGCTGAAATCACTCCGGAATTTGCCTTCGAGCTGCTTTCGCATATGAAGGGTGGTCCGTCCGTAGCGGTTCTCCTCGATCTGGCTCTTGGCGACAACGCTGAAATTGCCGAGAAAGCAGCAGAGGTCCTCAAAACGCAGGTTTTCCTCTATGATGCCGACACAGAGCGACTCAAGGTGGCTCACGAAGCCGGTAATGTGGTCGCTACTGACATTCTCAAGAGCTATGCCGAGGCAGAGTTTTTCACGAAACTCCCCGACGTCGCTGAGACCATCGAGATCGTCACTTACATCGCAGGCGAGGGGGATATCTCCACTGACCTCCTTTCCCCGGGCAACCAGGCCCACTCTCGTTCGGATCGTGAGCTTCACGGGAAGTGCATGATCTCCGAGTCGGCGCAGAAGGAGATTCAGGCTCTGCAGAAAATCCACCCGGATAAGAGCGTCATGCTCATCGCAGAAAAGGGCACCATGGGTGTTGGTTCATCGCGGATGTCCGGTGTGAACAACGTCGCTCTCTGGACCGGTAAGCAGGCCAGCCCTTACGTGCCGTTTGTGAACATTTTCCCTGTCGTCGCAGGGACTAACGGGATTTCTCCGATCTTCCTCACCACTGTCAGCGTGACCGGTGGAATCGGCATTGACCTCAAGAACTGGGTGAAGAAAAAAGACGCTGAGGGAAATGTGGTGCTCGATGGAAACGGAGATCCAGTCCTCGAGCAGGTCTACTCCGTCGATACCGGCACCGTCCTCACCATTGATACGAAGGCCAAGAAGCTGCTGCAGGGAGATCAGGAGCTGGTCGATATTGCCTCCGCTCTCACTCCGCAGAAGAAAGAGTTCATCCGCGCTGGTGGATCCTACGCTGTCGTTTTCGGCAAGAAGCTTCAGACCTTTGCTGCGCAGACTCTCGGAGTCGAGGCGCCTGCCGTGTTCGCCCCATCCAAAGAAATTTCTCACGAAGGCCAGGGGCTCACGGCTGTTGAGAAGATATTCAATCGCAACGTCGTCGGCGCGACTCCCGGCGTTACCTTGCACGCTGGCTCAGATGTCCGTGTCGAGGTCAATATCGTCGGCTCTCAGGACACCACCGGTCTTATGACCTCACAGGAGCTGGAGGCGATGGCTGCTACCGTCATCTCACCGATCGTTGACGCGGCCTACCAGTCCGGCTGTCACACGGCATCTGTCTGGGACAAAAAAGCGCAGGCGAACATTCCTAAGCTGATGTCTTTCATGAACGATTTCGGCCTCATTACGGCACGCGATCCCATGGGGGGCTACCACGCCATGACCGACGTCATTCACAAGGTGCTCAATGATCTGACTGTCGACGAGTGGGCGATCATCATCGGTGGTGACTCCCACACCCGCATGTCGAAGGGCGTTGCTTTCGGGGCTGACTCCGGAACCGTTGCCCTCGCCCTCGCGACAGGAGAGGCTTCCATGCCCATTCCTGAGTCCGTCAAAGTTACCTTTGAGGGTGATTTGAAAGATCACATGGATTTCCGCGATGTTGTGCATGCCACGCAGTCGCAGATGCTCAAGAAATTCGGCGAAAACGTCTTCCAGGGCCGCGTCATCGAGGTGCACCTCGGCACGCTCCCAGCCGACCAGGCCTTCACCTTCACCGATTGGACAGCGGAGATGAAAGCCAAGGCGTCCATCTGTATCTCACAGGACGAGACGCTGATCGAGTCGCTGGAGATCGCCAAGAGCCGCATCAAGATCATGATCGAAAAGGGCATGGACAACGAAGGCCAGGTGCTGCAGGGCCTCGTCGATATGGCTGACAAGCGCATCGCCGAGATTCGCTCTGGTGAGAAGCCAGCTTTGCGTCCTGATGACAATGCCAAATACCACGCCGAGTTCGTCGTTGATCTCAACCAGATCGTCGAGCCGATGATCGCCGATCCCGACGTGCACAACGACGACGTCTCCAAGCGCTACACCCACGACACCATCCGCGACCTCACCTACTACGGGGGAGAGAAGGCGGTCGATTTGGGGTTTGTCGGCTCCTGCATGGTCCACAAAGGCGATCTGAAGATCGTTGCTCAGATGCTTCGCAATCTGGAAACAGAGGCAGGTCGTGTCGAGTTCAAGGCACCGCTCGTTGTTGCCGCACCTACCTACAACATCATCGATGAGTTGAAGGAGGAAGGCGACTGGGACGTGCTGCAGAAATACAGCGGTTTCGAGTTCGACGACAGCGCGCCTAAGCAGGCTGCCCGCACCGAGTATGAGAACCTCCTCTACCTCGAGCGCCCCGGCTGTAATCTCTGCATGGGCAACCAGGAAAAGGCTGCCAAGGGTGATACCGTCATGGCGACCTCGACGCGTCTCTTCCAAGGGCGTGTGGTGGAGGATTCCGAGCGCAAGAAAGGTGAGTCGCTCCTGGCGTCTACACCGGTTGTTGTGCTGTCAGCCATTCTTGGCCGCATCCCGACGATTGAGGAATACAAGAAAGCCGTTGTAGGTATCAATCTGACGAAGTTCGCCCCGCCGCTTGAGAAGCTGAGCGTGGCGGGTGCTTTTGTGTAGGGGCGTGGAGCGACGGCTTGTAGCCGTCGTTTCTTTTAGTCGAGCGGATTCTGCAAGTCGGGCTCTCTGTGGTTGTAGGGGTGGAAACCTCTGAGTGCGACATGCACACTCACCATCTTCTGTTTCCCTTGTCGGCTTTTTCTTATGAGCACAACGCTGATCTTCCGGGATCTCCATGAGTAAGTCCTGTCGGTGAGTAGCGAATTCATTCGCGGCCTGCATTTGGCTCGGGCAGCCGGAAAGTGCAGCAGTGCGGACTTGAAACCGACCTCCAGAAGTTAGTGCTCCAGCAGTCCGGTCCGTCCGGCTCTCACGTGGGACTGAAGTTCCATGTCCGTGGCGGCTCTCTCTTCTGTGCCATCCCCCCCGGGGCACAAAAAAGCTCGGGAGCCGCTAAGCGCCCGAGCTGAGAATCAAGTTAGATTTCAAGCCGGTCTTATTCAGGTGCTTTTGCTGTCTCAACGGTGCCAGGGGCCTTTTCCTCTCCATCCCATTCGAGGCCTTCGCTTGGCTCGGGATCCTCAGTCCATTCGCCGAACTCGGCCCCTTGCTCGATCCACTTGGCGAAAAGCTCTTTTTCCGCATCTGTCCACTGAGGTGCTTTGCCTTCTGGCGGGTAGTGATCATCGTGATCGATCGGGAGAAGAGTCACTGCGAGCATGCGGCTGTCGTCAGGCTTGCCAGGGACGACAAATTTTGCCCCGTCGTCAGTCTCAGCGCTCATGATGCCCTCTTTTGTCGCAAGGATGTATCCACCCTTCGGTTTCCGTGTGCGGGTGCGTCCGTTGCGCTCCTCGTCATAAGGGGGGCGGTGGCACTTTACGCATCCGGATTTTACGAATGGATAGATTTGTGTTTCAAAATCGATCTTCTCTTCAGCAGACACGGAGGAAGCCGAAGAAGCGATGATTCCAGCGACAGCAGCGATGGCTAGTTTCGTTTTCATAAATTGGAATGTATAGGAGGAGTGTTCAGAAGGTTGACGATCTGATCGGGACACCATTCAAAACTTTCGCTAAGATAGGCAAAACTTCGCTAAAAATACAAGGGAAAGCGAAGTCTAAGCAGTGAATAAATCACCTGAACGTAGCACGATCGCGGAGATCGCCCTGCGCATCAGTTGACTTTGTCCAGTGCGTGTTGCTAGGCTTTCGCAATGAAAATCTTCACAGTGAAGGTCCATGGAGCTGTTTTTACGCTCTTCGTCTGTATGTCAGCATTGCTTTCAACAGGCATCTCCGGCCAGGAATTGAGCGAGCAGGCTCTGGCTCGCTGGCTTGATCGGTTCCCGAAAGCGGACGTGAATGGCGATGGGTTGTTGACTAATGAGGAACTCGCGGCCTTTCGCGCCCGGCAGATTCCGCTACCCAGTTCCCAGCAAACTCAGCAGGCACGTGATGAAAAAGTGAGGATACGGGCAAAAATTCCTTTCCCGACTCATGGGAACGTCTCCTACGGGCGGGATGATCGCCACCGAATGGACCTCTGGATCCCCGAGCTTACGAAAGAAGAAGAGCGTGCCCGGCGAGGCAAGGGTTTGCCACTGGTCCTCTTCTTTCACGGAGGTGGGTTCGTAGCGGGGGATAAGACCGTTTTTAATCCTACCCCTTTTCTGAAGGAAAAAATAGCCTGTGTATCGATCAATTACCGCTTCGTCAACGGAACGACAGTCCAGAGCCCTGCGCCTATGCAGGATGCGGCGCTGGCCGTGCAGGTCCTGAGGCTGAATGCTAAAAAATACGGAATTGATCCGGATCAGTTTATCGCCATGGGGAACTCTGCTGGAGGAGTGATCGCGCTCTGGCTAGCGTATCATAGCGACCTGCGCCAGCAGCAGCATGGAGGAACGAGGGCGATGAGCACGCGCATGCAGGGCGCGGTAGCGGCCATCACGCCAACCAATCTGATGCCTGACTGGATTAGAAAGAATGTGGGGGGAGATAAAATGCACCCCAGTTTCCAGAAGCTATTCGGAGCTGAAATGCCCTCGCCGATCCCGCTCGCCCTTGGTCAGAGGATCAATCAGATTAACCCCTGGCATCATCTGACACAGGATGATCCACCTACCTATCTGCTCTATTTTGGTGATCCCGAAGCCTCGGTCCCAGTGCCGAAAAGCGCGTCGCCGGAGCGAGTCGTGCATCATCACCAGTTCGGCGTGGCTCTGAAAGAGCGATTGGATTCGCTCGGTATACAGGCAGAGCTGGAGATCACGGCAGAGCGGAGAGATGCCACATCCGGATTAGTCGGTTTTGTAGTCGATACCTTCGAAAAAGCCCGCTTTGAGCGGCAGAAACCGTGAGGGTGGCTGTGGCTTGAGAAAAAGCTCCGTTTCAAAAGCGCGGCAACCCAGGAGGGCGCTCAGAGATGCTCCGGAATTCCTTCTGCTCATAAGGGGTGCGGGCTTCTTCCTCTGTAATGCCTCCGACCATTGTCACCTCGCCGAAGTCGTTGGTTTTCAGGGTGGGGCGATTGCCTCGTTTCTCGTAGCGTGTTTCTGAAATGACCGGGCGACCGTCGATATCCAGCACGTGGTAGCTGTGGCGGCTCGGAGCCGATAAATGCAGCACATGCAGCCGATTCTTTTGATCGAGAAAAAAGGTAGGGGGGCGCACGCTTAGGTAGCTGCCCAGAGCGACGGTGCGGATGACCTGACCACTGCGGTTATCTTTCACGGAAAAATAGAGGATGCGCTGCCGGGCGCCCTCATAGAGGGTCATCAGCTGAAATTCCCGATAGCTGCCTGCCTGGGGATGGCCCACAGGCACACCGACCACTTGCTTCCACATGGGCTGGCCTTCCGTTACGTTGAGTGAAAGGTTGCGGCTCTGAAAGACCGAGCCGATCTGGGGGAAACTCACGCGAGCCTGCACGCGGTAGCGTCCCTGCATGTGCATAGGATAGCGCTGATTGATGATAACCTGCTGATCGAGAGTTTGCCCCGACGCCAGAACAATAGGTGGAGCGCTGTCGACGCCACGCGCCGGACTTACAAGAGCGCCCCTGCCATCGTAGATCGTAAAGTCGAGCCAGCTTCGGCCATTCGTATTCCCGAGGACAAGGTCTTTTCCAGAGCGATTCGTCAGTGTGAGGGTCGCGGGAATCGGCTCGGCCTGGACAAAGGTGTTTCGGGGAAGTTTCAGATCGACAAGTAGCTGAGCCTGCAGGGAATGGGATAAGCTGCAGAACAGCAAAGACGCAAGAAGCCAGGTGAGTCGTGCTGGTGAGAGGGTCCGCATGATGGCAGAAGTATATCAGAGCCAGGCCCGGGGAGCAAGTAGCCGGGCAGTCACGCAGTGGCTACCCCGCGGGACAGTTCCTGAAGAGTCGCTGAGCGATCTTCAGCACGCATCAGCGCCTCACCGACGAGGATCGCATCGCACCCCCAGTCGCGAATCCTCGCGGTGTCGGCACCGGTAAAGATGCCCGACTCGCTCACGAGGATCCGATCGCCCGTGACTTCCTGGCTCAGCGTCTCCGTGTTCTGCAGACTCACTTCGAAAGTTTTGAGATTGCGGTTATTGATGCCGATGATGCGCGCGTCTGTATCGAGTGCCCGATCCATTTCCTCCAGATCATGCACCTCTACCAGCACATCCAGCTGACAATCGCTAGCCACCTGCAGGAGATGAGTGAGCTCAGCCTGCTCCAGTGCAGCAACAATCAGGAGAACAGCGTCCGCTCCTGCGACCACTGCCTCGTGATAAAATCCTTGCGCAGAAGAGGGAGGTTCACTTTTTCCCTGATCTGCTGGACATAGGTTAGATGCCCCTGAAAGAATTTTTCGTCCGTCAGAATCGAGAGGGCATGGGCTCCGGCTGCCGCATAAGACTCGGCGATCGCCACCGGATCGAAATTCGCCTCGATCACTCCTGCAGAAGGGGATGCCTTCTTCACCTCGGCAATGACGCGTAGATCTTCCTGACCAAAGCCTTCGCCGGATTCCTGATCACGCAGAGCGCCGCCGAGAGCGGTGAAAAAACTGCGAAATTCTTCTCGTCCCTGGGCGGCGATCTTCAGTTTTTCGCCGACCGGGCGCAGCTTTTCTACCTCCCGTTCCTTCTCCGCGAGGATCTCGTCCAACTTGTTGCCAAAGGTCTTTCTCATCGTCCGAGCAAGAATGGAGGCGACTCGCTGAGATTCCACCGGAAATTAGTGTAAATTTCCACTTGCCAAGGCGAACCTCCTCGCCATACTTGCGGCCCGCTGAAATTCAGCGGCGACGCGGGTGTAGCTCAGGGGTAGAGCGCAACCTTGCCAAGGTTGATGTCGGGCGTTCGAATCGCCTCACCCGCTCCAT
>JAHDFZ010000200.1:0-3782 GCA_020627905.1 Verrucomicrobiota bacterium
CAAGTCTGGTATCAGTCCCACGCGAAAGCACTTGGGCACCTGTCTCGGTATTCTGAGAAGGGGGCGCTTGCTCCCTCCCCTTGGCCTCACCTTTTATCGCGAAGCGTGCTTGAGCTTGTGCGATTCAGAATAGGTCGAAGTTTATTTGGCGTGATGTTCTAAATTTTGTGGCGCAATTTCTTTTTTATGGCATAATTTGTTATTGTGCCAAAGATTGTGTCAGAAAACGAGTATCGCGTCATAAAAGACGCCATCATCCAGCTTGCCGGGGAGGTTGCTGTCGCCGAAATCCTTTCGCTGCCGCAGATTCAGCTTAGTAGACGCACCTTGCAGCGCCGCCTGGAAGAGCTTTGTCAGCGCGGTGAGTTGATAGCTGATGGCGCTGGCCGCGGGCGGAAGTATCGGGTGAGGAATGCAGCGATAGCTGATCCTGTAAATGCGCCATTTCCCCAGCCTGTAAATGCGCCAATTCTCTATCCTGAGAGTGATAACAGCTCGGTGTCATTATTCGAGCCTGATAGCGCGAAATACGAGGCGGACTCGAGAGCTTGGCTAAGCGCGGACGGTAGAGAGCTTCGTAGCGCGGTGCGTCGACCTTTGGCCGAGCGCAGCCCCATCGGTTATGATCCGTCATTTCTTCATGTTTACCGGCCGAATGAGACCTTCTACCTCCCTGAGGATCTACGCAAAGAGCTGAAGGGATTGGGTGAAGTAGGCGTTTCCAGCCTCCCTGCCGGGACCTATCTACGTCAGATCCTGAGTCGTTTATTGATCGATCTAGCCTGGAACTCCAGCCGACTGGAGGGCAATACGTATTCCCTCATCGAGACGGAGAGGTTGCTCCAGCTTGGTGTATCTGCAGATGGGAAAGCCACTCATGAGGCTCAAATGATCCTCAACCACAAGGCGGCAATCGAGATGCTGGCAGATGCTACCGAGGAGATCGGATTTAATCGTTACACGCTGTGTAACCTTCATGCACTGTTGGCGGAAAACCTGATGAGTGATCCGGTTCTTTGCGGTAGCCTTCGTCATCGGCCGGTGGGCATCACCGGGACGACCTATATGCCGCTGGAGGTGCCTCAGCAGATCGAAGAGTATTTTACGATCATCCTGACAAAGGCTGCTCTGATCCAGGACCCCTTCGAGGCATCCTTTTTTGTCATGGTCCATCTGCCCTACTTACAGGCATTTGAAGATGTAAATAAACGATTGTCGCGGCTGGCTGCCAATATTCCGATGATTCGTCACAATCTGTGCCCCCTGTCATTCGTCGGGGTGGAGGCAGATGATTATGTTCATGCTCTGCTCGCTGTCTATGAGTTTCAAAGAGTGGAGTATCTACGTGATGTTTTCGCCTGGGCTTATCGACGCTCTGCAGAAAAGTATAAGGCGCTGCGCTTTACTTTAGGTGATCCAGATCCATTCCGCATGCGATACCGAGAAGAACTCAAAGAGGTTGTGCGCGAGATCGTGCGTTTTCCTCGTGAGGGCGTTTCTGCGGAAGCTCGCGTAGCCGAGAAATCAGCTGAGATCCCCGAAGAAGCGCGTGACCAGTTTTTGAAGACGGTAATGATTGAGCTGAGAGGTCTCCATGAGGGGAACATTGCCCGCTATCGTCTGCGCCCCAGAGAGTTCGCTTGCTGGAAGAGCGGCCAGGTGCCTGCAGATTAGCGCTAGCGCTGTTTGATCAGCGTTACAGCGCCAAGCAGCACCACTCCCGCCAGGTCGTGGATCGTCACGAGCCATGTTTCAGGGAAGAGGATCGCGTCCCCAGGGTAGAGCATGAGAGCTGCAGCTGAGAAAAGGGCGACCCTTGTCAGAGTGTTCAGCCTGGCTCGTAGATAGCCTGATAAAGCTGCTGCGAATGCGATGATTCCCAGTGCTGCGATGGTTGTCGCGTAGATAATTGCAATCAACCGAGGCATGCCTCCGTCAGCTGACAGAAGCAGAAGCTCCGGCCGAAAGACAAACATATAAGGCAGTGTGAACCCTACCAGAGCTACACGAAAAGCGGCAAGGCTTGTGGGCACAATCTTCGATCCGGCTACCGAGCTGGCTGCATAAGCTGCCAGAGCGACCGGAGGGGTTACCATGCTCATCATTCCAAAGTAAAAGATGAAAAAATGAGCAGCTAGAGGAATCACGCCCAGGTCTCCCAGGACCGGCCCGACAAGGGTGGCCATCAGTAAGTAGCAGACAACTGACGGTAGCCCCATCCCTAGCACCAGCGCCCCCACCATGATGAGCATCAGCGCACCGAGTAGGTTATTCTCTGCTATTGGCAGGATCATGGCAGGAAATCGGGATCCTACTCCGGTGAGAGTCACCACACCGATGATGATACCGACACAGGCAGAAGCGCAGATGAGTGGGACAACGTCGCGCCCTGCACCCCGGACCGCATCGATGAGTCTCACAGGTGTTAACCGCGTGTCCGGGTGAAAGCAGCTCAGAATGATCAGCACTCCGAGAGCGAAACTAACGGAGCGGAATGGGGTGAATCCCAGTAGGAGAAACCCGATCAGACTGGCGAGAGAGGCGACGAAAAGGATGCCTTTGAAGGGTTCGATGGCCCGGGATTTAGTGTCATGAGTGGTGTCCCTTTCTTCCTCCTTCGTATCTGAATTCGGTTCGCTAGCCAGCCTGAGAGAGTGAAAATGCACGAAGAGAAAAATCGAGAGGTAGTAAAGAACAGCTGGTATGAGAGCGGACTGGATGATCTGCAGGTAGGTCACGGATGGCTGCACGATCTCGAGCATCAGATAAGCGGCAGCTCCCATGACCGGGGGCACGAGCGCGCCGCCAGAGCTGGAGGCCGCCTCGATCCCGCCGGCGATTTCGCGCCGAAAGCCGGATGCCCGCATCAGTGGGATTGTAAATGTGCCGGTGGTAACGACATTCGCCACCGCACTTCCTGATAGCGATCCCATGAATCCACTGCTGACAACCGCCACTTTGGCCGGTGCCCCGACGCTGTTGCGAAAAATTCGCTGGGCGAAGTCGATGATGAAACCGGTCGCACCGGTGACATTCAGGAAAGCACCGAAAACCACAAAGAGAAAAACGTAGCGGAACATCACCCCGAGCGCGACCCCGAAGATCCCCTGACCATGCAGCGCTGCCTGGGAAACGGTTCGTTCCAGATTGTAGCCCCGGTGAGCCAGCAGCCAGTCAGGTAGATTTGGCCCGAATAAAGAGTAGGCGAGGAACAGTAGAGCCAGAATGGGCAAAGCCCAGCCCATGCAGCGTCTGGCCGCTTCCAGCACCAGAAGGAGCAGCGCGATCGCTACGCAGATGTCGAGGGCTGTCTCCTGACCGGGGCGATTCCCGAGAGCTTGACCTCCCAGCCACAGTGACCGGAATAGAGGCTCTGTCTGGGTGAAAATAAAGCCGCAACAGGCGACCGCGAGGATCGCCAGAGCGACGCTCGTCATCCGCATCCACTCTCTGTCCTCCTGCTTCTTGCGGAACGGGAAGTGGAGAAAGCACAGAACAAGCCCTGCCATGGCGAAAAGTGCCAGCGAGGACTGAGGCTGCAGGAGAGGGTAGTTAACTTCCCACAGAGTGAAGAGGATGAGAGCACCAGCAATAAGCGTCTTCAGCAGATTCATAAAGGCTGGGACAATGTGATCTGCGGATGAGCGCTATTCCTTCCAGATGCCGATCTCTTTGTAAAAGCGCACAGCACCTGGATGAAAGTCGGTGCCTACGGGGCGTGCTGCGTTATTCGGATTGATCGCCTTCCCGGCAGGATGCTTGGCGACGACCTCTGCGCGATT
>JAHDFZ010000200.1:3792-4539 GCA_020627905.1 Verrucomicrobiota bacterium
CGAAGACGTGACTAGGTGCATGGAGCCGACGTTCAGGCAGGGGTAATCAGCATCCTGACCACGATAGGTGCCGGCTTTGACGAGGGCTGGGTGAAAAAAGGCATAGTCTGCGATCAGCTTCTCGCGGGCAGATTCTTCAAACGGGACAAACAGGATATCCCCGGAGGCCGACGCCTGAGTGATCGATGCGGTCGGGACGGCGCCGCCAAGGAAAGCGGCAGCTGCCGATCCATCAGACAGCATATCGACCGCGGCGGGCTGGGTCCCATAGAGAGGTGTCAGGTCAGAGAGTTGAACCCCATGAGCCTCCAGAATCGGTTCAACGAAATGCTCAAAACCTGCGCCCGGAGGTCCTATGACCACACGTTTCCCCTTCAGATCGGCAATGGATTTGATACCGGAGCCGTCTGGTGTGATGAAGAACGCTACATTCGGCGCGAGGGTGACCACGCTCTGGATGGGCTGTGGTTCTTCCCATTTTTTTTCTCCTCTGACTGCGAAGTAGGAGATTGCGGCATTTGCCAGTGCGAGATCCAGCTCACCTTCGGCAAGGCGGCGGATGTTTTCCTGCGTCCCCATGGTCGCTTCCGCGGTCACCGTCCAGCCGTTATCTCCTGCATGGGCGTCCAGCACTTCTGCGATTGCGCCACCCACCACAAAAAAAGCCCCACCGGGAGGGGCCGTGCCGACGCTGAGGAAGCGCTTCGAGGTCGTGCCAGATTCCACATTGTCTGATTGTGAGCATCC
>JAHDFZ010000200.1:4549-6965 GCA_020627905.1 Verrucomicrobiota bacterium
AGTGAGTGAGAAGGCGGGGTCGAAGCAGGAAACTCATAGCAGAAAGATACGAAAGTTACCCTGCAAGTTGCTCCCGGGAAAAGCAAGCTGCGGAATGACGCGACGCACCAGCGCCGATGATTTCACGACAAACGCGCGCATCCAACGTAAGCGACGCGCCCTCCTGCTAGCAGGTCATGGGGCGCGCCGACGCTGTGAGAATCAATACTCTGTCTTTTTCTTAATGCCTGGCTCAGGCACCGGATAAAATCCGTCATCATCCGGCATCAGTGGGCTAGGCCCGTCCATCGTCAGCTCCTTGATATTCGGGGCGAAGACATGCTCACTGTTGAGCATCTGATCATAGGTGATTTCCTGACCCGTGTGAGCAGCCATCCGTCCCATGGAGGTGACGACAGATGCTTTTACGCCGTTCTCGACCTCGTTGAACTCCGTATCTTCACGAACGGCTTTCAGCAGTTTTTCCCATTCGATGACATAAGGGCTGGGCTCTCTCTCTTCCTGCGGGTAGGCCCAGACGAGGTTGTCAGGCTTGCCACGCCAGGCGGTGGAGATATTCTGATCGCTGTAGATGCGAGACCGTGCTGGTGTATGGGCCGCAGATGAGATGACCGCTGATCCTTTCGTCCCGTGAGCATAGGCCGCGAACTCATTCTTACAGCCGGCGATGTTGCGGCCGTCGTAGAAGAGCTTTGAACCATCAGCGAAGGTGTATTCCACCGAGTAGCTATCGAAGTTCTGCCCCACGTGATCCTCGTCACGATAGTGGCGTCCGCCGATTGCCTGAGCTTTGATGGGGAACTCGCCTTTGATCATGCAGCATTCGTCGATGCCGTGGATAAAGAAGTCGCTGAACGATCCGCCCGAGAGCCAGAGGAACGAGTGGAAGTTCTTGATCTGGTGGATCAGTGGCGAGTCACTACCGGTGTTCTTGCGAGTGAAGGCACTGGCGATCGGTCCCTGCATTCGGTAAGAACGCATATACTGGATATCGCCGATTTCTCCGTTCTGCACCTTGTCGAGGAGCGCGTTTCGCGAAACGCAGTGGCGGCACATCAGTCCGACACCTACTTTCAGGTTTTTCGCTTTCGCCTTTTCATTCACCTCAAGCAGCATGCGTGAGGTATAGCCGTCTGCCGAGAGAGGCTTCTCCATAAAGCAGTGAATGCCTTTTTCGGTAGCATATTCGAACATCGGCCAGCGGAATGCGAGGGGAGTGGTGAAAATGGCGACGTCACCTGCATCGAGCGTATCGAGTGCTTTCTTGTAGGCGTCGAATCCTACGAACTGACGGTCTGGCGGCACATCCATGCGGCCCTGCATGTCTGGCTGCTTCTCCAGCACAGACTTGCTTCGGGTGATGTTTTCCTCCAGCACATCCGCCATGGCGTGGAGAGAGACAGTTCCCTGGCCGATGATGTTGCTGGCTGAAACAGCATTCTGCACGGCACCGGTGCCGCGCCCACCGCAGCCGATGAGGGCGAGCTTGATTTCGCGGTCTTTGGCATCCGCATGCACGTAGGGAGCTGCAGCTAGCGTGCTGACAGCAGCGATTTTTTTGAGATTACTCCGGCGAGATTCAGTGGGGCTCTTTTCCATATGCGGCGAAGCATAGTGGATTTCCGTGATGCTCGATAGTCCGCATTAAAGGCATGAATTACCGTAAAAAAGAGCGGCAGGTTTTTCAGGCGGGCGTTCCTGTCACAGCTTAAGCGTCTCTGACCACTTTGCCGCCGAGGGAAAGGATGCGAGCTTTGCCTTTGGCGTCTTCCGCCTCGGCGATCTGACCATCCTGCACATACATCTGGGAGAGGGCTGTCCAGGCCAGGAGGTCATTCGGGCGCAGAGTCGTAGCCTGCAGACCGGCACCGATGGCTTCCTTGATGCGGTCCAGCTTCATGAGAGCCATTCCGTAGGCGTGCCAGCCATCGAAAAAATCGGGGCAGGATTCCACGCACTTGTGATATTTTTCCGCAGCAGCGGATAGATCGCCGATGGCTAGATCGCCATTGGCGTCATCGAAAAGATCCGCTACCTCAGCCGGTAGATCAGCCAAATCATCGGCTCCTGAATCATCGGGGTTGATGGGTTCGGAGCTCATGGCAGATGGGAAACTGGTCGAGCTTACGCCCCGTCCTCAGGTTGCTCACCTGTTTCACCGCGCACGACGATGTTTCCACGGATCCCGCTTGAGCGCTTTTCGAACCATTCCTGGAAGGCTAGATCGCGCATGCCAACCTCCATAGAAGCAGTGATCTCGCGCATGTCGTCTTCCTTCGTTTCGCTCTTATAAACTTTCACGTCGCCCAGGAAAGCAATGGCGTAGCCTTCCCCTGCAGGAAGTGTGAGGGTTTCCGACAGGTCTCCCTTGTTCATATCGGAGAAGGCTGAGTATACCGTCCGGTCATAGTCAGTG
>JAHDFZ010000201.1 GCA_020627905.1 Verrucomicrobiota bacterium
AGATGTGAAAACGATAAGTGTCTTATCATAGAGGTCGTTCTCCTTGAGAATCTCAACGAGACGAGCGACGCCCTGATCGATGCGAGCAATACTTTGATAGTATTCAGCCAACTCTTCTCGGGTCTCCTGGGTGTCAGTCAGGAAATGAGGAATGACGACATCCTCCGGTTCATAAAAAACCTCTTCGATACCTTCACGTTGTCCGCGGTCAGGTAGGTTTCCGAATAGGTCAGGTTTCAGGTCGGATGCTGCCTTTTCGTTGACACCGCCACCTCGGTGAGGATCTGAAAGAGCGTAATAGAGAAAGAAAGGCTGATCGCTTTCCGCTGCGATAAAGTCTCTGCAGGTCTCGGCCATCGCTACAGGCTCCCGAGAGTTTCCTTTCAGCAGAGTGTCGAAATGATAAACTTCTTTCGGAGCGACATGATACTTACCGATCCGTGCTGTCCGGTATCCCTCTTTAGAAAGATTGTGCGAAAGGGATGCGCTCACCACATGGTGAAAGGACTCGAAACCATGGTAGTTGTGCTCATGACCGTATTGCCCGTTGAGATGATTGTGCAGCCCTGATAGGACGACTGAACGACTGGCTGAGCAGCTGGCGGTCGTCGCGAAAGCATGGTTGAAGATCATGCCATCCGCCGCAACTGCGTCGATGGCCGGGGTGCGTGCAACCTCATCGCCGTAGCAGCCTAGCGTAGGAGACTGGTCATCTGTGATGATGAAGAGGATGTTGCGATCAGCTGCCGAGAGCGTCGTAATGGCGGCAGCGATGAAAAGGGGCAGAAGTCTGAAAAACATGCGGGCATGAGATCAGAAATGCGTTCTCTCTGAAAGGGCGTGATTGCGTAAAGCGGCTGGCCTCACCGCATTGATCTAGGGGTCATCATTCCGCCGATGCCGCAACGGCAGCCGCCTGGATCGCGGTGATGGTGATGGTGTAGACGATGTCCTCTACCCATGCTCCACGAGACAGATCGTTCACTGGCTTCCGCAGACCCTGGAGCATCGGGCCGATGCTCACGACGTTCGCTGAGCGTTGCACGGCTTTGTAGGTTGTGTTGCCGGTATTCAGGTCGGGGAATATGAAGACGGTAGCGTTTCCTGCTACGGGGCTGTCGGGTGCTTTGGTTTTCGCGACGCTCCGCTCAGATGCCGCGTCATATTGAAGCGGGCCATCAATGACGAGGTCAGGTCGTAGCTCTTTCGCGAGCCTCGTTGCCTCGCGCACCTTATCAACGTCTGCTCCTGCACCGGATTCCCCCGTGCTGTAGCTGATCATCGCCACACTTGGATCGATACCGAATTGCCTGGCGGAGTCGGCACTCTGGATGGCGATATCGGCGAGAGTTTCTGCTGTGGGATCAGGGTTGATAGCGCAGTCGCCATACACGAGGACCTGGTCCGGTAAACACATGAAGAAGACAGATGAGACCATTTTGGCATGCGGTGCGGTCTTGATCAGCTGGAGAGCTGGGCGCATGGTGTGGGCCGTCGAGTGAATGGCTCCTGACACCAGCCCGTCTACTTCGCCATTGGCCAGCATCATCGTCCCTAGCATAATGTTATCCTCGAGAGCTTCTCTGGCCTGTGAGGTATTCATGTTTTTGTGCCGCCGGCGCTCGACGAGGTTTTCGACGAATCGTTCCCGATGGATGGCAGGGTCGATGATCTCTACGCCATCGAGCGAAACTCCCTGGCCAGTCGCCACCCGCTCGATCGCTGCTTTGTCCCCCAGGAGCACGGGGATGGCTAACTTGCGCCGAGCGCAGATCGAGGCAGCAGAGACAGTCCTCGGTTCTTCGCCCTCTGGCAGGATGATCCGTTTCACACTCTTACGCGCCATCTTCGAGAGCCTGTGGCGGAAGGCGGGCGGTGAAAGGCGGTCGGGCATCTTCGTCTCAATGCGTTCACGCAGGGAACTCTCCCGCAGATGGCGGGCTACGAAGTCGCATGTCGTGTTGAAGCGCTCCTCATCATCCGCAGCGATGAAGTTGCGCATCTTGGACAGTCGTGTCGCTGTCTCAAAACTATTCGAGTCTACCTGGAGGACCGGGAGACCGGCATCAAAGGCGCTCTGGCACATCTCCTTAAGCCTTGGAGACATTTCCTGAGAGCCCGTGAGGATCACACCTGCCATGGGCACATGGTTGTGGGTGGCCAGTGCGGCGGTTATGAGGATATCTACTCTGTCATTCGGCGTTACGATGAGCGTTCCCGCTTCGAATAACTCGAGAATGTTGGCAACGTGACGAGCTGTCAGCATGACGGACCGGACTCGGCGTTTCTGCATGTGACCTTCGTTGATCACTCGCGCGCCTAGCTCTCGGGCGACATCAGAGACACGGATGTTCGGTAGCTGATCATTCCAGGGGATGCAGCCGATCAGGTCGAAGTCTTTTCGCCGGAAGATCGAGCACTCCTGAATGACCTGATTTTCGAACTCCAGTAGTTTGGCACGATCATTGAGCAGGCTCTGGCTCGTGGGATGGGCATTGATGGGTGATTGATTCACCAGTGATGCCTCCTGATCAGGGGCATCGCCCAGAAAGACCTTATTGAGGATCGCTCCGATGATTTTCTCGTTTTGCGAGTTCCCATAGGCCGAGGCAGCAACTTCAAGATCCTCCTCCAGCTCAGCAAAAGAGATGCCGGAAAAGGAGTGTGTCAGGATGATTTCAGCATTGAGCGCCTGTGCCATCGCCGCATTGATCCCGGTCAGGAAACTGTCGTCTATCGACGGGAGTAATCCCTCGACCACCATGACGTCTACGTCCTCGAATGAGGTCTCGACGAGGGCCACGATTTTTTCCATCAGCGCATCCACGCGGTCCTCGCGCACGAAGCGCTGGGCCTCCTCGAGAGAGAGTGAATCAGGCGCTCGGAAGCCGGTTGATTTCCGGATGAGGGCGATGGAGGGGTCCTGGGTCCCGGCGCCCATAAACTCCTGCGAAATCGGTTTGCAGAAGCCGACTCGCACGCCTTTTCGATCAAGCGAGCGGAAGACCCCTAGCGCGACGCTGCTGAGCCCTGAATCGAGGGTGGAGGCGGATAGGAAAAATACATGTTTCATGGTCAGGAGAAGGTGGCTGCGCTGTCAGCAATCATTTTTTCTTCGTTTGTGGGGATGACGAGGCAGGTTGTCCCTGTGCCATCGTCGATCCGGCCGCTTTCACCTCGAACGGTCTCAGCATTCGCAGCCGAGTCGAGGCTCAGGCCCAGCAGGGCGAGCTGTTCGCAGGCCATGGAGCGGACGGTGGCGGAATTTTCACCGATGCCTCCAGTGAAGACGATGGCGTCTAATCGTGTCAGCGATGCGGCGAGAGACATCGTCACTTTTGCGAGTTGATGGCAGAAGATCTTAAGCGCGAGCGCGGCGCGTGGGTGTCCGTCAGCCGCTGCTGCCTCGACAGTGCGCATGTCATTGCTCAGCCCCGAGACTCCCAGGAGTCCACTTTCGCGGTTCAGGGCAGACATCACGTCTGCCAGCTCGCACCCTGTTGCGTTGGCGATGAATTCGTGGATCGCCGGGTCAATCGAGCCGCTGCGAGTGCCCATCATCAATCCTTCGAGAGGGGACAGACCCATGCTGGTGTCTGCGCTTCTTCCCTCTCGGATGGCGCAGGCGCTGCAGCCGTTGCCCAGATGGATGGTGATGCCGCTGAATTCGGAAAACGGTTTCCCTAGAAATGCTGCCGCCTCCTGGCCGACATACTGATGACTGGTCCCATGAAAGCCATACCGCCTCACCTTGTGCTCCTCATACCAAGCATAAGGCACGGGATAGAGGTAGGCCTGCTCGGGGAGCGTCTGGTGGAAGGCCGTGTCGAAAACCGCGACATGCGGGATCTCGGGGAAAAGTGATTGAGCAGCGGTGATCCCGGCGATGTTAGCCGGATTGTGGAGGGGGGCGAGAGCAGAGCATTCGTCGAGAGTGCGCAGGACATCTTCATCGATCAGCGCACTGCTGGAGAAGGCTTCTCCACCGTGGACGACTCGATGCCCGACAGCGACGACATCCTCCGGGTGGGGGAGGAGAGAGAGGATTTCTTTCAGTGCGTCCGGGACGCCTGCGGTGCCGAGCGCTTTCTCCGTTTTCGTCCTCGTTTCATCTTTCCATGACAGGGTGGCGTCGTCCGACCCCAGCCTCTCAGCCAGCCCAGTCAGAGAAGGTTCGGATTGATGAGTTTCCAGAGGGAAGACAGCGAACTTCACCGACGAGCTACCACAGTTGATGACGAGGATGGATTCCATGGATGTGCGTATGGCAGGTTACGGGCCAAGCCTCGTGGGGAAATGAAGATTTCTCAAAGCTATGCAGCAAAGGATGTGTCTGCTGGGGATGAGATACTTGCCATGGAGTCAGGGTCTTTGAGCTTCCGGCCTGTCCTCCGAAGCGTTTGCGAAGGGGGAAGACTTGGCGAAGGAACTTCCTGACCCTGATATTGCAGAAGCTCCTCCCCCAAGGGAGGCGATGAAATCATAGCTATGTTCACCACGCTCGAGGTCTTCCATCGGAGCAAGTAGCGGAACTTTCACGGTGTGTTCGCAGTCAAAGCCCCCAGCAACCCCGTGTAGCGATTCGCGCTCTCCGATCTCGACAGGGCAATCTCCAGAGCCCGCTCTTCGGCAATGACGACGACCAGCTTCTTCCCCCGAGTGATCGCTGTATACAGCAGATTTTTCTGGAGGAGCGGGAAGTGCTTGGTTGTCAGCGGCACGATGACAACGGGGAATTCACTGCCCTGCGACTTGTGAATGCTGATGGCGTAGGCGAGCCGCAGCTCATCGAGTTCACCGCTTTCGTAAATCACTTTCTGCGGGAGACCTTTGGCAGAGGGGAAATCTACATGCACCTCACCAGCACCGGGATCCGCCAGGGTGACGATACCGATGTCGCCGTTGAAGATTTCCTTATCGTAATTGTTTTTCAGCTGGATGACTTTGTCGCCCTTCCGGAAGGTCTGGCCGAAGCGCTCAACTCCAGTGCCGCCCCCGGAACCACCGTTGAGCAGGTTCTGCAGGAAGGTGTTGAGCACATTCACCCCGAGGTCATTTTTGTTCATCGGGGTGAGGACCTGGATGTCCTGCACGGGAGAAAGGCCAAATTTCTGCGGGATGCGATTGCTGATCAGTTCTTTGAGAGTCGAGAGGATCTGCTCAGGATTCTCTCTCGGGAGGAGCAGGAAGTCGCTGTCCGCCTGCGCCCCACTCTGCGGCCTTTGCCCTGCCTGCACCTGGTGCGCTGCCTGCACGATGAGACTCTCGGCTGCCTGGCGGTAGATGTGCGTGAGCTTTTTTGTCGGGATGCGCCCTGACTCGATGCAGTCCCGCAGAATGTTTCCCGCTCCCACGCTCGGCAGCTGATCCGCATCGCCGACGAGCAGCAGCATCGCCTGCTTCGGCAGAGCCTCCAGAAAGCGGCGGAAAAGCAGGGTGTCGACCATGCTTGCCTCATCGATGACAAAAAAATCGCCAACCAGAGGCTGATTCGGGCCGCGGGCGAAGCCTCCACCTGGCTGGAACTCAAGCGCCCGGTGAAGAGTGAGCGCCTCCTGCTGGGTGCTCTCGTGCAGGCGCTTGGCTGCTCGCCCTGTGGGAGCGCAGAGGACGACGGTTTTGCCGAGAGCGCGAATACTCGAAAGCACAGCACTGAGGATGGTCGTTTTCCCGACGCCCGGGCCACCGGTGATGATGGAGAAACGGTGAGTCGTCGCCATTTGCACGGCGGCTTTCTGCTCCTCGCTCAGCTGGAGATGAGAACTCTGCTCGAAGGCGGCGATGAGGTCTGGAACTTTCGCCGAATGGTCCTCGTCGAGCGGCTGAGAGAGCACCTGACATTGACGGGCGATCGCTGCCTCCCCATGGGCGAAGCGCGGCAGCTGGTAGAGGGCTTCCGCCGGGATGTCAGCTCGTGGGCAGGCGAGATGACCATTCAGTAGAGCATTTTCCACGTGATCAGACCCGTTGAGGTCGAGTCCCGTCAGGCGCTCCGTGTCAGCTAGCAGCTCCGTCTTTGGTAATCCCGTGTGCCCCTGCAGAGCCGCCTGCTCCAGCGCATAGCGGAGAGCGGCGAGGACACGGCCCTGCTCATCTGCGTGCTGCCCGAGATTTTTAGCGATGTCGTCCGCTGTGTGGAATCCGATGCCCTCGACCTCGTAGGCCAGCCGATAGGGGTCCTCCTGGATTTTTTTGACGGCGTCCTCGCCGAATTGTCGATAGAGCCGCAGGGCGCGGTTAGTGGAGAGACCGCAGGAGTGGAGGAACACCATGATCTCGCGGACCGACTTCTGTTCATCCCAGGAGGCCTTGATGATGCGACGGCGAGATTCACCGACACCCTCCACCTCGCGCAGGCGGCCGCTGTGCTTTTCGATCACGTTCAGCGTGTCGTGGCCGAAGGTTTTGACGATCCGTTTGGCGTAGGCAGGGCCGATACCTTTCACCAAACCGCTGGCGAGATATTTCTCCAGGCCTTTCAGCGTGCCGGGAGCCTGAGCCGAGAGCTCCGCCGCGTCGAATTGGCGACCATACTTGGGGTCCTGCTTCCATGTGCCTTTGGCATGAATCTCTTCGCCGACGGAGGGCGTGGGCAGTTTCCCCACCACCGTTGCTTTTCCCATGCCTCCATCGAGGTCGACCTTCAGGATGGAATAGCCGTTCTCCTCATTGTGGAAGGTGACATTCTCGATCACGCCACGGCATTCATTTTGATCGGGGCCGAAAAGGTCGTCAGGCATTAGGAAGGCGCGGGGATAGGCTCGGTGAGAGCGGAATGGAATGGCCGCCAATCTGTCGCTTTTACAGTTTGCAAAGAAAGCTGTCTAGAGCATATTCCGCGCCCCATGGAAATCTTGGCTATTTTACTTACCGTTATCCTCGTTGCTGTCAGC
>JAHDFZ010000202.1 GCA_020627905.1 Verrucomicrobiota bacterium
ATCGTTAGTGTTAGATTGTTCAATAACATATATATGTCCAGCTCCTGCTGCATATCGCTTATCACATCAGCGACCATGGATGAAGAAGCCGGACTAGGCTTCGTCAAAAATACATCACCTGTGAAAACTCGTCGGCGAGTTTCTGTGCAATCACCTGGTATCTCACGTTGAAACTTCATAACTTTCTTCCCACAATGATGCAGCGAGGGCTCTCGACGGTGAGCGAATTGCCCTCCAGATCACCATAAAAAGCAATATGGCGAAAACCAGCTTCTTCGAAAAGCCTTTTCAGCTGAGGTGGATCATACAGGCGCACCCGTGTCTTATGCCGCACCTGGCTATTCTCGGCGGTCGTGTAGACCCAGTCCTTTTCCAAAACTCCGCGTTCGACGTCAATCCTGCTCTCACGGAGCAAACGCAGCCGGTCACCGGCCCGATTGATTCCTTCGTTAACCATTCTCGGCTGGAAACAATGGAGAACACCTAGGGTATTCATGAAGTCCAGCGCGAAGACTCCTCCCGGCCGTAGACTCTCCTCTGCTCGAAGCAACATCTCAAGATTGCGGCTATCGTCTTCATGGTAGCCAAAGCTAGTCCACCAATTGAGAACTGCATCACAGGGCGGATGACAGATGAAAGAAAACGCGTCAGCAGCCTTGAACTCAATGCTCATGTCTGCGGTGAGCTCTTTCTTCTGGGCGTCTTTGATGTAGCTTTCCATCAAGTCAACGGCGGTCACGTGATAGCCTGCCTCTGCAAGTGGTAAGGCGAGCCTTCCTGTGCCACAGCACTGATCGAAAATATGGCCACCACGTTGAATCTTTAAAATGTCCCGGACGAAGCTCACAGTCCGCCTCCCCTCTTCTGGACCACCAGTCTCCAATAGCATGTCGGCTAGATTCTGATCATAGAATGTATGCCACCAGGGCTCCGGTTTACTCATAACGAAAAGGCACGCTGCAGCGCAGATAGACTCAGAAGTGTGTGAAGGATCGGATCTGCATGTTGTGGGCGACTCTCAAGCCATGCGAGGCAGCGATCACGATCGAAGAACGAATCAAGACCAATTCGTTCCTTCATGAAGTCAAACGAAGCCTCTGAGGTCAACTCGCTCAAAAGAGGAGGAGCAAGAAGGGGATGCTTAGGGCGGTGTCGGAGGGAGTCGGGTAAAATATCCTGTAGGGCTTGGCGCAGGGCAACCTTCGATTCCGTATTCACCAGATTTGCCCCGACTTCAATACGGATTGCTATCTCAAACAGGCGATGATCAAGGAAAGGCAGGCGGCCTTCGACCGAGTGCGCTGATTCTGTCCCATCTCCCAACGTTCGAAGAATATAGGATGACAAAGCGGAGCGAGTCCACCACCAAGCATTTCGCTTCACTGGGTGGATATCCCGAAGTATAGCTCCTGTCGAGTCCAGATCTCTGAACCAGGTCTCGACTCGGTCCTCAGCTAGAAATTCGGCTTGCGCTTCCGTGCTCATCAGCGGCTTAAATCGAGCGGCAAAGGGAAGTTTTGCTGCTAGAAATGTCGGCCATTTGTCAGGCCAGCTTTTTGGCGTCGGCGGGAGAGGGAATAGGCTATCGCCATCAGGGAGCATCACGCCTGCCTGGCGCTTCGTCGAATGAGCGGGGGTCTGCCCGGCATCACACTGCAGGTGGGCATATCCGAGGAATGCTTCATCGGCACCTTCTCCTGACAAAACAACGTTGTAGCCTGTCTCGCGCATTGTTTTTGCCAATCGATATTTCGCAGCTAGCTGCCCATTGATTGACAGCCCTTCTGAGAAATAGACCGCTTTTTCGATATCCTCTAGAATTGTCGAAGCAGTGACTGGAACGATTGTTGATTCAATACCGAGGGCAGTAGCCGTTTCGATGGCGCTGTTTCCCTCGTCAAATTCAGGACAATCGGAGAAGGAGATAGAGAAGCCTCTTGCCTGCCGCTCGCTCAATGCGGCGACTGCGGCAGAGTCAAGACCTCCGCTGAGTGAAATCGCAGGCGGTAAGCGCGAGTCAAGACGCTCGCTCACACATTCGCGAAGCGTCTCACGAATTTCCTCGTAGTCGGGTCTCTCTTCGGCAAACTCAGGCTGCCAATACCTGCGTAGGTTGCTCCTCCCGTCGGCTTCCAGAATGAGCAGGTGAGCCGGTGGGAGTGATTCAACTCCCCGAAATAGCGTCTTCTCCGGCGGAAGATATTGATGAGCCAGACTGTGGAAAACGGCGTCTCGATCCCATTCTGCGCGAAGCCATCCGGCGGCGAAGATTGCCTTTGCTTCTGATGCGAAAATCCAATTGCCACCTTCACGTGAAAACACGAGCGGCTTGATCCCGAACCGATCTCGAACTGCCACTAAGCGTCGATTGCCTTCATCGTAAAGCACGACTGCAAATTCGCCGCGAAGCTTCGTAACGAAATCTAACCCGTGCTTCTCGTATAGTTTCAACACAGCTTCACTGTCTGGACCGCTTCCTATGCTCGTCCCGTAGAATTCACCATTTACTGTCGCAGCGACCTTTTTGTCTGGCGAGATAATTGGCTGACGGTCATTCGCCCCTCCGCGGACAAACAGGCGATTGTGCCCCAAGTGAACGGTGCTATCCCTGGACGTCCACTCACCCCGTCCATCTGGCCCTCGATGCTCGATTGCATCCAGCGCTTTCACCAGAGCACGTGGATGGCTAGGCTGCTCTGAACGGATGGCTACTATTCCACACATAATTAAAAGTCATCGTTAAGTCGAAATACGACTTTTTTATCTTCTGATTCGCGAGCAGCCCTAAAAGCCTGCTGAAAGTTCTCGATGCGCCAGCTCATGTCGACAAGGGATGAAAGGTAGTTGGCGTGTCGGTGAACGAATTCTACAGCCTTCGCAAAGTTACCTAAATAGGCCCCGACTACTCGAATCTCCTTCTTCACCAGATCAAGTAAAGGGAGCTCGATCTCTGCAGGATCGCGGCTCTTGAGGACAAGCTTGCCCCCGGGTCGCAGTGCTTTTATTACTGCGCTGTAGTCGCCACTGACGCCGGCTGTTTCGATCACAGCGTCTACACTGCGGTTTGGATTTAACGAAATTTCAACATCTGAGTAACCGCCGTCTCGCAGTAGGGCTCCAGTCAAGGCTGCGATCCGTCCGTCACCATAAACCAGGATGCTATCGGCGCGCGGAATTCCGATATTCTCATCAAGGATCGCCATCCCGGCTGCGACTGGTTCAATAAAGGTCCCAATCGGATAGGAAACCTCATCTGGCAATTTCAACAGCTGCGAAGCAGCGATGACAATTTCGTCAGCGAAAGCTCCATCGGCTTCGAGTCCTAGAAATCCTGCGTCACCTAAGTATGGATTTAGCGCTACGCGATCTCCTGGTCTCCATTGTTTCGCCTCCGTTCCGACCGCAGTGATCCTTCCGGTAGCTTCATGACCAATGATCCGCTGAGAAGGCACCGGAATTGTCCCGTCAAGAGCATAGAGATCCGTCCGGCAAACTGCTGCCGCCTTTATCGCAACTAGAACATCATCGCTGCTCTGGATCGTTGGCGAGTTGACGTCTCTAAGGATACCGCCATTTTCAGCAAGAATCGCTCTCATAGTGTTTAATATACACTATTAGCGCATTAATCGGAGATTGGCAAGGAATTCACAAGACCTACGCTCCGAATTGGAAAACAAAACATGCCCATGGTGGCTCAGATAAAAGGGGGTTCCTGACTCAACAACCACTCTTTTGGCTCGCTAGAACACGAAGCTGAAATTTTACTTGGCGTTCATCCATCGCTACCTATGTTGGCGCTTATGCATTCGGATCTCGAAAAACTTGTTTCACGCGGAAAGCTGGAGGCTTCCGCAGCGGAGAAGCTGGAATCGCTTCCTCCCGGCACCTATTGCCACCACAAAAGCTGGGGCCCGGGTAAGGTGGCGGATTGGGATCGCCTGAATCTCAAGGTCATCGTCGATTTTATCGATAAGCCCGGCCACGCACTGGCGATGAAGTTCGCCGCCACCTCTCTCACTGCCGTGGCAGAGGACTCCTTCTATGGTCGCCTGGTCAGCTCTCCGGACGAGCTGTCCGACATGGCGAAGTCTGAGCCAGCCGAACTGGTCAAGCTCGCCCTCCTCAGCGCTGATGGCTCCATGAGTCTCGATCAGCTCGAAGGAATGGTGAAGGGAAGCGTCGTGGCTGATGGCAAATACAAGTCCTGGTGGGACTCGACAAAGAAGAAGCTGAAAACAGATCGCCAGTTCGTCGTGCCGGCCAAGCGCACTGAGAATCTGGAACTTCGCGACTCCGACATCGAGCCGACGGAGGCTCTGATCGAGGATTTCCGCTCCGCACGTGACCTGAAGTCGAAGTCACGCGCCCTCGATGCGATCATCAAGGACATCCAGCTCTACAACGGCAGCGAGGAGATGCTCTTCCCCGTCCTGGAGGAGATCACCGATACAGCGCGCAAGGGCGCAAAACTACAGTTCATCCCGGCGGTGGAGCTCATCCTCGCTCGCGAGGAATTGCGCGGTAAGCTCAAGGGCGGTCAGGATGTCGAGTTAAGCGCATCCGTGAGTGACGTGCTTGGGTCAAACCTCGATGGCGTGCCGGAACTGCTGGAAACTCTTCCGCTCGGTCGCATGCGCCAGGCGCTCCGCGCATTGCCGGAGGCTTATGGAGATGATTGGAAAGCGAAGACGCTGGACCTGATCGCTGTGAGCAACCTCCGCACCATCGGCGAAATTGCGGCGTTTCTGAACGATTCGGATGAGAAGAAGATGCTCACGAAATACGTGCAGGACAACATCCAGCAGCGCACGATCACTTCGGACGGTCTCGCCTGGGTTTGTAAAGAGCGCAAGGGATTGGCTTCTGACATTTTCGATACGGATCTCAGCCCATCGATCATGAGCTCTCTGGAGGCGGATCAGCTGAACGAGGAAGGTGCTGTGCGCGCGGCGAACCGCCTGCGTGACCTGATCGCTGATGACAAGGAACTCATTCCGGATCTCATCGATGGAGCGAACATTAACACCGTGCGCAACTTCGCCAGCCGCCTGCTCAACTCGGCGTCGTTCGATGAGCTGACGCGCAAGTCTCTGTTTGCCCGCATCATCAAGCTGAATCCGCAAGTGCAAGACCTGCTCTCGCGCTCTTCTGAGGCGAAGGAGGAAGTCCTCATCGTCTCTGAGGAAAGCCTTGAGCGACGCAAGGAAGACTATCGTCGCCTCATCCACGAGGAAATCCCGCAGAACCGTGAGGACATCAAGATCGCCCGCTCCTATGGTGACCTCAGGGAGAACTTCGAGTATAAGTCTGCAAAAGACTTCCAGCGTGTGCTGATGAAGCGCCAGTCTGATCTGGAGCGTGATCTCAAGATCGCCAAGCCAACGCAGTTTGAGAACCCCGACACCAACCAGGCCTCGATCGGCACGGTGGTCGGGCTGAGTCCTGTGGGTGCAGGCAAGCCGCTGACCTACACCATCCTCGGGGCATGGGATACCGATCCGGATAAGGGCATCATTCCTTACCTCTCGGAGCGTGCGAAGGAGATCCTCGAAAAGAGCGTGGGCGACACCGTTACCTTCACCTCTGAGTCCGGTGAAAAGGAGGAGTATAAGCTGGAGTCGATCGCAGCTTACCAGGCGTAAACACTGATTCCCCGATCACCGACTCCCGTTATGGATTCCCCTGGCTCAGCGCTGGAAGTCCTGCGGGAGTTTTTTCGTTTAGGCTTGCTCGCTTTCGGCGGGCCGAGCGCTCATATCGCCTTTTTCCGGCAGCGCTTTGTCGAGGAGCAGGCCTGGCTCTCAGACGAAGAGTTTGCTCAGCTACTCGCCCTTTCGCAGTCTCTGCCCGGTCCCGGCAGTAGTCAGCTGGGCTTTGCCATCGGTTGGCAGCGAGCCGGGCTGCTGGGTGCTCTCTGCGCCTTTATCGGCTTTACTCTGCCTGCTGCCGTTCTGATGGCTGGTTTCGGCTGGTTCATCGCCACGAATACCCAGACTGACTGGGGAGTGGCCCCCGGATGGCTGCAGGGCCTGCAGGTGGCGGTGGTAGCCATCATTGCCAAGGCGGTCTGGGAGATGGGGAGATCGCTGTGCCCGAGCCGCAATCACCAGATCATCGCGCTCTCGGCCGCGTGTTTTCTCCTCGTTTTTGAATGGAGCTTTCTGCAGGTCGCTGTCATCACGGCCGGATTTTTCCTAGGTATGTTATCTCTACGCGAGAGCGCTCGGGTGGCTAAGGCTTCCAAGCCGCCAGGTAAGCTGGCCAGGCAGATTTCTGCACCTGTCGCCGGTCTTTGCCTTTTGTTGTTCTTCGGATTGCTCTTCCTGGCGCGAGGCGTCGAGCCAGCCTATGAAGCAGCAGGCGACGAGCGCCCGATGGCGCTGATGGCAGGGATGTATGAGAGTGGCGCGCTTGTCTTCGGCGGAGGCCATGTCGTGCTCCCCCTGCTGGCCGAGCAGTTTGTCTCTCTACGAGCGATCAATGATCTGGAGTTCTTAGCCGGCTATGGAGCGGTTCAGGGCGTGCCGGGGCCGGTTTTTTCGTTCGCGGCCTTCCTCGGGTCACTTTACATGCCGAGTGAGTGGGGGCTGGGTGGCCTTCTCGCGATCATCGCGATTTTTCTGCCCGGAATGTTGCTGATGATGGGGGCGCTGCCTTTCTGGGCGGCCTGGATGCGGCATGGCTGGGCTCGAGCCGGTGTTGCGGGGATCAATGCCAGCGTCGTCGGTCTCTTAGGGGCTGCGCTCTATGATCCTGTCTGGACAGCAGCCATCGCTGGCCCGCGCGATATTGCCTTTCTATTGGCTGTGGCCATGATGTTTTTCAGCATGCGTTATCAGAACAACGCATAGAGGCGCTACTTACTTG
>JAHDFZ010000203.1 GCA_020627905.1 Verrucomicrobiota bacterium
GATAAAACAAGCTTAATGACCATCGTTTGACCCTCCTTATCCTGACGCTAATGGGGTTCAATTCCCCCCTTTGGCTTCTCCTAGATCTTGATTAGGTGATCAATGGCGCTGTTCAATCGCTTCGTGTTGGTTTTTATGGGGGCGTTGTTCTCTTCCTGCACGGATCGATTAGGAGAAACTAAAGAGGGCGAATCGCCGGTTTTTCAGGAGGCTGTGCTCGAATCATGGGGCTATCTCACAACAGGGATTGTTGGCGATATGCACGAGATTCGATCTTTGAAAAACTTCGGGAGTGCTGAAGAGAGATTCTATGCTCGTTTTTCTCTTCGCGTTTACCGCTTTAAAACGGAGAGCGATGCCGAAGAAAAGCTGCTGAAGCTGAAGGCGGTGCGCTCACAGGGCGGGCTGGGGCGTTTTAAAGACTACCGCGAGTTCGTCAAAAATGAGGCTGAGATTTATGTCGTCAGGCCAACGAGCAATTATACTCGCCTGGAGCATCTGCCCGACCTGCTCGCTAAAATCAGAGTTCACCTCGCTGGGTTGGAATGAGCGTTGAGTTCTCCCTATCGCTTTGTTTCCAGTCAGAGCATTCGTCCGAAATCAGGGAGATCCTGAGGCCGCTTTTCCTTGGAGAAGAGCGCCATCGGCCGCCGCATCTTCGCTTCTGGATTGTCCGGAAAGAGCATTGCGTGATCGAGAAAGAGATCGAAAAGCTAGTCACCCGATGCGAGCCCTTTGCTGAGCAATTTGCCGATTGGGCCGCCGCTGGGACTCATGCAGAAATCTTCGTCGGTATCTTCAGCGAAGGGAGTGTTTGCTTCAGTTTTCCGGCGGAGCTGTCGACGCGAATAAGTGCGCTGCAGCTGCACATAGGCTTTGATTTTTATGCTGGTGCGGGAGACTGCTGAATGAAGTTTCCTGATTCGAATAGAAAACAGACTCTTCTCTGCAGCTGCCAAAATAGTTTCGATTTTGCAGATCCAGAGGCTGAACGGACAGCGTTCCTGAACCCGAAGTTGTGTCATTCAGCATCAGAGATTGCCCAAATTTCTGCGACGAAAAAACAAATAACGCCCGAAGGATAAGTGTCTGGTGCGCAGCACCGCGCGCCCTTATCATACCTGCATGCCGATACGAACCTCTTTTTTCTTGGTAGTTAGTTGTTTTTTGTTTCAGCATCTCTCTGCTGCCGAACTCACCCATGGGCCAATCCTCGGGCGACCCGCTCAGGACTCCATGCGAGTGTGGATCCGATCCAGCGAACCCGCTGAGTTCCGAGTCATTGCCAGTCGTGAGCCATCGCTGGCTGATGGGAGCATCATTGCCGAGTCTGCTACGGGTGCCGAAAGCGACAATACGGGCTATGCTGATCTAACGGGGTTAAAACCGGCGAAAACTTATTTCTACGGGATCGAGATCGCCGGCAAGATGGTGACGAAATATGAAGGGTTTGATTCATTCCCCTCGTTTACTACGTGGCCCTCAGCGAAGTCTCATAGGCACGAGGACGCCAATCCGACAGGCTTATCGAACCGAACCGTTGGGGTGGCTGTTTGTAATCACTTCACTGGGACCCGGCAGAGTCAAGTTTTCGCCAACATCCGGAAAAACTGGTCCGACGAACTAGACCTTTTCATTCACAACGGCGACTACATTTATGATCGTCTGCGTCACCGAGTCCCGCCCGAGGAGATCTCTTTTGATGGCTGTCGAGACGACTACAGAGCACAGTTGGAGCTGCTTCCTGACATGGCCGCTTTTTTTCGCGAAACACCGCAGCTTTTTCAGTTTGATGATCATGAGCTAGGTCCTGAACAGGGAACGGCTGAAATCGGCTGGAAACCTGACAAGAAGACACGGAAACACAAAACAAACCCACTTCTACGGGACATCGGGATCACTCCCTGGCGCGAGTATTGTGGATGGGCAAATTATCCGATGCCTCATTATCAGGAAACAGTTTATGGGGCCACTCAGATCAGACCGGATTCTGATCTACTGATCGACCCCGATGCGTCCTTCCGGTCTCTTGATCCTGAAAAAACAACGACTCTTCACATGCATCTTTCTTCGCAGAATGCGGGGGTCTATGGGATTGAGGAAGTGATCGATGATTCCACGATCCGAGTGACACCACCTTTTGAGAAGACGGAAGAAGCGGCCAGCTATAGCATCGGCACGCGCCATTATCATGATTTCAAAATGGAGAATGCGCATTTCTTCGTTCTCGATTGCCGAGGAGAGCGCACCATTTACTCCTATGATAAATTGAACGACCCCAACCAGCGAGTCCTCGGAGCAGCGCAGGTGGAGTGGTTGAAGAAGGGGGTAGCGGAAAGCGATAGCGACTTCATCGTCATTGTGTCCTCCGTGCCTTGGACAATCTGGCACAATGCATCGCATGTCGCGAAGCGAGTCATTCCGCCCTCTGAATCACCGAAAGAGGATGGGCTGATCGGTGCATTGACCGAGCGCGAGCCCCTTATCGAGCTCTTTGATTCCCTGAAAAAGCCCATCGTTATTCTGAGTGGGGATTTACATTCAGGCTATGGAGTGCAGATTTCTGACAATGTGTGGGAGTTTATGATCAGCCCAGTGGGATCCAGCCTGCACCCAGTCGAGTCGGGCGGTAACCCACCGCTTCAGGGGTGGTTCGACTCAGCTGGACGAAAAGTGAAAATCAAATGGGCAAATGCCTTTCACTTTCGTCATACAGAGGCGTGGAAAAAGCAGGGAAGGGATCAGGGCTTCGTCTATGGTCTGCTTCACTTTGAAAACACCTTTCCGTCAGGCATTGATGAGGCGGGGAACACCATTTGGCAGGCTTATTCCACTCCTCTTCTGAGAGTGGAGGTTCGGCATACCGAGACAGACGAGGTGGTTTATGCCGAATCGATTTCTCCCCTTGATGCTGAGTGAGCCTCTGTTTACCAAAAACTCCTTTCATGAAAACTTGTTTCTATTGTGTCTCGATTATCGCGGTCAGCGCCTTTGCTTCGCCCCTCGCGGCGGCCCCTGAAAATGAGCCCCTTCGGAGTGGATTGAGTGTCTGGTTGGATGCCCAGTCCGTCGAGCAGGCCGCTTCACTCAATGAGGGGCGCGTTCGTGGGTGGTCGAATGAGGTCGCGGGCGTCGTGAAAGGCGCCGGTCAACCCCGTGGAAAGCATCAGCCGCTCCTCGCGAAAGCAGGAGGGCATCCAGTCGTGCGATTCGATGGAGAAGACGATTTTCTACATTTGTCCGCTCTCCAGCTGAAGCAGCATTGGAGTCTTTTCTTCGTTGTCACACGCGAGGCTCAGACAAAAGGAGGCAGTGCCTGGCGGGGGCTTTTTTGTGGGGACACAGACACGTTTTCAAAGGTAGATGTTACGCAAGCGAGTCTTTTCGTTCCAAATGGAGATCGAGCTTTTCAGTATGTGGCTGAAAGTCCTCGTGAGGATTTGTCCGTGCCAAGTCATCGTGTTTACGGTGATCTTGGCCCTCGCCGCACACATGCCTTCGATCTCGTGCACGTCCAGGTGCAATCCGGAGCAGATGCGCGCATGACCTTGCGGGTCAATGGGGAGTTGATCGATTCGCGCGAGCTTCCTCGGGAATCCCGTGATGAGATCGAGTGGGGCACGGGTTACTTCCTAGGTCAGGGAGGTCATTTTGACAAAAAATCATTCTCGCGTTTTTTTCGGGGAGGGATTGGAGAGGTCCTCGTTTATCAGCGTGGGCTACGCGAATGGGAGGCCTTTCAGGTAGAACATTATCTGGCAGGAAAGTATGCCGTCCCGCTGCCGCCACGGCCGCCGCTTACAGATCTATCGGTCTGGATCGATCCAGCATCTCATGCAACGCCTGAGGCTGAATACGAGGTGACGGAGCTCGCATTATATCCTGCCGCATCTGTCCGTAATGAAGGAGAAATCCCGGGCAGTAAATTGCGAATCTTCAATCCGAACCCGGTAACAAAACCTCGCCACAAGCCGAAGCGCTTCGATGGTTCTCACGCCTTCCGGTTTGAGGAAGGGGATGGATGGACCTTTCAGGGCCAACTTGAGCCAGCAAAAGGGTTCACTCTGGCAGCGACGACTACAGAAGAAGCTGGGTTTCAGATAATCAATGAGTGGCCTGCGATTCAACTGGGTGAGAGCGGCTTTGCAGGCGATCTCCACGAACTGCTTCACTATTCATCCAGACCGTCGGATGAACAGATTGAGCAGGCTCGTCAGTATCTGACAAACAGGCATCAGCCGCCCAGTGACCCGCGTCGGTTTGCAAACGGCGGGTTTGTGTTCAACAACGGTTACATCGATCAGCCGTATGTAACGGTATGTGACGACGGCTCATGGCTTTGCGCGATGACGACGAGCAACTTCTCAGAGCACGCAGGTGACTTCTACCTCCTCACCACGAAAAGCTATGATGAAGGAAAAACCTGGACCCGTCCGGTCGCCGCCATCGAGCCACCCACGCTTTTCCGAGCCTGTTGGGTTACTCTTACAAAGACTCCAGAGGGGCGCATCTATGCCTTTTACAATCTCAAGGATTCGCGTGGCGACGTCCGTGGAAACCGCATGTTCTGCTACCGGTGGTCCGATGACCACGGCGAAACATGGTCAGCGGAGCGGGGAGAGATCCCTCTGGAGAAACTTGATCACGAAGCTGATTTTGTTTCTCCGAACGGGTGGAGTGTATGCCCGCCGTTTCACAGAGATGGAAAGACCTACCTCGCATTTTCTCGGTATGTCCCACCCGGGCGGACTGAGGGACGTGGATTCGTCTACTCCTCACCCGACCTCCTTTCGGTCGAACGGCCGGAAACCGCTTCATGGGAGCGCCTGCCTCGTGAGCATCAGGGACTACGATCAGAGGAAATAGGGGGCAGCTATCAGGAGGAGCACATCGTGCTTCCTCTGAGTAAGCCGGGAGAACTCTATGTCATCTGGCGCACGGCTGAGGGATTTCCCATCGAGTCCTACAGCCGAGATGATGGAGAGACCTGGTCAGAGCCTCGCTATGCGACGCTAGGTGGCAAAAATGGCCCACCGTTACGACAGCCGCTGGCTTGCACCTTGCCCACGAGATTGAAGGACGGGCGTTATCTACTCTGGTATCACAACGCGTCAGGACCTGAACGGTCAAAGATTTTCCTGCCGCGTAACGTCGTATGGGCATCGTTAGGGGAAGAGCGAGCGGGAGAGATCGTCTGGTCGCAGCCGGAGATTGTCACCTATGGCTATAAGATGCCCGCCAACACTCTGGGGATGAGTTATCCAGGAGTGCTGGAACATGAGAACGGCGATGTGACTTTCTTTACAACTGACAAGATGACAGCTCGCCACTTGCGGTTTCCTGCCTCAAAGGTGAAAGCAATGGGCCGTCAGCTTTCGGGGGAAACTCGCGCTGCTAAAGATGTTGTGCCGCTTTCGGCCGGAGCAAAGAATGTGTCAGTGGGCAAGGGCTTTGCCATTCACGCTACATTTGATTTTCATCCCACAAGAAAGGACAAGGTGCTTTTCGAGGTGGCGGGGCGATCAGGTAAAAGCCGAATCACCTTTATCCAGAGGGCCGCTGATAAGTCACTTTGGGTGCGTTTGGCCGATGAGCGAGGTCGACTGATCGAGCATAAGATGACTAACGGATCACTCAAAGATGGTGAACGCTATCGTTTTTCCTACATCTTTGACCAGCAGGCGGGGCTGGGAATTCCCATCCTGAACGAAGTGCAGGCGCCCCCGTTTGGCAAAGAGGGGAAAAGCTGGAAACGCCTTCCAGAGGACTGGAGCCTGGCTGATGACTTGAGCGTGAAGAAGATTGAGAAAGAAGTAGTTGTGCAGTGGGAGCCTGGGGTGCCTTTGCTGTCTGATGTGATTGCTCATCAGAGGGCTTTGGAGTGAGCTAGTCTCCGTTCAGGTGGATAGGTGAATCTAACTTCTCTTCCTCTTCCAAACAGTAGGGAATCGGTCTCTTTCATTGAGCTGGTTGCTTGCTTCATCGAGCGCTTTGCGGGCTCTTGATGCTCAGTTGTGCCGAATGGACACCGATTGTGAGCGAAAATTTCGCAAACACTAGGACTTGGGGGCGATACCTATGCACAGTATGTCTTGCATCTACGTCGGTTTTTTGTGACCTATCCGTATGAATCGGAACAAATTCTGCCGACGGATCTCCGCAGTCCTAGCTTTTTCAACTTTCCTATCTGCTGAAGAATTTGTGCCTCTTGCGGAGCGTGATGTGATCACCGACCCAAATGCTCCTCCTCTACATCTGGAGCTGGGTGAGGAAAAACATCCATCTCTCTATGATGCCTGGCTCCGATTTTTTCGGGCGAACTATCAGCCATGGCTTGATGAAGGGGATACGAGTGCAGACGATCTTGCTTCGCTCGATGGAGCTCTCACTGGCCTGGCTCGGCATTACGCTGATCATCCGTTCAAGCCGCATCCTGGTCAGTGGGCTGACTCATTCAGCAAGCTGGAATCCTCCGATCTGGTCGATCATGGATTATTAGGACTTCAAATGGCAAAGCTTGAGTGTGGTTGGCTGCAGCGGTGGGTTGATGCTGGTTTTTACCGCGATGCAGTTCGCGATGAAGCACATCCTTTCATCCTCTTTATGCTCTCGTGCGAGCGGCTTTATGATCACCGACGTTATCAAAACGACGAGAAGCAAGCGCAGGTCCTGCAGCAGATCGAAGAGCATTTGGCTGCGTTGCCGACTGCATCTCACTCAGAACAAGTATTTCCGCTTTTGTGTACTTAAATGTTGAAACTAGTCAACTTGA
>JAHDFZ010000204.1 GCA_020627905.1 Verrucomicrobiota bacterium
GCGGGCGCGGCTTCTCCAACTTTGGACAATCACTCGGTGCCGGACTGCGGGCGCTTGGATCAGCTTTTTAGGATATGAGCCTACCAGTATCAGCAATTCAGCCCGTTCGCGCTGAGAGCAACGCCCGCGAGGTGGATTTCGTGAGGGACTTTTTCGACGGCATGGCTGCCGCTCAGCGTTCGTCGCAGATCTACCTGAATGACATGCGGGCGGGGCAGGAGATGGCTCTGGCACAGGACAAGTTCGGCCATCTTCAGGAGATGGATTACATGAAGTTTGCCCAGAAAGAACGTGATGCCGCATGGGATCGTGAAACCGACATGCTCAAGGAGAGTCGGCTGCGAGCTGATCACAACCTCAAAGTGGAAGCGGCGCAACAGGAACGCTCGTTCAATGACTGGATTGCAAACGGCGGTTATCAGCAAAGCGCTTATGGTGGTGGCACCGCGGGCAATTCAAAAGGCGGTCTCGACGAAAACGGACTGCCTACCTGGGGTGGTTTAGATATTGACGGGCTCAACGACTATCGAGTTTCGCCCGGAAGCTTTTCAAAATCAGGTCGCGGTCAAGGGCAAGCTGGCACCCTCGTTGTGGGTGGGTCGGTTTTTTCTTTCGTTTCCGGCGGCAAAGGCAGAGGCAAAGCGCCGTCTGGAGTGTATCAAATTTCTAATGCTCGTCGTCGATCGGACAAAGGAGGCATGATGAAAGGTGGCTTTGGGTTTTCTTTCGACATGCTGAATCCTGACGGCACGGACGGTGTGCCGGATCCTCGCTTTCCAGATAAAGATCGCACTTTGCTTCGCATGCACCCGGATGGCGGATCGTGCGGCACACAGGGTTGCTTCGGGATTCAGGGCGACGCAGACACACAGCGCAAGTTCTACGAAAAAGGCAAGGACTTCATCGACGCCAATGGTGGGAAGGGATACCTCGCCCTTGCTCCAAATGGACAAAGCCAGATGTTTGCCACTAAAAATGAGGCAGACGCCTTTATGAAAGGTGGGGGCTACTCTGCTGGCACGCCTAATGATCAACGAAAGCCCAGTAATGGTCTGTTCCCGGAGTCAGGTCCGATTGCAGAAGGGCCGGTGGATTTCTCCGATAGCCCTCAAGAAGACCCGAACCCCTATGGATTTACACCTGGCTTTCTTAACCTGCGTCAGGCCGAAGCTGCCGCAAAAGCACGAGGCAGAAACGCTGTAGCCGCATGGGAGGCGGTATGGGCAAAGGAAAATGCTCGACCCGAAAACATTGCAGCTCTCGAGCGCGAGTCAGTTCAAACTCAGAAAGATAGCCTGCGTGGGCTCAATCGAAATGACCTCAAGCCGAATTTTCGCAGCTTGTATGATCGGCTTAACAACGAAGGGGTTTCGATTGCAGAGGAGGCATTTAAGCTGATGGAAAACTTTGACGAGTCGATCTTCCTCGATATTGCCCAGGATTCTCCATACAATCAATTTGACAGAAATGATTCCCTTAGAGGCCAAGGGTTATCAGAGGCGGAAGCCGCACTTTTGAAATCAGAGCAACGCAAGCTTGATGCGTTAAAAGGCCAGATAGAGAGCGGGGAAGCGTCACCCTCTGCAATCGCTGCAGTTGAAGAAAGTCAAGCTGTGGTGGGCGCATTGACACGCCGTCGTGACGAGGCGTTGCGCGTGCAGCGTCAGTCACGAATTCAAAGTCCGAGTGCGGATTCTGGTTTTGTTGATCCTCCAAGCGTCACACCCGACGGCCTACCGATTCTGGACGTCATCCCTAGCGATCAAGTTTCGCCTAGGGAACCCGCTGCAGAACCAGCGCCAGTTGGGCCACCTTTGACCGGCGGTGCATTTGTCCAGGGCGTCATTGACTAGAATCATGCAGGTGCAGCAACCGCCGCGGTGGAAGGAAATCAGGACGTCTGACGAGTTTCAGGCCGCCACCACCGATCAGAAACTGCAGGTGCTCAGCGAATATGCGCGCCAGGCACAGCGTTTCGCCGAGACCTTGCCCGGCTACCAGGACAGCTACCGGAAGACGATCAGTGATCAGATCAAAGGCGAACGCGCCCGGCTGCAAGAACTGGAGACATTCGGCGAGAAAGCCGCTGACTTTGGCAAGAAAGCCGCCACATCGATCGGTGCCAGCGTGGCAGCCATACCGACACAGGTAGCGGAGGGAGGCAAACTGCTTGCCCGCGATATACCAGCGGCCCTCGGGAAAGTAGTCGGCGTCAATGACGGCATCGATGAGGAATCGACTCTCGGGGCCGAACTCCGCGAGAAAAGCAAGCGCGTAGCCTCTCGCTTCGATGAGGTGGTCAATGATCGCTATGCCTCCGGCGTGGATGCCGTGCGGCTGGCTGAGGAAGGTTTCACCCTGCGCAAAGGCAAGCGGGGTGCTCGCAGCGTAGATCGTCGCGAGCTGCTCGATAGGAAGCTGGATCAGTTCCAGAAGGATCTCGACGAAGGAAACTTCCCAGAAGGTCCGGCGGCCAAGGGCGAGTGGCTGATCCAGCGAAACGAAGAGATCCGCTTCGAGGCTGCTCGCTACCACCGAGAGGAAGGGCGAGAGGATAAAGGCGCGTTTCGCATGAAGACGCTGCAGCAGAGTCCTAAGCTTCAGATGCTGCTTGATGACTACATGCTGACGCGGGACGATGCCACGTTCGACGAATATGTGGGCATTGTGGCAGAGCGGGGCGATATTCTCGAAAGCAAAGCTCGGAGCGATATCCTGCTATCAGATCCCAACGGAGCGCTGGGAATTGTTCGCAGCGTCTTGGGCGAATCAGAGTTTGGAAAGGCCGTTGTAGACGCATCGACCGATCCGATTGAGATGGGTTCGAATATTGTGGGACTTGGCCTGTCCGGGAAGACGCTGAAAGCTGCGGCAGCGGCCAGCAAGTCAGGACGTGCAGCCAGCATAGCGAAGGATACCGCTCTCAACGTCACTCAGGAAAGCCTCACCGAGGGCGCACAGTCCGTCGTCGAGGATTCCCGTGGTGACGCGCTTGCTGCGATGGGTGAGGGCGCGCTTATGGCCCTGACGCTCCAGGGAGCTGGTGCGGCGACAGGTAGCGCGTATCGCGGGGCACGAGCCGGCACGAGAGCGGTCAGGCAAAAAATTCAGCAACGAAGAGATGAACGACAACAATCAGACACTACGGCGGGTGAAGGAAACGCTCAGCAGCCAGCGGATAGCGGACTTGCAGGCAATGACGCTCAAGACCCGAGCCAGCAAGCTGCAGGAGCTGTTTCGCCTGAAGCCTCGGGAAGCCAGGCAGGTGGCGAAATCACTTTAGATCGCGCGACTTTTGTGGAAGCCTACCAGCGATTGCCGGAAGGCGAAAAGGCTGCGTTTGTCGAAGACCGTCAACCCACGCTGGAAGACATTGAGGACATCTTGGAGGCCAACCCTCAGGACAAAGTGGCCAGCGCCGAACTCGAGAAGTTCTATCGTCCTGAGCAGGATGAGGGAGCGAACCGTTCTGCCCTGCGAAAGCCTCAGCGCGAGCGCGTGCAGCGATACGAGGCTTTGCCCTCCGACGATGCACGGGCTCAGTTTCTGGCCGACGAGACGCTGCGAGAAGATGAACTGTTGGCACTGGCGGAGTCTTTGGCAGAGGACGCGCTGATTCAGGAAGAACTCGCCAACTTTTACGACCAGCAAGCGCTTGATGGTATGCGTGATGACTTCGCTGCGGGTGATGGCCTGTCTCTTGATGAGGCCATCGCTAAGATTGGTGGAATTCGCACGCCGACGCAGCTTGCTCAGGACGGCGACCCGCTGGCCGGAGAGTTTCAGGTGGCGGCTACCGAGAGTGGTCGACGCGTGGGATTCGGGCGCCGGTGGAGTAAAACAGGAAAGCGGCCCGATGAGGCCGTCAGCGCTTTGAGTGAGTGGGGCTTCGACTTTGAGTCCCCGGCTGACCTGGTGGATGCCATCATGGAAAACGATCGGGGAAATACGGTCTATGGCGATATGTCGACGGGGCCGCGCATGTTTGATCAGATTACTGGAGGTCAGGAGGTTCTTGGCTTCAATGCGTTCCTGAAAGAAAACCCGCGAGCGGCCAAAGAGCTGGGAGAGCCGCGGCTACGTATCGCTGTCCCGGAGACTGCCAGTAAGCTCGACAAGTTTCTCCACGGCGCTGCTCGGACGATCATCGACAAGGGTAACTATCCCTGGACGATGCGACACATGATTCGCCAAAGCCAGTCGGCGACACAGGCATTTGAGAATTTGTTTACGGAGGGAGCCAACGCGGTGGCTGCCGCCTATGACCAATACGTGAATCGATCCGGTCGATCAGGCCAGCTTGTCAATCGTGACGCTCTGGCCTCCGACATGTATTTTGCCCTGCGTGGCGACGAGAAGGCCCAGAAGCGCCTACCCAAAGAGATCAGCGAACGGATCGCCACCCAGCGGGCAAACATCGACATCATTTCCCAGAGGCTGATTGACGAGAACGTGCTGAATGAACGGCTTGTCGAAACAGTCGGAGCGAACAAAGGTGAGTATATCCTGCGAGAGTTCAAGGTCTTCGATCCCAAAGCGAACTGGAATTACGAGACTGTCAAAGATCAGTATCCGCAGATCTACACGGCGGCGATGAAAGAGATTGCTGGGGTGCTGGATCAGCAATCTCCAAAAGCCACGGATGCAGAACTCATTCAGGAGGCAGACGGCATCATCCGCGAGATGCTGGATCCGGCCCGCGCTCAAGGGTTTTACTTCGGATCTGGATCCGCTGGGCGGGTCGATGTGACCTCGTTCATTAAGCGGAAGCAGCTTTCTCCGGCGATCCTGGACCTACTCGGGGAGGTGCGCGATCCGGCGACGAATATCCGGGCAACCGGAAAGAAGGCGGCAAAGATCGTGCAGGACTACCGTCTGCAAAAGCAGATGGCGGAGTTTATGATTGCTGAGGGTCTAGCCAGTCGAAGTAAAGACGCGGAGGCACGTCGGTTTGCTCGCATTGATGCCACCGAGACAAAGACGGAGGTGCCGCGGACCAGCCCGAACGGTGAAGTGATAACTGACGAAGCGGGCGATGTGATATACGAGCAGCGAACCAGCTATCGCCAAGAACCAGCTTTTAAGGGGTTTGGTGAGCTATGGGTCCGTCAGGAGGTGGCCGACGAACTGCGGCGCATGTGGGGGACGAAAGGAGAGGGGAACCAGCTGTTCAAACTGATTGGTAAAACGCTGGCGACAGGAGGGGGTATCGGGAAGTTTGCTCAAGTAATTTTGAATCCAGCGTCATATCCGACTAACTTAGTTGGTGGTGTCGCTAATGAGCTGCTGAACGGAAGGCTGAGCGTGTCGGGCGCTTACCAATACCTAAACACATTGACCGGGAACATAGGCACAGATCGGTCCGACTATTCCCTAGCTGAGCAGACCGAGCTTTACGAGCAGACAGGAGCCGACTTTCTGCGCAATGGCGGCGGGCGTAAAATTCGTCGAAAGACCCTCAAGCACGAGATGGCAATGCATGGCATCCGTGACACAAGCGTCATGGCCAGAGATATGGCCGACACTCTGGCTGCCGGGTTCGATGTCCCGGCATTTGCTCAAAAAGCCACCGGAGGCGCTTCTAAGCTCTACAATCTCCCTGATAACGCCGCCAAAACGAATGCCTTCATTTACGAGCTGGAATCAGCCGCGAGGGAAGCTCCGAGCGCACAGATGTCTGAGCTCATTGAGCAGGCGGCGGAACGAACAATCGCCACAACACAGAACTATGATCTGGTCCCTGCATCGCTCAAAAAACTTTCCCAATACGGCCTGTTTGTCCCTACCTATGTGAGCTTTAGCTACGAGCTCATGCGCAACACGGCCAATTCGGCGTTTATAGCTGGTAGAGAACTACGCTCCAGCAGCCCAGAGGCAAGGAAGAGGGGTGCCAAGCGGATCGTGGGGATGCTCGCTGTAACAGGCGCACTGTATGCGCTTAACGATGAATCAGAGGAAAATGAAGATTCTGCAGAGGCGCTGCAAAGAAGTTTCCTTCCCCCATGGCTGAAGGACAAAAGCGTCATGTTCATGGGGGTTGATAAAGGTAGAGTCCGATATGCGGACCCTTCGTATTGGATCCCGCAGCAGGCTTTTTTCAACGCGATGCACGCGGGATTGAATGCCGATTCTATGTCGTCCGGCCTCTGGAAAGCACTCAAAGGACTGAGTTCTGGATTCACTGATCTGAACATCACCACCCAAGTGGTCAGTGAAATCAACGTAAACACCAAGGAAAGCGGCGCACAGATTTTCAACGAAGAGCGCGCTAAAGATGACCCGTGGTATAAGTATCGAGCGATCGCCACACACTGGGGGAAAAGTCAGTTTACTCCAGGTATCGTAAGAACCTCTCTCCGTTTCCAGAAAGCTCGAAAGGAGGAGGTGGGTTACATGGGGACCACCGCTACCATTGAGGACATGGCCGCTCAGGCGCTGGGCCTCCGTCCCTACACCATTGACGTGGATCGGGCAGCAGTGGACAAGTTTCGAGCGTTCAATAAAAGCCTGCGGAACGCTGGTTCCATCGACACCGAGTGGCGACGCGAGAAGCTCAATGAAGCAGAGATTGAAAAACTGTCGAACGCTGAAAGCAAAGCTCTGACTAGAATTTATCAGGAAATGGCTGATCTGGCAGCGGATACCTTGACTCTCCGCGGGCACTCGCGCGAGCGAATCTTTCGAATGATGAAGGAAGGTGGCGTTT
>JAHDFZ010000205.1 GCA_020627905.1 Verrucomicrobiota bacterium
CAAAAAGCTTCTGGAATCTGTCAATGCGACCCGCCCGCTCAGCCGGAGAGACCGCGCGATCCGGGAGCTCCTATCGTCCAGCGGTCTCCGAGTCGCGGAATTGACGACAGCGCGCCTGGAGAATGTCCATCTCGAAGAGGGGTTCATCCGCGTGACGGGAAAAGGGAATAAAACCCGTGTCATCCCTATGGGGCGAGCCGCCTGCGAGGCGACATCTCGATACCTGGATGAAGAGCGCCCGAGCCTTGTCCGTCCGCAAACTCCTGGGATTCTGTTCCTCTCGAAATGGGGGAAGGAATTGACCACATCGCGCATTCGCCAGATCGTCGATCGGCGTGCCAGGCTTGCCGGGATCAGCACAAAGGTCTACCCGCACCTGCTGCGCCATAGCTTCGCTACACACCTACTGGGTAACGGCGCTGACCTGAGAGTGATTCAGGAGCTGCTGGGCCATGCGGATATCTCTACCACGCAGATCTACACCCATGTCGATCAGGATCGGCTGAAAGCCACCCACCAGCAGTTTCATCCCCGAGGGAGAAAGCGGACGCCCGCGAAGCAAACGAATACCTAAAACCGGACGCGTTGCCGATTTTGCTTCTTCTCAGAGCGGAAGGTTTTGTTCTTCCGCATCTCGCGTTTCTGCCGAGCACTCCGCTTCTTCGTCGCAAAGCGCCGCTTAGCGATGTTTGCCTTCACTCGATGCTCTGCTTTCCGGCGCTGAGTCTCTACAAGACTACACAAAGTCTCACGAGCTTCGATGCGATTCTGTGAGCGCGAGCGCCCACTCTGACAGCGCACCTGGATCCCCGTAGGTCGATGCGTCAGCAGCACGCAGCTCGCAGTTTTGTTGATCTTCTGCCCACCGGCCCCTGAACCGAGGATAAACTGCTCCGCGAGATCCCGCTCGAAGATCTGCAGCTGCTCCATGCGGGCTGTCAGGGATGGTGTCATGTTTTCCTCTTGTGGTGGACGCGGACCGAAGCGGCACAAAAGCCGTTTGCAATAGGCCCAAAAGCCAACAGTATAGCCGCGCGCAGACGGCTGAGCAATTTTTCAGATGTCGCAAATCACAATCATCATTTGAACCATGGGAAAACGAGTTGTTTTAATGTTCGCTGGACAGGGAGCCCAAACCGTCGGGATGGGAAAAGACTTCTATGAGTCAGACGAGGCCAGCCGCCAGCTCATGGATCAGGCCAATGACGCGCTCGGCTACTCATTGACCGACGTGATGTTCGATGGCCCGTCTGCCGAGCTCACGCGGACCTCATTCTGCCAGCCCGCCCTTTATGTCCATGGGCTCGCCTGCCTGCAAAAACTGAGTGCCGCCGTTCCCGATCTGGAGGTGGGAGCCTACGCCGGTCTTTCCCTGGGCGAATTCACCGCTCACGCCGCCGCCGGGACTTATGATTTTGCCACCGGCCTGGACATCGTCGCCAAGCGCGGCTCTTTCATGGAGGAAAGCACCAATGAAACGCAGGGCAGCATGGCGGCCATGATTGGCGGCGAGGAAGCAGACGTGCGAAAACTCGCAGAAGCTTGCGATGTCGACGTAGCGAACCTCAACGCCCCCGGCCAGATCGTTCTCTCCGGCACAAAGGAGGGCATCGAGAAGTCGGTCGCATTGGCTGGCGACCACGGCGTGCGCATCCCGACTGAGCTGGACGTAGCCGGGGCCTATCACTCCCGACTGATGCGCGGCGCTCAGGACAAGCTCGCCAGCGTTCTGGCAGAAACGACTTTCAGCGCTCCCGAGACACCTGTCATTTGCAACGTAGACGCTCGCGCTGTCACCAGCGAGGACGACATTCGCGAGACTCTCACACGACAGGTTAGTGGATCTGTCCGCTGGGGCGAGAGCATCCAGGGACTCATCGACCAGGGAGAGACGCTGTTTGTCGAGCTCGGCCCCGGTCGAGTTCTCGCAGGACTGATGCGCCGGATCGACCGCAAGGCGAAAGCGCTGAGCTTCGCTGATCAAGAGAGCTTCGAAAAAGTCGTCGAGGAGTTAAATGGATAAGGGGACAGATATTTTCTGCCTCGACTACGGCCTCCATCCGTAATCAAAGAAACCCCAGGCGACCCGCTGGGGTTTTTTCCTTTTTATGAAAACGGTCTTTCGCGTCTTTTCCTACCTCAAGCGCTACCCCATCCTGGCTAGTTCGCAGCTGGCGTGCGCGATCCTGATGACCCTTCTGGTGATTACCTTCCCGGAGGTCACCAAACGGATCGTCAGTGACGTCATCCCCGAACGTGACCTCGATAAGGTGCTTCCGCTTACGCTCATCGCCGGTGGTGCCTTTCTACTCTCAAATCTATTTAACGCACTGCGCATCATCCTCAATAACACCTTTGAGCAAAAGGTGATTTTCGACATCCGCTCTGACCTATATCAGAAGATCCAGCACCTGCCGATGCGCTGGTTCGACAATAAGCGCACCGGAGATGTCATGACGCGAGTGACAGAGGACGTCACTGCCATGGAGCGTGTCCTCATCGACGGGATCGAGCAGGGAATCGTCGCTGTGCTGCAGATCCTCGTCGTCGGGGTCTATCTCTTTTTTCTGGATGCCCAGATGGCTCTCGTCGCCATGATCCCCATGCCCTTTCTCATCCTCGGGGCCTGGACCTACACTAAGACCGCCCCCTCCCGCTATCGGAAAGTGCGCAAAGCGACTAGCGAGATGAACTCCCTACTACATGACAACGTCGATGGGATCCAGCAGATCAAGGCTTTTGCACGGGAGAAGAGCGAGCACGGCAGATTCAACGAGTCCAGCAATGCTCTGCGCCGGGCCACCCTGCACCTCATGCGTGTATGGGCCTGCTACAGCCCGAGCATGGAGTTCTGCCGGAATCTCGGCTATGCCCTCGTCGTCGGCTATGGTGCCTACAGCATCATCCAGCTGCCGACCGATGCTCAGCTTGAGGACGAGCTTGGAATTTTTGTGGCCTATCTCGCAACGCTCAATTTGTTCTACGAGCCGATCAATCGCCTCCATTCCCTCAACCAGATCATTCAGTCGGGTCGCACGGCGGCTGAGCGCGTCTTCGAAATTCTTGATGCAGATGAAGAACGAAACCTGCTCGACGGCGGATCGCTCAAAGAGCCAGTTCAGGGCGCAGTAAGCTTTGAGAATGTCAGCTTTTCTTACGGCAAAGACCTGACAACACTCGATGGGGTCTCGCTCCACGCAGCCCCAGGAGAGATGATCGCCCTCGTTGGCCATACGGGAGCAGGGAAGTCGACGATCATTAACCTTCTCACTCGCTTCTACGAAGCAGACTCTGGGACGATCACGCTGGATGGCGTCGACCTATCTACCGTCAACAAACGTGAGCTCCGCAGGACGATCGGCTACGTGACCCAGGAGAGTTTCCTCTTTAACGGGACCGTCGAAGAGAACCTGCGCCTCGGTGCACCTGACTGCACAAACGAGATGATGTGGGACGCGCTGAAAGCGGCTAACGCCCAGGACTTTGTCAGACGACTCCCGGAGCAGCTTTTGACCAATGTCGGGGAACGCGGGGTAAAACTGTCCGTCGGCGAAAAGCAGCGCATCGCCATTGCGCGGGTGATTCTTAAGAATCCCCCCCTGTTGCTGCTGGACGAAGCTACGGCATCAGTCGACACCGAGACCGAAAAGCTCATCCAGGGTGCGCTCGAATCGCTCATGCAGAGGCGGACGAGCTTCGTTATTGCCCACCGACTTTCGACAGTGCGCAATGCTGATCGCATCTACGTTCTCGATCATGGCAAGATCATCGAAGAAGGCGATCATGAGAAGCTGCTCGCCGTAGATGGAGTCTACGCCAAGCTTTGTCGCACCAGCCTGCTCGCTGAAGACCAGAAGAGCTAAGGTGAGCTGCTTTCACAGGCCAAAGAGCAATTTGACGGCTAAGTAGAGGGCAATTTGACGGTTAAGTAGAGAGCAATCTGCCGAGCACTTAACCCGCAATCTGCCGCTCAAGGAAGCTATGGGAGTTGTAAATTCCTTGGGTGAGATTCGCGCTTGTGCCACGCGACTGAAGTCGCGATTCCATAGTTCGCATCAGTCTCGTCGGGGAGTCGCGAATTGATTCGCGGACGATATCTGGCTCGGAGTGCAGGGCTTCGGTGGCAGGGCTTTCGCTTTGGGAATGAATTCCCAACTCCCCAAAAAGAAACGCTGGGTGATGCCTCAATCTCGATGGTAAGGCTCGCCGCGCAGGAGGGTGTGGACCCGATAGATCTGCTCCAACAGCACGACAAGAGCCAGCTCATGCTGCATGGTGAAGCGGCTGAGAGAGATGACGTGATCTGCCTGCTCTCTCAGCGCAGGCGTGTGCCCATCCGCACCGCCAATGAGAAGGGTTACTCGTTTTACCCCGTTCATCTGCCAATCACTCACGTGAGAGGCGAACTCTCTTGTCGACCACAGCTCTCCTCTCTCATCAAGAGCAATGCGCAGGGCTCCGTTGCTGAAATCGAGCAGGTTCTGTGAATTCTTCTCCGAACCCTGTTCTTTCCAGCGAGTTGTCAGTGACACTTTCGCGTAGCGCTGGAGGCGCTTTTCATATTCAGCGATACCAGCCTTTGCATATTTCAGCGACGGCGAACCGATGGCTCCAATCTCCCACTTCATCGCATAAAATGTTCTACCGTAGCTTTGCGCAGAGCGATGACAGCATCGACGATCTGCTGCTTCGTGGCACATAGCGGAGGCATCAGCGTCAGGGTGTCGCGCACGGGTCGAGTGAGCAACCCAAAACGCCGGGCCTCTCGGCAAATGCGAGCACCTGTCTCCAGACGCCAATCAAGCGGCTCACCTGTTTTCGGATCTACGATGTCGATCCCGGCAATCAGCCCGACTGAGCGGATCTCGGACACCGCAGCATCCTCCTGTTCCCACAGATCGAGGGCTGAACGAAAGGCTTCGATTTTAGGTGGTAAATTCTCAAGCACAGCCTCCCGCTCGAAGATTTCCCAACTGGCCAGGGCAGCGGCGCAACCCAATGGATTGGCGCAATAGCTATGCCCATAAAAGAAAGTCTTCAGCTCCTCGTATTCCCCGAGGAATGCCTCGTAGACACGATCAGTGGTCAAGGTGGCTGCCAGCGGGAGATATCCCCCCGTCAGGCCTTTCGCGAGACAGAGAAAGTCGGGAATCACCCCCTCGTGCTCGTGGGCGAAGAGCTTCCCGGTGCGTCCAAAGCCCGTCATCACCTCATCCAGAATCAGGAGCGCACCATGATCATCGCACCACTTCCGCAGCGTCTTTAGCGAACCCTCCGGCCACTTGCGCATGCCCGCGGCCCCCTGGATGAGCGGCTCGATGATGACGGCATTGCAGCGGGACGGATTTTCGTAATGCTCGAGTGCCTCGATGGACTCCAGAATATCCACCTCATAGCCAGATCCCCCGAAGCGCTCAAAGAAAGTCGGAATACCACCTAATGAAGCGGCTCCCACCGTGTCACCATGATAAGCCCCGGAAAAGCTGAGAAAACGCGTCCGCTCCGTCTCCCCTGCGAGCTGCCGATATTGCACTGCCATTTTGCAGGCGCACTCGATCGCGGTAGAGCCATTATCGCTGAAGAACACCCTATCGAGCGTCCCTGTCGGAAAGTAGCCTGCAAGGGTTTCCGCTAAGCGAATGGCCGGCTCATTGGAAAACCCGAGAGCACTGACATGCGATACCTTTTCCGACTGCAGCCGGATGGCTTCGTTGATCTTCGGATGAGCATGCCCATGGATGTTTGTCCAGATGGAGCTATTCCCATCAAAATACCGACGCCCTTTCCGATCGAACAGGTAGGGACCCTCGCCTCGGTCAAGAACGAGAGGATCCTCATCGGACTCCATCCATCCCTTCATCTGGGTGAAGGGATGCCAGAGGTATTTCTTATCGAGCTCTTCCAGTGAATCACCCATTTCTCATTACCAGGCAGCGCCCAGCTGCGGCTGCGGGTTCAGGCGATAGGGCATCCAGACGACCCCGACCAATTTTGCTGAGCAATTCTTTTTCAGGGGATTGAGCAGAATGGTATCCAGCTGCTCGTTCGCAGGATCCAGATCCTCACGCAGCTGAGCGAGCTCCTCTTCGCATTCTCTTTCGAGATCCTCCAATTCCTCCTGCAAATCCTCGACCTTATCCTCGGCACGACTGACGTCCCGGCTCTCTTTCCAGGCTCGTGAAGCGCCCGACATCGCACTGCGACTGCGTGTGCCAATCCGTCGGCCAAGGACCGCTCCCAGGATGGTTCCACCAATACGCATCGCTGTGTCCAGCTTCGCACTATTCGCCTGTGCTTTCTGCTCGGCTACCGTATCGAGTGCCCTGCCGATGCGGTCCTCGATCGTCTTGATCTTCTTCTCATACTTCTCGGCTAACTCCTCGACTTTTTCATCGCGGATCTCATGGGCTTCATGAGCAAGCCGCCCGCGAAAGTCACCTTCGCTCTCGCCGATACTCGAGTAGAGCCCGGTTAGAGGGCTCTTATAAATCGTCACGGTATGGTTGCCGTAGAGCCAGTCGACGAGATCCTTATTCAGCTGTGTCCACATCTTGGAGTCCAGGAGACTCTGAGGCAGCGGCGCGAAGCTGGCGTCATCCACCGGATCCTCTCCCAGCTGTGAAGGCTTGAGGCTGTTCGGCAG
>JAHDFZ010000206.1 GCA_020627905.1 Verrucomicrobiota bacterium
CATTGGTCCTTCACCCCTCTCACAGCAGCACCCTCTTCGTCCATCGATCCTTCTGATCATCGCTGGATCGATGAGCAGATCAATGAGACGCTGGCAAGTCAGCAGCTAACTGCGAACCCGCGAGCGGACTGGGACACTCTGGTCAGACGGCTGTATTTCACGCTTCACGGCCTCCCGCCCACCTATGAGGATTTACAGGCTGCCACCCGACGGTTAGAAAGCGATCCTGATTACTGGTCAGTTCTGATCGAACAGCTGCTCGATTCGCCTCGGTATGGGGAAAAATTTGGCAGGCACTGGATGGATGTTGTTCGTTATGCTGATACCGCCGGAGATAATGCAGACTTCCCCATTCCTGAAGCAGGACTCTACCGGGACTACATTATCAAATCCATCCAGGACGACAAACCCTATGATCAGTTCGTCCGTGAGCAGTTAGCCGGTGACCTCATCGCAGGCGATCTACCTGACGCGACAGCAGCTCGCGATGCCTTGATAGCCACAACATTTCTCGGCCTGAGCAGAAGATATGGCACCGGACCCTATGAATTATGGCATCTGACTCTGGAAGATACACTGGATACCTTCGGGCAGGCTTTCATGGGTTTGACGCTTCGCTGTGCAAGATGTCATGATCACAAATACGATCCCGTTACGGATGAGGATTACTACGCACTATATGGTATATTCAACAGCACCCGTTTCCCATGGGCAGGAGCAGAGGAGTTTACGACACGCGATTATGGCCGACGCAACATGGTCCCTCTGACCGACGCTGCATCGGTCGCTGCAGATAGACAGCGATATATGGAGCTTCAGTCGGAACGGGAGGCACTTGCGGAGACGATGAAGAAAACCCATCCCGCAGGTCTAGAACTTGCAAAAATCGAAGCGAAAAAGGCTCACGACCCGGCAGCAGAAAGAGAGTTGCAGCGTGAACTCAGGCTTGCGCGGCGGAAGTTCGAGAAGGTCACTAAGCTGGCGGCAGAGGATTACTATCGATCCTACAAGCGTGGAGGATTTACGGAAGCTATCCCGTTGGCGTATGCAGTATCTGAAGGGGAGGTGAGAAACTCACGGCTCCAGCGGAGTGGTGAACCCAAAAATGCTGGTCCGGTAATTAAAAGAGGTGTCATCTCCAGCATAGAGCGCCATGTGCCTCTCGAGGAAATCACACATAATGAAAGTGGCCGACTGCAGCTGGCAAACTGGCTCGTTCACCCAGATCATCCCCTGACCGCACGGGTGATGGTCAATAGAATATGGCAATACCATTTCGGTAATGGGCTGGTAGCTTCCGAGTCTAATTTCGGGCTCCGCGGAGAAGCCCCCAGTCACCCCGCCCTCCTGGATGAGCTCGCTCGACAGTTTATTGCCAAAGGCTGGTCTCAGAAGGCAATGCATCGTCTGATTCTCAATACCGAGGCCTGGAAACGCTCATCCACAGATCATGAGGGGAACCTTGAATCCGATCCGGAAAATCGTTACCTCTGGCGCGGTGAACGACGTCGTCTCACTGCTGAGGAAATACGCGATCGGCTGTTGGTAGCCGCAAATCTGATCGATTTTTCGCACCCGGAGTCACATCCGTTCCCTGAGATTCTGGACTGGGAATACACACAACACTATCCTTTCGAGGCATCGTATGATAACAATCACCGCTCCGTGTATCTCATGCAGTCACGGATGGTCGCGAACCCGTATCTTGCGCTTTTCGACGGTGCCGACCCCAATACGTCGACCGAATCACGAAATTCCTCTACCGTTGCCGCTCAGGCACTTTTCTTCATGAACAGTGATAAACTGCAACGATATTCTCAGGCCCTGGCGAAAGAAGCTCTGCGTCAGCCGGAGGGTTCACGCCTGGGATGGATTGTGAGACATGTCCATCAACGTAAAATCCGTCCTGAAGAAGACGCGACATTCACCCAGTTCCTCCGTGATGCTGGTAAAACGAACCAAACCGAAACGGGTATCTGGACCTCCCTCTCGAGAGCCATTCTTTCGAGCAATGAATTTGTCACCCTCAACTAGAAAGCTTATCATGAACAAATCGAGACGACGCTTCCTGCAAACAAGCCTCCTTTCAGCGCCTGCCTTAAGCAGTCAGCTGCAGCTGCTCGCTAAGCAGAATGGATTCGGGGCTACCCGACTGAACGGCCTGCACCATGAGGCGAAAGCAAAGCGCTTTATCTTCATCTTTCTCACCGGTGGGTTTTCTCATCTCGAAACGTTTGACCCGAAACCTGCATTACGCCGGGATCATGGCAAAATGATCGAAGCTCCTAATCTCCGAGGGGTGACAACGGAACCCATAGCAGGTAGTCCTTTTGAATTTAAGAGATACGGAAAGAGTGGCATTGAGGTTAGTGAAATCTTCCCGAAAATAGGGTCCGTCATCGATGATCTCTGCGTGATTCGCTCAATGAAGACTGACATCGTGGAACACTTCCAGGCGTCATTAGCACTTCACACCGGTTCGGCTACGGTTCCTATGCCGAGTATAGGATCATGGCTCAGCCATGGTCTGGGGAGCGAGAACCCGAACCTACCATCATTTGTGGCTCTCTGTGAGAACCTGCCTTATGGCGGGGCGCAACTGTGGGACTCCAACTTCCTTCCCCCTATCCATCAAGGGTCTCGGTTCACTCCGGGTGCTACACCCGTCCCGAACCTTTCACCCGCAGTTGAAGACCGGACACAGCGCGATCTGGAATTTTCGCTGATGTCTGAACTGAATCGCTTACACCAGGAAGGTCACGGTAAGGACATCGCCCTGCAGTCGAGACAGGCAAGTTTTGAAACAGCCCGCGGAATGATGGACGTGGCCCCACAGATACTCGACTCCACGAAGGACTCTGCTGACACCCTAGACCTCTACGGGATCGAAGAGGGAGATCAGACCAGTTTCGGCTGGCAATGCCTTACTGCTCGTAAGCTCGCTGAGAATGGTGTCAGGACTGTCGAAGTCATCGAGAGTGGAGCATCAGATAACTGGGATTCACATGGAAATCTAGATACGACCCACCAGGAAAAGGCTGCAAGGGTAGATCAGGCAATCGCTGCTCTCATCACTGATCTCAAGCAGAGAGGAATGCTCGAAGATACGTTGGTCGCGATCGGGACCGAATTTGGCCGGACTCCATTCCAGGTGGGACCCGGCCGCAACCACTGGGCAGAAGCTTTTACCTGCCTACTGGCTGGCGGTGGCGTCAAAGGGGGCACAGTCTATGGTGAGACAGACGAGCACGGGATGTATATCGCGAAAGACAAATGCCACGTGCACGACTATCATGCGACTATCCTTCACTTGATGGGGATCGATCATACCCGCCTGACATATAGATATGCAGGGCGTGACTTCCGACTGACGGATGTGTTCGGTAAAGTGCTCCACCCAATCATCGTTTAACGTGCCTTGATGCGTGCTTCCCACTCATCGAGGATTTTGCCGATACGATCACGTCGAGGCTTACTGATTTCTTCGCGCAAGCGCTTGTTCGTGCGGAAGTAGTCATCAAAAGTATCGCTGCGCTTCTGGACCTTGGTCGCCTCGTAGTGATCGAGCAGCGCTTTCGCGTTTCGCACGGAGCTGGCAATGTCTTCGTTCATACGAGCCAGTCCGTCTAATCGAGCTGCTAGATCGGGGATACGCTTGCCGTCGAGAGTCTGAATAAGCAGATCCTCATAGCCCTCCACCACAGGGCGAAAGAGCGGAAAGCCATGCACCCGCACATGCTGCAACTGCGTGATGCGCGCCTGCAGGAAGGCTACCCCGTCTGGACGTTTCGTAAGATTGGGCAGCTCATGCAGAGTCCCCTGCCAGGCGGCAAATACCCGCTTCTCAGTCTCAGGGGCCTTAGGGTTCAGCTTTCGCAATAGCGAGCGCACCATGCCGACCTCTTTCGTTTTGGCATCGGGTTCCCAGATATACTCAGGCAGCTCGATGATAGGCACGGTTCGCAGGATCTGGTAAGTCGCATCAGCCGAGAGAAACTCGTGAGCGCGCTGTTGAGCCATCGCAGCCACATGAAGCGCCCACCACTGCTCCAGTCCACCATCCAGCTCACGCAGCTCTGGAAAGAGCAGGTTCAGAGTCGGTTCCGGTCTTTTCACAGGCTCCATGGAAAAGGCCGCAATCAGCTGGCGCATCGTTTCCTGAGAGTTGGAGGACGCCAGCAACAAGTCTGTAAACGCAGAGGCCGCGATGCGGAAACGCTTTCTGGCAGCCTGTTGAGCGAGACCTTCAGCCCTCGTCTCGAAGAGCCACTGCGGATCGCCCAATGCTCCATCCTTCAGGAGCTGTGCATACTTCTCGCTCGGTCGGCCATTCTGGTGATGAATCAGTAGCTCGTCCCACCCATGGACGAGCCAGAGCGGCTGCTCGTGCCCCAATCTCTCGCGAGCCTGCGGCCGCTCCCTGGCAGCTACGGAGAGCAGCATCGCCCTCATGAGATGGAGGCGGAAGGACTCATCCGTCATCTGGTCATGAAGCCGGATATACAGATCCACCTTGAGATTGCCATCCGGTGTCTCGATCAGTTTCTGGCGAGCTGGTGGTCCGGATAAAAGATCGGAAGTCTGTCCAACGAGGAAAATCTCCAAAGGCACGACAGGCAGGCTAAGCGCCGCGCCCTGGGTTACCTGATCGGCACTTTTGCTGGTCAGCAGGCGGAGGAATTGATCATGAATGCCCCGCGCGAGCTCCTGAAACGACCACGCAAGATCAGCGCGATCATTCGGGCCTATCGGCTGCCAGATACGGACCTTGAGCAACTGCGAAGACCGCGAACCCTGTTGAACGTCCGCACGCGGCAGGATCGTCGCCCTCGGCTCCAGCGCGTCCTGACCGGACAGGCTGATCCCCACGGTCAAGAGGATGACCGGGAGAAGGCGTGATAGATGATGCTGCAACATTCCAGAATGGTTCGAACTTCAGGATACTCGATGGATTGGCCATCGTCTATTAGCTCTCGGTGAAGTGTTCAGGGCTTTTGCGTGGGACTGAAGTCCCACCTCCATAGCGTGTCAGCTGCGGACAGGCACTGGCGTTACGCATGGTGAAACTAAGAAAAAAGCTTCGCCTTGAGAAATTCTGTGATCATTCGGCCCTTGCTCAGGCGGTAGCGTGTCTGAAAGACGCGAAACTCATCGGCCTCCATCTTAGTGAGAATTCCAGAGTAAATGCGCTTCATGAGCTCTGCCGACCGCATGGACGACCGATCGGCTTCAGGCAGGGCTTGCTCTGCCGCGTCGTAAAAGGACCGCGCCCTAGCAGCATGCTCTGTGGCGATCGCGAGAAAGGCACTCTGGTCGGGTGTGCGCGACAGAATTTCCTCCCGCGAAAGGCCATGGCGCTGCAGAGTCTCATTCGGCAGGAAAACGCGCCCTTCCTCAGCATCCTCACCTACGTCACGCAGGATGTTTGTCCACTGCAGGGCATAGCCCAGCTGCTCCGCATAGTCCCGCGTCTCCGGCTTTTCATACCCAAAAATTTCGATACTGACCAGCCCGACCGCGCTGGCGACATGGTAACAGTAATCCCGGAGTTCTTCCTCCGTGGCAATCTCACGCGGACTGAGATCCATCTCCACCCCCTCGATGATATCGATGAGATCATCCTGCTTCAGCGCTCGTCGATGACAGAGAGCTACGAATTCAAGCTCCAGCCCATAGGCAACAGGCTCCTCTGTGCCTCTGATGATCTCCTTCCAGCGCTGCAGACCAGCACGGCGTTCCTCGATAGGAATCGCTGGTTCATCCGCTAGATCATCGACAACGCGGCAGAAGGCATAGAACACCCTCATGTCGGCGCGCCTGTCTCGATCGAGTAAGGCGAGGGCAAAAGCGAGGTTCGAGCCAGCACGCTTGACGATCTGGTCAGCCGTCTCGGCTGGGGGACTCAGCGAATCCATCCGAAATTGTGACCAAACGGCCAGGCGACCACTGAGCCTTTCCCTTTGATGTTTTTCTCGGGCACGGGGCCGAAGGAACGTGAGTCTGAACTGCCATCACTGTTATCACCCATGGCCCAGTATTCGCCCTCGGCTAGTGTCCATGGAGCAAGGAGAGCAGGCGGGTTATCCTTTCCTACGAGAGTTCTGCGATAGCGATCCGGCTCCATATACGCTTTTACTCGCTGAGGTGTTTCCCGCTTCTCAAAAACGTAGCCCGGTGCATAGCGCCCCTGAGCTTTTCCAACGCGTTGAATGCCGAAATCATCTGCCGCTTCCCCATCGACATAAAGCCGCGGCGGCTTGAGCTGAAGGGTATCTCCTGGCACACCTACTAGGCGCTTAATGTAGTTCTGGCTTCCTTCGGCTGGATTGACATCGATCCCAGAAATCCCTCGGGTTCCAAAGACAAAAACGTCACTGCGTGAGGGTGACTTCCAATGATACAGCCACTTATTAACGATCACTTTATCCCCGCGATCAACATGCCCTCGCGCTATCGCTTCTCCTTCTTTGAAAACGCCGCGCCGGGAAACAACTTCTGTCCGGAGCAGATCTCCAACGCGCGAGTAGGTTCCAGGTGCAGACAAGGTCTCACCATTGGAGAGAGTGGCTACTGTATAGGGAAACATATTGAAGAAGCGCCGCTTCTCTTCCAG
>JAHDFZ010000004.1 GCA_020627905.1 Verrucomicrobiota bacterium
ATGTCAGCGGATCTTTTCACCCGGGGGGATGATCTCGTGCTTAACGTGTTCCGCGTCTGCACTTCCACCTTCAATCCCGTCACTTCAAAACGGGAAATCGAGCGGATCGAAAATCTCCTGAAAGAGGAATTCGGCGTTGGAGATGAGGAGGTTCATTTCCAGACACTCATCGAGAAGCAGATGGCGCCGTCCATCACCGATCCTGAGCCGCTGGGGATTCAAATCCCGCAGCATGTGGAGATCTTCAAGAGTCCAAAAGAAGAGGCGACTGTCGTCGAGATCCAGGCTGAGGATCGGATCGGGCTGCTCTACGATCTCTTCACCTGCTTCGGAGATCGCGATGCGGAGGTCCTCAGTGCGCGGATCAGCACCCAGGCGGGGGCGGCCATTGACCGCTTCTTCCTCGTCGATACCGGGAGCGGACGCCCGATCGAAGACGAGGAACGATTGGCTGAGTTGCGGCAGGATATTTACCGCATCCTCCACGTCGGCCACTCCACCGAAATCGCCGAAATGGTCGAAGGGTAATCGATCAGTCGCGAGCATCAGCCAGGCTGGAAGGCGGGGTTTTCTTACCCCGCTGCTGGAATGGCGCAGAGGGCTAAAGAAACAGCGGCAAGAAAACCGCTGATTCTGAGGAAACGCTCCCGCGGCCATTCCTCCACACCTACGATTTTTTCCTAGCCGTCTTCTTTTTCGCAGCCTTCTTCTTTGGATTGGCGTGCCTGCCGGGAAAGGTCAGCTCAGCGATACCGGACTTGTCCAGATCTCCCAGTCCCTCCTTCACCATCGTTTTGTATTGCGACACGGTGGCGTCATTGATGGGTAGCTTCAGCTTCTTCTCTTTCCCCAGCTTCTGCGCGATCCCGCTGTCCTTCGCTGCATGTTCTGCGGAGAACCAGCATTCGTGATCGCGGTCGATCATGTCTTCGGCATCGGTCTCCAGCACGCGGCTGTTGGCCCCGGTTTGGGAGAACACTTCACAGATCATCTTCAGATCGTGTCCGAGAGCTTTGGCGAGACCGAGGCCCTCTGCGAGTGCTGCCGTGTTCATATTCATAACCATGTTGACGAGGGCCTTCACCTCAGCGGCACGGCCGACTTTGCCGATGTGCTGCAGGTTTACAGAGAGGTCTTCCAGGAGCTGTCGGTTGGCCTCGAAGACCGCTTCGTCGGCACCGATCATCAGGTAGAGCTGCCCGGAGCGGGCATGGCTGATGCTGCTGGCCATGCAGGCCTCGATGCAGCTGGCTTTGCGGCGCTTGGCGCGTGAGGCGATATCTTTCTGGATGTCCGGGCTGAGAGTTGCGCAGTTAATGAAGGTCTTCCCGGCAGCGTCTGTGAAAAGGCTATCCTTTTTCCCGAGGAAGATTTTCTTCATGGCTGCATCGTTCGTGACAACGGTGAAGATGACATCAGCGCTGGCCGTCAGCTCAGCGAGTTTCGTGTAGGCGGTGCTGCCGATCTCCTCGGCTAAATCAGCGGCCGCTGGCTTGTAAACATCATAGACCCCGGTGACCTGGTATCCGATATCATTGAGATGGCGGGCCATGTTTGCCCCCATTTTGCCGACTCCGACAAAGGCGACTGTTGGCTTTTTCTGAGACGACTTGGCACTCTTCTTCTTTGGCATAACACCAAAAGCTAAAGGGGAGAAGGCGCACGAGGCAAGGGCTTTTCCGCGTGAGGGCGATTGCTCAGAATTCCCCTGTTTCTGCAGTGGCACGAACTCGGAAACTGGCTAGGATGCGGCCTCGATTTTTATATGAAAGCCACACGTCACAGGACGGATCATGTAAACCCTTCTCAGTTCGCTCCCGGGCAGAGGTGGATCAGCGAAACTCAGGCAGAATACGGCCTGGCACTGATCCTCAGTGCGACTGAGTCCACCATCCAGGTGCTCTATCCGGCGGTCAATGAGACCATCACCTACGCGGCGCGGAACGCTCCGCTCCGCCGCATCGTTTTCGAGGTGGGAGATACGGTGAAGACGAATGAAGGGAAAGACTTTCTCATCGCCGATCGCAAAGTGGAAGACAAGCGGGTGACCTATGTCTCTGCCGAGGGCGAGGAGCTGCCGGAGAGCCAGCTCTCAGATACCATGAATGTCCAGCGCCCTGAGCAGCGGCTGCTCTCCGGCGGGAATGACGATCCACGGCTCTGGGGCATTCGCCAGTCCGCCCTGCGGCATCGCCTGGAGAATCAGAGTCGCGGTGTGCGCGGTCTGGTCGGTGGACGCGTTTCCCTCATCCCGCATCAGCTCTACATCGCATCTGAGGTGGCCAGTCGGCGGAATCCTCGTGTCCTGCTTGCCGATGAGGTGGGCCTAGGCAAGACGATCGAGGCATGCCTCATCCTCCAGCGCATGCATCTCAGCGGGCGCGCGAATCGCGTGCTCATTCTCCTGCCGGATGCTCTTGTGAATCAGTGGTTCGTCGAGCTTTATCGTCGCTTCGCCATGTCGTTCTCCATCTTTGACGAAGAGCGCGCTCTCAGCATCGAGAACAACCCGGAGGCGGAAGCGGGTAAAAACCCGTTTTTCGACGATCAGCACCTCATTGTCGCTACCTCATGGCTGGAGGGGAATCCCCAGCGTGCGGAGCAGGCGGCTGCTGGTGACTGGGATCTCGTCATCGTCGATGAGGCGCACCATCTGGAGTGGTCGCCTGACGAGGAGAGCCGTGCCTACCAGGTGGTCAAAGCAATCGCCAACGAAAGCCGTGGCCTGCTGCTGCTGACGGCTACACCTGAGCAGCTCGGGCAGGAGGGGCACTACGCTCGCCTCCATCTGCTTGATCCGGGGCGCTTCTCAGACCTGAATGAATTCATCGAGGAATCGAAAAGCTACCAGCGGGTCTCGCAGCTGGCTGATCGGCTCTCGGGGATCGAGCCTCTGTCGAAGGCAGACATGAAAGAGCTGGAGGATCTGCTCGGGGCAGAAAGTATCAAAGAGCTGAAAGAGGACGACGAAGACCTGGCCGTGCGGGATCAGGTCTGCCGTTCCCTAACGGATTTGCACGGAACGGGGCGCGTTCTCTTCCGCAACCGCCGCCTCGTGCTCGATACCTTCCCCAAACGAGTCGCCCACCTGGTGCCGATGTCAGCCGATGAAGGCGATGGCTTTGACGAAAAGATCGACTGGCTGGCAGGTCTCCTGCGCGAAATGGAGACAGAGAAGATCCTGCTCATCGTGCATGAGCGGGACACTGCCATCGCTATCGAGGCTGCCATCGCCGAGCATATTCATGGTAAAGCAGCTCTCTTTCACGAAGACCTCACACTTCTTCAGCGTGACAAAAACGCCGCCTGGTTCGCTGATCCCGATGGAGCTCGCTTGCTGATCTGTTCGGAAATCGGCTCAGAGGGTCGGAACTTCCAGTTCGCGCATCACCTGGTGCTCTTCGACATCCCGCGAGAAGCGGGCCTGCTGGAGCAGCGGATCGGCCGTCTCGACCGCATCGGCCAGACGGAGGACATCCATATCCATGTGCCCTTCATCGAAGAAACGGCCCAGGAAGCGCTCGTCCTCTGGTATCACCGAGGTCTGGGCGCGTTTGAAAATACCCTGCATGGTGCCGGCGCTATCGAGCGTCGACTGGGCGATTCGCTCAAGGGAATCCTTGCCAGCGACATCGTCGATCGCGAGTCGAAGCTGGCAGACTTCCTCGAGACCTCCCAGAAGGTGAAGGACGAAGTAGACGCTGAGCTGGAAGCCGGGCGGGACCATCTGTTAGAGCTTACCTCCTACGACCCTGACAAAGGGGCCGAGCTGGTCGCGCAGATTGAGTCGCTCGACGAGGACGATCGTTTAGAGCATCTCATGATGAAGCTCTTCGATCACTTTGGCGTGACGGTCGAGGATACCGATGAACGCTCCTACGTCCTCCTACCGGAGCACCTCTTTTCTGCAGATGCTTTCCCGGGTCTGCCTGAGGAAGGGCTGTCCATTACCTTCTCTCGGGAGACGGCATTGGCTCGGGAGGATCTGACTTTCCTCACCGTCGATCACCCGCTCGTCACCAGCGCGATTGAGAGCCTGCTGGCCACAGATCATGGCAACGCCGCCTTTTTCCGTCTGGAAAAGTGTGGAGAGCAGCTGCTGATGGTTGAAGTAGTGAGTGTATTAGAAAGTGTCGCGCCTGTCAGCCTGCACGCCGAGCGCTTCCTCCCCTCGACACCGATCCGGGAGATCGCGGATCAGAAAGGCCGTTCGCAGACGGATCGTTTTCCAGTTGAGAAAATCCGCGCTGACGGCCGTCCGGGCCCATCGAGTTTCCTACGGGAAAAGGGCAAGGCCCTGCGGGCAACGGTGCCGAAAATCCTCCAACACGCGCAGAACAACGCGGAGGACCATGCTGACCTCGTGCGTGAGCAATCAGTGGCAGCCATGCAGGCTGAGTATGATCGGGAGCTGGAACGCCTCCTCAGCCTGCGGGAGATGGGTCACCCCATCCGCGATGAGGAAATCGAAAGCACAAAAGCCGATCGCGAGCAGCTGGAGAAGTTTCTCAAAGCAGCCCCGCTCCGCGTCGACTCCGTGCGCTTGATCCTCGGGACCTCGTAGCGAGCTGCTGCAAAAGAAACCGATGGATCAGGAATTCGAAGAAGACGTCGAAGGGCGCGGCTCTCTGCGCCGACGGATCCTTCGGTGGTTCCTGAAAGTCTGTGTGATTTGTGCTGTTCTCAGTGGTCTGGTTGCTGCGGGAGTTCTCGCTTACTACGATAAGCTAGCGGATGACTTTGACATTGTGGAGGTCGGACGGACACCAAGCCCGAGTTCTGTGCTTGATGCGCGCGGTGACCTGATTGGCTACATTCACACCACCAATGTAGGCCTGCCCGTGGAGGCGAGTCAGATGGCCGATGTCCTGAAGCAGGCTGTCGTCGCACGGGAGGATTCCCGCTTTTATCGGCATCGAGGGGTCGACTACCGGGGAGTGCTGCGTGCGTGGGTGCGGAATGCTCAGGCAGGGCGCTATGCGGAGGGGGCCAGCACCATCACCATGCAGCTGGCTCGCATGAGCTTTCAGCTGAAAGGCAAAACGCTGCATCGCAAGGTTCTGGAATGCCGCATCGCTCGCAAGATTGAGCGTAATTTCACGAAAGACGAGATCCTCACCTTTTACATGAATCGGGTCTTTCTGGGCACTGGCATGAAAGGGGTAGAGCAGGCAGCCAAGGGTTATTTCGGTAAAGCTGCTGCCGACCTCAGTCTCCCTGAGGCAGCAATGATCGCTGGCATCATTCGAGCGCCTAACGGGTTCTCGCCATTCAGGAATGAAGAGCGCGCTCTTCGCGAGATGCGGATGACGCTGCAGAGGATGCAGGAGCTGGGGATGATCAGTGATGAAAGTGCCGCCACTGCTGTGGAGCAGCGTCCCGCCGTGCAGTCAGAGGAGCTGTGGCGTGCCTGGTTGCGAGATCGGACGAAGCAGCGTCGCGCCAGCTATCTCCTGACAGCGGTGGAGCTGGAGCTGGATCGCGTGCTCCCATCGCGTCGCGGGAGTGGCGGGCTGACCATTCATACCAGTTTCGATCTGGCTCTGCAGAATGACGTCCAGAGCATTGTCAGGGAAGAGCTGTCGGAGTGGGAGGAGAATAATACGGGTGGTCCTGCCCTCGAGAGCGGTATCGCCGTCACCGAGGCCTCGACCGGCGCCATCCGTGCTCTCGTCGGAGGAAGAGACCCTTCTCGTTCGTCATTCAATCGCGCTACCTCGATTGATCGCTCGATCGGCTCGGTTGTGAAACCCTTCGTCTACGTCGCCGCCCTTGCCTCCGGACTCCTGCCCGGCACGCACGTTTCCGGCAGTGAGATTTCTTCTGATGACATCCCCTGGTTTGCTGGAGAGTGGTCGCCGGTCAATTCTGACAACCAGTATCCCTCGCTCGTTCCGGCGATCGAGGGACTGACAGAGTCAAAAAATACGGTCGCTGTGCGAGTCGGTGAGGCGGCCGGCTATGAAAGAGTGCGCGGGATCCTCGATGCGATGGGCTTCGGTCGATCGGACTCATCCAGCGGCGAAGGAGAGACGCGCCACCCTTCACTCTATCTCGGTGCCATCGGGGGGAGTCCTCTGGCGACAGCTGCAGCTTACGGCTCCTTTCTTACAGATGGAGGCAGGCAGGAATCTTATTTTATCGAGAAAGTCGTCGATGCCGACGATGCGCTGCTCATGACTCGGCAGGAATCATTGCTTGCCGCTCAAGCCCTGCGTGCTCCTGAGACCTGGATGATGCGGCAGTCCCTGTTGTCAGTTTACCGGAGCCAGGTGGAGACCAGCGGGCTGAGCAGCGAGCATGATCGATGGTTCGGCGGGAAAAGCGGCACTACTAATGACTTCCGCGATGCCTGGTATGCCGGCTTCAGCGAGCGGCTTTCCTGCGCCGTATGGGTAGGCAATGACGAGGGAGAGCCCATCGCAGGGCCTGCCTACGGGGGGCGGCTGGCCTTTCCCATCTGGTTCCGCAGCATGACGCGTGCATCAGAGCTAGGGTATGTGTCGGACCCTCCGCAATCACCGGAAAATTCCCTGCCCGTAAAGCTGTGTCGGGAATCCGGCAACTTGGCGACTGCAGCCTGTGAGGCAGCCGGACTCTCCTACATCGAGATGGTCCCTGAGAGCCTCATCCCCCGTGAGCTTTGCCGGACGAAAAAATGATGCTATAGCTATCACATGGAGGGAGCCACGAAAAATCAGGACGGGGCCGATGCCGGTTTCCCGTTGTTCGCCTTTTTCTGGGCTGCTGCGACCTTGATCCATCAGCTGGCTTTCACCTTCTGGGCCTCCAGCTGGCAAGGTTGGGTGCTCGTGGTTTTTGCTTCGGCGGTGATTGTCGTTCCCGGCTGCGGTCTGCGCTTTCTTGGGTTGGTGATCGCATCTCTCCTCAACTGGCTGCACAAGATGCCCTTTGTGCCGAACCACATTCTTTTCGAAGCCTTTCTGCACATCGGTCTCCTTTTCGGGGCGGCGACTGCGTTCACGAAACGAGAAGTGCGTGCAGCGGTCGCGTCGTCCCTGCGTCAGGTCGGTCGGGGGTCATGGATTCTGCTTCTTACCGGAGTGATCGGGAAAATTGGTTATCTCGCCCTGTTCCACTCGCTGGGGGAAGGGCTCTGGGGTGCCGTGACGACGCTGCTGATGCTGGGTGCGATCATCAACTTTCTCTCCCGTCTGCCTGCCAGTGGGGTCGGCGGAGCATGGTTTCCTGGTGCTGCTCCCTTCCTGCGCTGGGCCGTTCTCATCGTCTACTGGTGGGCAGTCCTGCAGAAGCTGAACGTAGGCTACTGGGATCCTGAGGTTTCCTGTGCCTATGTTCTGCATAAAGAAATAGCCGTCTACTTTGGCGGTCTCGTCCCGACAGCTCCCTGGACAGCCTGGTGTGCCATCATCGGATCCCTGCTGCTGGAGCTGAGTATTCCCGTTCTGCTGATGGTGCGACGCACCCGGTGGTTCGGTGTATTCGTCGCTTTTGCCTTTCATCTCTGGCTGGCCATTCATCCCGCTGCCGGGATCTACAGTTTCACAGCTTTGGTCATTGCTGTTCTACCCGCCTTTTTCGCTCAGGATGAACGGGAGAGAATAGCGCAGTGGCTCCTGGTAGATCACTCACGGCACAAAAGACGTGCCTGGACCATGGTTGCATTGTTCCTCGCTGCGCTCACTCTGCAGGGCTTCTTTTACATCAAGTCTGGGCGCAACTATGAAACCTTCGGCATGGCGAACCGAGTCGGGTTCTGGTGTTGTGTCAGCCTCGGTGTCTGGGCAGTGGCCAGGTATGTTCCATTTGGCCGACGGCTGTCTTTTGCCAGCTCTGCCTACCGATTCACCCTTCCTGCTCCGCTCTATGTCTTGCCGCTGGCCATTATCTTCATCAACGGATGCTGGACCTGGGTGGGGGGCAAGACGCAGACCTCCTTCTCTATGTATAGCAATCTGCGGAGTGAAGGCGAGAGCAATCACTGGTTTCTCAAGCGTATTGATCTTTTTCCCTATCAGACTGATTTAGTGACAGTGCTGGATTCCAGTCCCTCCATCCTCGACCCTGACAATCGTCCCGGCAGTATTGAGCAGTTTGCCAATCCCAGTCATAATATTCTGCCAGCTTTCGAGCTGCAGAGGCTCGTCAGCCGCATGACGGGAGAGTTTATGGTGCGCTACGAGCGGGGCGGAGAAGTCCTGACGATCGGGCATCGGAACGGTGCAGATTTCGGTGATGCAGAACTTCATCAGGAGCATCCCTGGCTGCAGAAGAAGTTTCTGTGGTTTCGACGCCTCAAGTCGATCGAAGGCAAAATGGTCTGCACCCATTGAACAACGCCCCCGTAGCCGCCGCTGTGAATCGGTGGACACAAGGGAGCCTTCTGCCCCAAAATTAGCCCTTCGCCGCTTAAGCTTTCGCCTTCCCCTCAGGCAAAAACAGAAACCCCTCGTCATCCAGCTCCGTCCCCTCAGGAAAGGCGGTCCAGCTTTCCTCGGCAACCTGTTTCCAGGGCACCAGATACAACAGCTCGCTGCCTTCCCGTTTGAGAGCCGTCCCCGGTAGCGCCCGGCCGATACTCCCGTTCTTCGCGCCCGCCTGGGGCTGATGATTGACCCCGCCTTCGAGATCCGGTGCCGTGCGACTGAGCGCAAGAACTCCGCCGCTATCTGACCATCCCCCTACCACAGGACAGGGAGCGATTCCATCACCCGTCAGATCAAGGAAGGCGGGTCCTTTTGGACTGAAGAGAATCCCGTAGGAAATACCTGCCAGCGCCTCATGAGAACCAAGCTTGGCGAAGTCATCATCCGACCCCACTACGAGAGTTGGATTCAGCGCCTCGACCGCCGTCACCAGCGACTCCTCTCGACCGCGAGAGGCAGTCTTGCGGCTGGCACTGGTCGCCGAGGCAAAGAGTGGCCCCCACAACCCGAGAAACTGAGCCTGAATACTGGGAGCTGCGCTTTCACACAAAATGCGCTCGTCGGGCAGGAAGAAGTGGGAGCTGGTGACTTGCAGGGCATTGGCGATGATCTGGCGCTCCGACAGCTCCTGAAATTCTCCCGGATTCTCTACGTCCCATAGCCGCAGGGCGATCCAGTCCAGCGGGCGCACCAACCCTTTGCGAGTCAGCATATGCACCGGAGACAGACGGGCGGCGAGAGACGAGGTCAGCTGGCTGATCGGTCCCTGACGCTTTATCAAATCCTCCACCGTATAAACCTGCAGCTGCGGCGCTTGGGCATATTCCCCGACAAAGGCTTCATGAGCCGAGTCTGTGATGACTGTCTGAATGTTGGCGCGGCCGATGGCGATCCCGATCTGCCGCAGCACTGACTGATCCTCGGAGTCGGCAAAAAACGTCACTCTGCGATTCGCCAGGCAGCAGGCCAGCTGGAGCGCCTGCGATTCCGGCGATCTCGGCAGGACGAGGGCGAGGTCCTCCTGCTTTGCAATCTTCTCGATTTGAGGGCGGAATCGCAGGGCCAGCTCAAGAATCTCGCGGCGGGAATAGCTCCTGGTGATCTTGTGATCGACTTCCGCATAAAATGGGTGCCCGCCCTTTCGGCGAAGATTGCCGATGATATGACGGGACAGCGAGCGAGTCAGTGGACGACGTGCTGCGAACGCCCGGTGCGAAGCCATCAGGATACCCTCGCGCACTGTGGCAGTCGTCGCCTGCTTCGGATCGGTGATTGGTTCTCCGAAAGCTACCTGCAGGGGGCAGGTCAGGCCGCGCGGGAGTTTCTTGAAATAAGCACCTCGCTCGAAGGAGAAGATGGAACTCCACAGTCCATCCATGTAGACAGGAACGGTCGTGCATCCGGATTTCCGGACGATGATCTCGAAGCCTTTCTTCAGCTCGCCAAGCACGCCGGTGCGCGTCAGGCCGCCTTCAGGGAAGAGGCAAACGACCGTTTCCTCCTTCAGCGCCTGCACCGTCCGATCGATTGCCTCCCGTGCCCGCTTAGGATGGATGGGGATGCAGCCGAAAAGCCGGAGAAACCAGGCGATAGGTTTTACCTTCATGTAGTTGTCGAGGATGACAACCGCACTGGCCGCGGGCAGCTCAGGTAGATGATAAAGGCATCGATATAGCTGACATGGTTGCTCAGCAGCAGGACCCCGCCTTCTTTCGGCACATGGTGGCGATCCAGTTTCTGCACCCGATAGAGCAGCTGCACCCACGGGAGCAGGAGCACCTGGAAAAAACCACGGACAAGAGAGGCAATCATAGAGAGGAAGCAGACGACTGACGGAGTTTCCGAGGCAGCAGGAGACTGACGATCACCGTCGCGAGGATGAAGGGCGTGAGATGCAGGAAGGGCGGAAGCCCGGACGTAGCCATGACATTCGAGATGCCGATGGCGATGATCCCGGAGCCAGCCGTCATCACATTCAGCGCAGAAAGGATACGGGCACGCTCGTGATCACTGGCGAGCGCCTGCAGGTGCGCATTGAGCGGCACGATGAAAAAGCCGCTGCTCAAGCCGATGAACGCCAGGCTGGCATTCCAGAGCGGAGAGGAGATGGGAAACACGCAGAGCCCGACCATCCCGAGCGCCATTGCCAGCCCACCCGGCACACAATAGCTGAGGTGATAAGCCTGTCGGGAGAGAAAGGAAACAATCAGGCTGCCGACGATGAGGCCTCCACCGACCCACCAGAGCATGGCCGCCGTCGCCGACAGGCGGCCGGCTGCTGTCGCGTCGGGATTGAGCACCTCAGCGAACTGGAAAAAGAGGATGCCCAGAAAGTTCACCACCAGCCAGTAGAAGGTGACAAAGAGCGCACACTTACGGATGTCATCCTTCTGCCAGAGTCGCTTGAGGTCGATGAAGTGCTGATAGAAGACCGAGCTGCGAAACGGCACCTCCGGGTGAGCTGGGGTTTTCAGCAGCAGAAATCCCAGGGCGAGGGCTAACAGGCAGCCCAGGGTGGCAGCGATGATCGGTAGCGAAGCCGCCTCCCAGCCATTCGGGTTGGCCATGCTCACCTCATTGAGCGCTGCCAGTCGACCGTCAAACCAGATGCCTGCTACCCACATGCCGAGCAGGATGCCCGCCATCGTCAGCATGGACGCCAGGCCATTGGCGAAACCCAGTTTCTGCGTGCCCACCAGCTCTTTGAGAATTCCCTGTTTGGCAGGCGAGAACACGGTCGACTGCACCGCCAGCAGGAAGTAGCCGACTATGGCCAGCGGCACGTTTTTGAGAAAGATCGCCCCGAGGATGGTAGCGAAAAGAATCAGCTGTCCCAGCAGGCAGGCATTGATCACCGATCGCTTGGAGAAACGGTCAGAAACAAAACCTGCCACCGGGGCCAGCAGGATGAAGGGCAGGGGGATCATCGCGGCGAGGATGAACTCGATCTGCTCACCCAGTTTCGACTGAGCCGCCACATTCATCACCAAACCGATTAGCACGAACTTCACGAAGTTATCGTTGAAGGCATTCTGCATCTGCACCCACAGGATGACAAAAAGGGAGCGTTGCCCCCGGTCCGGAGCGGGCGTGTCAGCGGCTGTCATATCAGCGTAATAGACGAATAAGCAGTGGGGGCTTGCAAGAAGTTTCCCTGCGTTGGAGAGGCCTGACATGTCGGGCCAGAAACTCAAGCTATGGAATCGCGACTTCCGTTGCGAGCCGGAAGCCCTGCGCGCCTGCCTCGATTCGCACGATGCCCTGCTCCATCCAGCCTGAGACCAGCTTTCCACTGGCGAAACGGCCAGATTAGAGTCCCTTTTCAGATATGCAGACCATCGCCGAAACCCCGAAGATCGACTGGATCTCCCTGCTCACGGAAGCTCTTGATACGGACCGTGTCGTCACAGACGAGGCCGTCCGCGAGGAGATGGGCACCGACCGCTGGTATGCCTCGGCCTGCCCGGACGTCGTCGTCCATGCTCAGTCGGCTGAGGATGTGCAGACCGTCATGCGCATCGCTCATCAGCACAGAATCCCCGTCACTACCCGCGGGGCCGGTGTTGGCTACGTCGGTGGGGCCGTTCCCGTCGAGGGCGGGATCCTCCTCTCCGTTCGGGGCATGGACCAGATCCTCGAGGTCAATCCTGGCGATGGCGTGGCAGTTGTTCAGCCTGGGGTCATTCTCAAAGACCTGCAGGACGCCGCAGCGGAGCGCGGCTGGTATTACCCGCCGGATCCCGCCAGTCTCAAGGAGTGCTCCGTCGGCGGGACTCTCGCTACCAACGCGGGCGGGCCTCGTTGCGTGAAATACGGCGTCACCCGGCACTACGTCCTTGGCTTGCAGGTAGTGCTCGCCGATGGACGCCTCATCGAACTCGGCGGTCGCTGCCACAAAAATAAAACCGGATTCGACCTCATCGGCATGTTCATCGGCTCCGAGGGCATGCTGGGCGTCATTACCCAGGCCACCCTCCGCCTCATCCCTCATCCGCAGGCGCGCGCCATGCTGACGGCTACCTTTCCGGAATTCTCCGATGCCGCCAGGACCGTCCAGGCGATCCTCGATGAAGGCTGGCAGCCCTCCGGCCTGGAAATTACCGATGCGTTTACTCTGCGTGCGGCTCGAGCTTACTTGGGGTCTGATGCTTTGCCCGAGGGGAATGCTCACCTGATTGTCGAGCTGGATGGACGCACGGAGTCCGTCCAGCGCGAAATCGCCGAGCTGGCCGACTGGATGCGGCAGGGGAGCGCCCTGCAGGTTGACCGGGCGCAGGATGCTGAAGCCTGCGAAGCGGTCTGGCAGCTACGGCGCGAGTTTTCTTATTCGCTGCGCGCTACCGGACTGCACAAGCTGAATGAAGACGTCGTCGTCCCCCGGTCGAAGCTGGTCGATCTCGTGCGCTTCGCCGAGGGCCTGCAGCAGCGGACAGGCATTGATGTCGCCTGCTTCGGCCATGCCGGGGATGGGAATATTCACACCAACCTCATGGTCGCCGATTACGACAGCGATCCCGAAAAGAAGGCCCAGGCTGACGCCGCGCTCGATGAGCTGTTTACCTGGGTCCTCGCGCAGGGAGGCAAGATCACCGGCGAGCACGGGGTCGGATTAGCGAAAAAGCGCTGGTTCGCCGATGCCGTGACCGAGGATACTCTGGCCGTGCATCGCGAGCTGAAGGCCGCTCTCGATGCTGAGGGAATTCTGAATCCGGGGAAGTTTCTCGGGTGAGAGGTGCGGCTTTTCTTCTGACTTTGTCATTGATCGTATTTGGGGGTCGTTGAATTGACCATTTGACCTAGATCACTCCCCCTACTTAAAGATGGTGGGCTAGCTGAGTATCTTTCAGAAGGCAGCATCTTTTGTATTTCAATCCGCTTCCGCAGGGACATCTGACGTTCCGGCTACTCGCCTTTCTTGCCCTCTGGGGAGACATCGCCATTTCGTTCAGTATGCCGATGGCGCCATGAGCGTGGCCATCCCACGGTGGGGCTCCTTTGTTTCTGCGATAAGTCTGCCAGTAAAAGAAAGGGATGACGTAGTCATAAATAAACGCTGAGACCGACTTCCAACGGAAGCCAGGAAAGATTCCGAGACAGCAGCTGAACTCGTCACTCATATTGACATGCAGGTCTTGTGGGGAGATTCCCTCCTCTTTCGCCCAAATCAGGATGCGGGAAGAGTCCTCAAACACTTTGGGACAACCGAAGGAATCCAGAGACGTGAGTTCTATCCTGATCTCAAAGGACTCCTCCAGATAATTCGAACGCGTATCATCGAAGTGGATCCGACCGCTTCCTATCTCGTGAGAGCACGCTATCGAAAGAGTGCCGCGCACGGAGCCCAACCGCCGATTGTAAATCAATTCGGGGAAACAGCTTTTGAGTTCCCGAATGTCTCCTGCTGTCAACTCCGGGACCATGGTTTATGAGCAGGGGCTGTCCTGTCTTCTGACTCACCAGGGTCTGATTTTACGCTCGACCCTGCCGGGAATCTGTCACCAAAGACCTCTCGCCATTTTTCGCACGCGGACTTTTCCGTTATGGCATTTTCGGCTTCCTCGGCCGTTTTGACGAGATCATCCAGCTCCTGCAGAACATGAGATTGGCAGAAGTCCTTCAGCATGTCCTCACCAGTCGGCGTTGTTGGGCGTGTGCAAAAGAAATTGGTGGACAGGGCATCTCGCATACCTTTGCAGGTCAGCCGAAAGGACTCGTCATCACGATCGCTTTCGACATAATGCTTGCAGGCAAGTATCGTAAGCGTGACCCCGGGTGGGAGGTCAACCGAACGGTCCTCGGTTTCCCTGAAGTTCTTCCACGCTTTCAGATACCGAATATTCCTGCGCAGCTGGCCTACTTGAGCAGTTGAGCCAATTTCTGCCTCCACCCAATTCTGAAAAGACTTCGGATCACTTTCGCTGTAACCTGAGCCAGGACGCCCGAGTTCGGGAATGCTGTTTTCATCGGCCATCCAGTAAACTGGGAGGTCCACATGATGGCCATCGCTGTAGTAGACCCGAACACAGGATGTTTTGCTTTCTGCGGATTTTGTATGGCCGGTCACGGCGGCGAGCAATCTCTCGTGATACGTCTCTGCCGCTTCTCGATCCGCCTCATCGCAGAAAAAGTAGACTCCGTCGTCCAAATCATATTCTTCAATGGTTTCACCATCCTCATCTTTTGTGCGTATGGGGTTGACATTGGTCTGCAGTGGGAAGGAGCCTTGAGAGTGAAATTTCGGCACTGGTAACCCTTCTTCGTTGAGTCTCCGCTTCACGCGCTCTCTGAGTGCGGACCGATTCGTTTTCAATTTATCCCTCTTGGCCGGGTTCAGTCTGACCTTCGTATTGAATTCTGAGAATTTGGTGTGGGTATTCATGCTTTCGGGAGTCGGCGGACTTCAATCCTGCCTTTGGTTTGTGGTTCGCGGTTGGTGTAGTAAAAGCCTCTGAGGCGGATCCCGTCGAGTGCGCGTATGACGGTCAGGACGTTTGTTCCCTGGTGCTCACCCAGGCTGTCTCCAGAGAGGTTCGAGCCTTCGTTGCGGTAGATGAAAATCAATTGATGGTCCCCGTGGTCATCAAATCGCAGGAGGGCTTCCTCGCTGACCGAGGTCGTATCCGGATCACCCGCTTTCGTGAAATCACATGTTACCTTAATGCGGGAAAGGGACTGCTTGATGTGCATCCGGCACTGTTTCGCCGTAGTTTGGTCATTCCTGGTGAAGTGAATATGTCCCTCGTAGACGCCTGCAAGATCTGTGGCTGTAGTCAGCAGGGAGAAGATCGGCCATCGCCAGGCCCATTTGTCGTAGGCGATCAGAACAGCGAAAACAATCGCGGTCGGTCCAACTCCATGGAAGGCGCCGTGGCCCCACAGTTTTGAAAGCACTGCTGAAGCTCCTGCCCAGAGAGCGCCTACGGCCATGACAAAAAGGCGTGGCTTATAGTTAGAAAAATCGAGATTCATCAGAAGATCCTCGAGTCATTTGCGGAACTGTCTCGAATGAACTGTGTATCGGTCTCCCACAAATTGCAGAACTTCATTCAGGAAGGTCAGACAATCCGGTCTCGTGGATGAGTGATTGCTGTGAATGACTTCGCTGCCCTGACGGTAGAGCCTTTTGAAACGATCTCTCCGCGGTCCGCTGGCCCCAAAAAGGTCGTCCGCGCGTTTCGACGGAGGGTAATCCCAGAAGGGGTTGTCAGCCTCTCCTTCGGAAGAAAACAGCGCTGTCCGCTGACCAATATCATTCATCGCGCACTCGAGGATCATGCGACCAAGGGCGATGACGGAGAGCGTCTGCTCCATAGCATAGCAGCGACGAGCCTCTTCCACCATTTCATGAAGGGCGGGAGGCAGTGAGGTGATGGAAACAATGGGCTTGGAAAGTTGATACCGTAGATAGGTTTCTTTCGGGCTGACCCAGGGTCGCGAATAATGGTCAGCCTCGCTTGATAAAACATCCCAGGGACCTTCGTCACTGGACGAGAGTTTCTGAAGCTCTTCAGCCGCAGCAGCTGCATTCTCAGAAAAGAGCTTCTCGACTTTCGCTTTCCGTATGGGGTCGGCTAGATTTTCAATAACGACCGCACCTGAATAGTTCTCCTTCAGAGCATCCATGGCCATGCCGACTGCGACCCCTGCTCGGACAAATTTGATGTTTTGTTCTCTCGACGATAGAGGCCCCGCCTTTTTGATAACTGCCGTGGCGGCTGAATAGTCTGCTTCTAACTGTTCCAGTTTCGCGAAAGTCATCTCACTCATGAAAACATCCTACCTGTTTTCGGATATTCTGAAAGCATGAGATTCGCATTGGACATGACTGGAAAGTCATGTTAAAAAAACGGAAAGCCGTTGTGTAAAGAATGTGTAAGCGTGCCCTTACTGACGATCTTTTCCGGACAGTGGTAGGCAGGAGCAGTCCCCCCTCTCTTTCCGCGTCGCTAGAGCACTAGGTCCGGACGTAATTGATCTCGCACCCTTTCAGGAGTCGATCCTCCTGGCTTAATCCGGCTAGTGAGAGGCTTCCGAGGTCGCATTTCTGAAAAATATCAAGCCCTCGATCCAGTGTGATTTTCCATCCATGGTCAGTCGAAATGCTTCTCGCGTGGAAATTTGGATTCGAATCATATTCATACGAGAATGCAACCCGACTTCCTTCACAGCTCTCCTGCAGTTTGCGGAGGTTTTCGTCCTGCTTCTGGCAAAGATCGGGGTCAGACTGAGTCACGAGATGAACGGCTACCTCTTCTCCCATCGGGGTGAAGGAATTTACGAGCTGGACAAGCTCAAGACAGTTGCGGATCTGCCAGAAGGTTCGGATGTAAGGATCATGAATTGTGATGCGGGTCGCGCCTTCCAGATATTCAGAAAACAATTTGTCGTAGGAGTATCCTTTGACATTCTCCGGAACAACGAAGTGGGCAGCTTTAGGCTCTTCATGCTGGGTCGCATTTTCTCCGGTTTTCGCATCGTTTTCAGGCAATGCTGGAGCGCCCTTGGAGTCCTGAGGCGGATCGGCGTCGGTCTGCATCTCTTCGTAGGCGAACAGTGATGGATATTGCACTTCCTCAGCACATTTGACAAGCTGAGGGGCCTTGTCCTTCTGATGGATGCTGAACTGCTTTTCCTCGAAAGTGGCATCGATCCTCAGGATGTGATCTTTGACTCGCTTCCGGGATTCCATCGCAAAATGGAGGATCTCGTGCATCTCCTCCTCACTTGCCTCCTGATGGGGATAGATGATTTTCATTAGCCCTGCGAAGGTCTTCTGCACGCCCGTCCGATCACGTGTCGTGATCTCTGGATTGATCTCGAAAAACTTCTGGTATTGATCTGAGAAGTCGAGAGTTCGCAGATGGCTGAGAATCTCCGCCAGATAATCGACGATCAGTCCATACCCTTTGGTAAAGAGTTCGTTCTGGATCGGGCCGACCTCCCAGCCGGGGATGTAGGCATGGAGTCGGTCAAGAAAAGCTGAGTCGATGTATTTGTCTGGCAGCTGATCGAAGAAATGAGAATTCTTCAGCATGTAGGTGACGGACTTCTTGGTATTTCCCATGAAGACCATTGATGCCTCGGCACCGATCGACTCGATCCCTCGGGAGAAGGACTTATTCGCCATGTAGTTCTTCATGATGTCGACCAGGTTTTTATCCACGCGCTTGTCCTTCCCGGCGAATTCATCGAAGCAGATGCAATCCCAATGACCCACGAGGCCGATTTTACCTCCTCCCGTGTTACTCACGAAGAGTTTCGGTGTCGTTACTTCGCCCCCGGACAAGAGAATCCCGTGAGGGGAAAACTCGGAATAGATGTGAGACTTTCCGGTCCCTTTGGGTCCGAGTTCGATCATGTTGTAATTCCGCTCACAGAAGGGAATGAGGCGGGAGAGCTGCAGCAGCGTGCCTCTTCGCGAAAACATTTCAGGATCGAAGCCGATCGTCTGCAGGAGCACGCCGAGCCACTCGTCTGTGGAAAACTGACGTCGCGCTTCCTGAAAAGCCTCGAAATCAAATTTCGAGACCTGGATGGGCTTCAGGAGGTCGATACCCCAGGGAGATGATTTCGGATCATCCGGCACTTCATAAGTGACATCGACGATGCTCCAGACTCCGCCGACCAGCAATTTCGGATGTTTGCGCACGTAGTCCTTTGCCAGGGGAACCTTTTTAATATCGAGGTTGGTGAATCTCGCTTCGTAAAATCCGCCGGCATCGTTCAGTTCCACCGTCACTTTATCGATCACCTTATGGCGGCCTTTATCCTCTATCTTTGATTTAATGAGGGGAGCAGCGTTGCGTTGGACAAAATGAGAGGCGAGGATCTCCCTCACCCTGCTGACGCCGGCATCGATCGTATCAGGATCATCAGTCGAGCAGTGCTGACCCAGCAGGTATTCTAGCACGTAGCTTGGCACTACGGCGTTTCCTTTGACGTCGGCTACCAGATCTTTCCGGACAGCCAGTCCTGCAAAATGTTCGTTTATCAGTTCATCGAGCTTATTCATGGCAGTCTCTAGAATTCGTCGATCTCGGTTTCGAAAGGTTTTACGAATTTCGCAATTGCTGTCTCGTAGGTTTTGCGGTGGCTGGTTCCGGGAATTTGTTCCATAAGCCGTAGCTCCAGATCCTGATTGTTAAAATCGGTGACCCGGTGTCCCAGCGTCAGGGTGAGGACGGTTTCTCGATTGCGGGGTTCTGCATCAGTGCTTTCGAATCTAACAGTCTTCTGATCAGAGAGCAGTTCGTCGTCCGGGCTGAAAAGGCCCACCTCCAGCTCACGCTCCAGCATCTTGTCGGGTTCGGACACCACCTGTTTCTGGAACAGCCGGATGGCCACCTGCAGGGTCGTGATCTTTGCGGGGAAGCTCTGGACCTCGACATCTACCTGCCTGCGGGAGCTTACCCTGGTTTTGCTGATGCTCACTACCGGGACGATCGTCTCCTGCGGTATCGCACCACCGTGCACGTAGCGTTTACCGGCTCCTTTTGCCCTGATGCGCTGAATTCCCTTGGCGATACCCACCTGGAAGTCGCCCTCCAGCCCCAGCTCCTCAGTAGAGAATACGCGAATCGACGAGTCAGACGAGAGCCCGTGTCCTAAGACCCAGCGCCGATGAGGGTTGCCCAGAAGTCCACTTTTCGGCGCGTCCGGGCAGTCGACATCCTCCACCTGGCTCTGCCGGAAGAGGAATCCGTGATCCGCCGTGACGACAATTTTGGTAGCATTGATATTAGCCGCCTTCTTCACCATTTTGACGATTGTCTCGATAGCGTCATCGCAGGCTGTCGTTGTTCGCTCCTCTGTGGCGAGGCTGTCACCGGTGTCATCGATCTCGTTGTGATAGATATACACCACGTCATAATCCCTCATCAAAGGGCGGCCCTCATTCTTGGTATGAAGATTGAGGAACTCCTCTGACTTCAGGATCTTTACTTTCGTTTCGGGGGCCTGATTGAGGATCTTTTCGCGGGCTTCCGATCCCGTGGTCTTGACTCCATCTGCATAAGCGATTTTTGAGTCCTCGGACAGGGCGAGCGTTTCATTCGGCAGGTGCGAGGCCATTCCCAGTTGGGTGAAAGAAGGCAGGGAGGTGAGGCGGGTGCTGATCTCGGCAGAAAACTTGTCCTCTCTCCCGATCCGCCGCTGCAGGTCAGCGGCACATTCATAGCGCAGACCGTCGGAGATGATGACGAAGAGCTTCTGCTGACTCTGTGTGATCGGCTTCACCACCTGTTTGAAAAAGTCACGCAGACGTGACTGCGCCGACGGGGGCCATGTCGGGTGCTGGTCGAGCAGGATCTCCCAGCGGGTGGACAGCGGGGCGAGATAGCTGTTGAGATAGCTTTTTTCGACAAGGCCCTCGATTTCATCCAGCAGGGCAGGTTGCGCTGATTCTCGACGTGAAGCATGGAATTTCCGATAATGGTAGTCGATCTTCCACCAGGACGATTCGTATCGACTGATGGCCTGATCGAGGTTTTCCACATCGAACCCGACGGCCTCTACGAGATCGAGCAACCGGGCACCATGGCGTAGGGATTGGTAAAGTGCTTCATACTTGTTAAACCATACCGAGCGTGAGCGTTTCTGGATGATCGACTTCCATTCCTCCGGCTTCCAGCGCTGTTGAGTGATCCCGTCACGAAGCCAGCAGACGAGCCGGCGCTCGATCAGTTCATAGGCATCGACCTCCGCATCCGCTATCGACTGCAGCTCCTTGTCAGTGAGCTGATTCAGCTTTTCCGTGACATTGAGGTCTGCAGCAGTCCGGCTGGACAGGACTTCGAAACTCTGCCGAAAGCGGTTGCTGTCTTTCCAGCGGCTGAGGAATACGATCGCCTGGCTCCGCAGCTGCACCTTGGAGGAAGAGCCCAGCGGCGCATTGTTCTGAAACAGCACGATGATGAAATCGAGCAGAGAGGCGTCTGCAGATTGATAGCCGTATTGCGCCTCGACCTCCTGCCAGAAGGCGGACACCAGATTGAACTCTTCCAGCTTCGCAGTGACGGGGTCGAACATTTCGGCACCGGCCAGCTCCTCGCAGAGCTGCAGCAGGATGGCATCCAGCGAGTGATCCTGCGCCTTCAGGACGATCGCGATCATCCGCCGCCGGATCGTCCGGTGCGTTTCATCCTGCTGGATATGGCTTCTAAGAGCTTCGCGCCGTTCTTTCCGACTGAAAAACGTGGCGTGCTCAGCCGCGAGATTTCGATACTCCGGCGGCAGTCCCGTTTCCTGCAGGTGCAGGGACGCGCGGTCAGCGTGAAACTCAGCGTTCGATAGCAGGATATCCAGCAGCCAGTTGTCCTCGTCTCTCGGACGTTCTACCGGCACGTAGAGAAGAAACTTCTGCTCAGGCTCGTCGAGAAGCACGCGGAACTTCACACCGATCTCGTTGTTCTCGACCCGGATCGTTTCCACATCCGGCAGCTTCAAGTGATCGAGATCCTTCGACCACTCGTTCTTGCCATCATACCAGAAGACCACGCGGTGGCGGGAGAACTGTCGTTCAAGACTACGCTGGATGTGGGGGGATGACATCTGGATTAGGGAGCTGCGGGGAGGTGCCTCAGGCTTCGATCTTGCTGCTTCCGGACCGGATCCTTCTGCCTGCCTGCTTCCGGCTGGTAGCGCGGGAGTGCAGGCCGATCTGGGGTTCGTTCACAAGCACCTCCGCAGGGATCTGGAGATGACGATGCAGCTGCCGGATCATCGTGAGACTGAGGCTCCGCTTCCGATTGAGCACCTCCGAAACCTTGCTCTTCCCGGAGATGAATTCCGCCAGGTCCTTCTGCTTCAGGCCCATCTGATCCATGCGGAACTTAATCGCCTCGATCGGATCAGGAGGGCCGATCGGGATATGCTCTTTCTCATATTGCTCGACGAGCAGGGACCACAGCTCCAGCTGATTCTCTTCCGGCGAGCCAGGTTCCGCGTCCATCAGACCCTCCAGGTGCTCGAGCGCTGACTGGTATTCTGCTTTCGTCTTGATGATTTTGGGATCCATGGCTGATCGGTTCGTTAGATGGTTTCGGCATTCACCTTGTCGTATTCAGCGTGAGTTCCGACGAAGCGGATATAGACGACGCCGGTGTTGTAGTGGATTTTTACGATGAGGCGGTAGGTGTTTCCTTTGATGTTAAAGACGATGCGGTTTCCACGGATGATGTCGGCAGAGGGGTAGCGGAGCTTGATGTCATTCGGTTCGGCCCATCGGGAATGCAGCGCTTCCTGATACCAGGCTTTCAGGGCCTGTTCAGCGTCTTCATGCGCTTCCCAGAAGTCCCGCAGAGTTTTCAGGGCGATCACTCTCATAACAGTCTGCCCTGCTTTCTCCTGCTGAACAAGTAAAAAGTTCCCTTGATGGGAACATTCTCCCGATATGGGGGGGCGGATTTCACCATCACGAGAGTCCGGTGACTTTAGCGAGAGCCTTGCCGAATTTTGGATAGTTTGCCTTTACCCCATCATCGAGATCGATTTCGAGACGCTGCTGAGCGAGGGGAAGGAGGGTATCGCGTTCGTATTGTTCGACATCGAGGATCGCTTCCCGCGTCTTCTTGAGCTTTTTGCGGTCGGCAGCGGTGGCGGTTTCGGCTTCGACTTTGGCCTGCAGCTCGCTCTCCTGATGGACTAGCTTGTGGCGGAACTCGCGAAGGTAACCGGTGAGCAGGATGTTCACGGTGTCCTTGGTGTAGCGATGCAGATAGACCAGGGCGCGAAAGTGTTTCTTCGGGCTTTGGAAGAGCCAGTAGATGGGACGCTTTTTGTAAGTCTTGACGTGATCGGCGTAGAAGCCGCCGGTGTTGGCGGTGAAGTATTTCCGCAGCGGCTTGCCGAGACTGTCTTCGAGGAAGGTCAGGTTCTGCTCCAGCGTCTCGGGACCGAAGGTGGCGCGGAGAAAATCACGGACGCGGCTGGCGGCATCGTCGGGGAACCACTCGTCTTCGGTGATGGGGACGATGGCGTCGTCATCGGGGGCGAAGGTGAGTTCGTCGGCGGACTTGCCGACTTTTTCGAGATAGTCCTCCACGGTGTCTCCGGCATCGGCGAGGATGAGGCCGGACTTGTCGAGACTGTATCGGCCCATCATGCAACCAACCGCGTAGGAGACGAAAGCGGCCATGTCGTCGCGAGCATCGGCTCGGGCGAGAGTGATTTCGTCCTCGGGGACCTCGGGTGTCAGTTCATCTTGCAGTCCGTAGACGTCGATCCAGAGACGGTTGTTCTCGGTCTCCAGTTCCTGCATGCGCCGGATAGCGGCGGTGCAGTAGGCGGCGTAGTTGGCCCACGACTCGGCGAGGGTGCGGCCTTTCCACGCGCCGCTGGGTTGGCCGGGCTCGACTTCCCAATCGCCAGTGCGCAGTAGTGGCAGATCGCGGAAGTCCCAGCTGGTTTCGAAGTTGTCCCAGTCGGCGCGGGCGACCTCAATCGCCCCTCTGACTGTTTTGACTATATCCTTTTTACTATTGCCGGGGAGTTCTGCCTCAAATGGCAGTGTCGCCATGTTGCCGACTTGAAACTCCGACGTCGGATTTAGGAAGTCCATCATCGTGGACACCAACGGTGAAACCAGAAAACCTAGGACAAGCTCCCTGCTGGTTTCTGGAAACATCGATGAACCCTTAACGTCAAACAGGAATCCCTTCGGTGTCTCCCTTGCGCTAAGCCTAGCCGTTGTCGTTGTAGTCCAAGTGATGCCTGGACGGAAATAGAATGACGGATTACGGACGGCGGAGCGGACCTTCCCTCGGTCATCCAAAAAGTTACGAATCTCGTATCCGTCGTTCTCCCAGTTCACGACATAATAACAATTTCCATACCAATTCCTAACAGGACCACCCTTGTTATATGGAAACCACTTTCTTTGTGATGAATTCGCTGCTTCGGCATCGTCGCAGTCGTAAGAACTCAAACGATCTGAAACCTCGTGCCAATGTCTGAGGAATCGATCGTTGTCTGCTGTCGCCATACCCTGTCTTGGCCTACAAAACTCAGACAAAGAAGGCAGGTGCTCGAAGTGAGCCTGCATCTTTCTGGAAGCCCAGTAGGCAACAGGAGACCCAGGTATTCTGCGAAAGTTCTCAACAGAGGCGGTCTTTAGCCTCTCATTCTCAACTGGAAATTCATGCGGAACACCGCGCCCATCAGTCTCGAAATATCGAACGCACATGAATCTTCCTTTGTAGTTTTCGTTGTGCGATAGACTGAAGATAGTCGCAGCCGTCCCGAAGCTAATTCCCATGCTCGTTCCGCCTTTTCCTAGATACGGCATATGCAGCATCGATTCGATAGTGCTCTTGGAATACAAGCTCACTCTCAGTTCCTCAAACGTAGGAAGGAACATCCAGGATTCGAGGGTGACCATTGCCATGAATCCTTTCGCCCGTCCAGATGTCGCACCTTTCTCTAAAAACATTGCGAAGAAATCAGCAGCGGAATCAGGATAGTATTGATCTGCAAAGTTCTTCGCGAGATTGTTCATTTGTTTTCGCCCCATATATGGCGGATTCGCCACGACGACCTGATACCGCTGGCTTAGCATCTCCGCCTGATTGACAACGAGCCGGAACCTGCGTTGAGTGTCCTGCACGAGAAGGTCGCCCGTAGCCGATTTGTCACCAATCTTTGTCATGAGGGCGTCCAATTCCCCGACATCAAGAACTGGCTGAATGAGCGAGCCGAAGGTCTCTGTGTGTTCTCGGAACTGGTGGATTTGGGCAAGTTCGTCCTGGCTGAACTCTTCGCCTGAGGCCTTGCTCCAGGCGTGAATCTCCTCCGGAGAGATCACCACATCCTGCAGCCGCATCACTTCCGGTTGAACCGCACGACGAAATGCAGATCGACTCTGCTCTCGCGCTTTGCATACAAGCGCAAACTGCGCGAGCTGCGCGGCACGAGGGCAGATCTCAAGCCCATGCAGATTGTTTTCCAAGATTAGCGCCGGAATCTCACTGGGAGTGTAGCCTTCCTCCTCGTAGATCTTCACAAGCAAATCGAAAGCATAGGTCAACATGTGGCCGGAACCACAAGCCGGATCGAGTAGCCGGATCTCCTCTGGAGTCTCTATCGTAAGGCTGTCGGCAGGCTCCTGTCCCTCGGGTTCTTCCACGTAGTAGGGCATGTGCTCCCGAAGCCGAGAATCCGGTCGTGACCGCAGCCACAGGCGACCGAGAGAGTTCTCCACGAGATAGCGCACAATCCAGTGCGGGGTGAAAAGCTGGGTGACGGCGGGAATATCCTCCGAAGGCACGGCTTTTTTCCGCGCCATCACTTCATCCTTTTTTTCCGAGATGTAGAACTGGTAAAGCCAGCCGAGAATTTCGACCTCGGCGCAATCTTCGTCGGTGATCTCACTCACGAAACCATGGACGACGGAATGTTCGGTCAGCAAGTCGTCTGGGAGCAGCAACTCGGTGAAGGCGTCGATCTTGTCGAAGAGATTCGGCAACAGGTCGGCGTAGTATTGGCTGACGCCGATCACGAGGAGCCGCTGCACTTCGGCTTGGGGATTTGGGCTTGGCAGGTTGCCGTCCAGCAAATCATTGATGCGGGAGGCCGAAACGAATTCTTTCAATTCCTCGGGCACGACTCCTTTGCGAACTTGCTGGAGCAGCTCGGGCAGCACATCGCCCTCACTCGGCGCGGTGATGACGCGGACGCGAAAGGGATGCCACCCGTGCGCATCGAGATACCGGAACGCGGCGAACCGGTTGAACCAGGTGTAGGCGACCCGCTCGATCAGTGCCGCGCGCCCTTCATGCTCAAGCACGCGCCGGAGGTCGCTTAGAAGCTTCTCCTGCGCCGCGAGGTCAGGCGTTTTCGCCGTGAGCACGTAGTCGAGCTTCACCTCGACCTGCTTCATCAGTTTCGTGCGGCATTCCGGGGCGAAACGTTTCAGTCTACTGGTATCCATGGGAAAGAAGGGGGCTGAAAGATGAATGCCGGCCTTACAAAGTCACGCCCCTGCCCTCGCCGACATGCTTGCGCATCTCCGACTCCAGTGTGGCGAGGAATGAGTCAAGAGTAGCGTCATCAGAAATGACGACATGATCTCCGGCGGCTTTGGTGATGAGCGTCCGAATATTTGTGTAGGCAGGAGCTGCCCCACTCGGCTCGGCGGCAGCAGGCGTTTTTGCGCCTTCGTCCGCTCCGGAAATGCCTTTCGTATAGTCGGCAGCTGGTTTCGAGATCTCGTCAAGCTGAGCCGAAAACTGGTGTTCCGTATACTGGCGCAGCTTATCGCCGATCATCGGGATGAGTGTTTCTCTGGAGATCTCTTCCTTAGCATATCGAGATTTGCTGAGGATGCTCTCTCTGCGCTCGGGATCCAGTTTGGCGAAGTCCGGATGGGATTTCAGTTTTTCCTCACGCTCCTCGATCGCAGCGATCGCCTCGCTCTGCCGGGCTGCTACTCTTTTCTCTACTTCTGTCTTAACGCTTTCGTAAGCAGTGATGGCGCTCTTCATCGCGCCCCCCCGGAAGGGGGCAGTCCCCTGCACGACTGCCTGCATCTCCTTCAGCTTAGCATCGCCCGAAGGAAGATTGCCCGACTGCTCCCGGAGAAAGGAGGTTATCCTGCGGAAGGTAGCTCCATTCGGTCCGTTCAGGAAGGCTTTGATAGGATCGATGAGGTCCTCCTTCGCTGTCAGGAGATCGTCATCGAACTCACGCAGTGATTTCAGCGGGTAGGTGTAGTCGCGGGCCGAGAGCTTCTGCAAGCGGTCGCGAATGGGTTCGAGAGAGGCGACAAAAGGGAAGGCTTCCTTCTTTGCGATGATCGTGTTCAGCTGATTTGTTTCCTCATTGAGAGCTGCGAGCAGGGCTTTCGACACGGATTTGGCATCATTGCCGGGATTCGACTGATTGAAAAAGTCGTGATGGAAATTCTTCAGCGCGGTGACGGTCGTGGCATCGAATTCCTCCTGCATCTGCACGATGACGCTGCCATGCTGAGCGGAATTGCCGAGGGCTGCTGAGGCATCCTCCTGATCGAGGACCTCGGCCCCCCGTTTCAGCTCGATCTTGTGCCGACGAAACAGGCGCGCCATCAGGCAGAGAGTGGCAGCATCCGGCCAGCCATAACTGCCTTTGCGGAAATTGCCCAGAGTGTCCTGCACGGTCACCCGTTTATCGGATATCTTCTGACGATTGAGGTAGGTCAGGACTTCCTGCTCTGCTTCGGTAAGCTGCTCGCTGATGAGGTCATTCTTTTCCTCCAGAATGGCAGGGATCATCGCCTCTTTGTATTCCGTTTTGAGCATTTTCAGGTTCGGATAGACGAAGCGGATCAACTCCTGAAATGCCTTGCCGCTGCGCACCCTGGGGTCTGCTCCTGTGACCTCGATCTCCGAGCCGTTGACGACGAAGGTAGCCTGCGATATGAGATCCCGGCCCTGCTCGATAAGCTTTCTCCGCCGGTCACTATTCTGGTTCTGCCGTCCCAGGAGAATGGCCCGCTTCGAGTCGGAGAGGTTCGACGAGGTCTGCTGACGCACGTAAGTGGAGGTCTGCTCATACAGCTCCACCTCATCTACGAGGGAGCGGTCATCCGGGAGGATGACAAGCAGCTCACGCTTGCCGGTATTCTGCGATTTGAGTGTCGGGAGGTCCCCTGCATTATCGTGACCTGCCGTGACCATGTGGATGGAGAGATCCTGCGCCCGCCCGTAGTCGCTGCCATCGATCTGTTTCCCGAAAGGGTAGTCCTGGCCGTTATCGTCGAACCGCAGTTTGGTATCTTTGATGACATCGCCGAAAAGCACCTTATCGAGCAGTTTGTTGACCACATCACTGCCTATCTGAGTGTTTTTGAGATCCACCTCGATGTCTTTTTCCTCATCTGTGAGGAACTCGTAGGCATCACCGTTTTTCTGCAGGTAGTGCTGATGGTAGAGGAAGTTAAGCTCTTCTTTCACAGCCTGGTCGTGTGCCGCGATATCGATATCTGCGCGGTCGATCAGCAGGATAGCGACATTTCGAGGAGTGGAAACAAACTCGGAAACATACTTCAGCAGAAAGAGAGATTTGAGGATACGCACTGCCAGAGGGTGGTCGGCCTGCAGATTCTTTTCTGCTGTTCTTACGCTGCGCTGGAAGTCTCCGCGCAGGACATTCGAAAGGCCCTCGAACATCAGATCGAAGGTGGCAAAGGTATTGATCGGAAGATCGGCGATGTGCTTGGCGACTTCCTGAAACACGGAGAGCATGGAGCGCTCGCCAACGGATGCGTGCTTCCCGGTGAAGGCATCGTGCTGCGAAAGGCGCTCAATCGCCGTCTGGAACAGGTCGAACTGATACGGGTGGAAGGGGGCGAAGCGGCAAAAGTGGTCAGCACTGTCGAATCCCCGGAACTCTCTCGAGCCATCTGCAAACGAGAAAAGCGTGCGGAGATTCTCCTTCTCCTGCAGGTAGAGTTCCTCCAGATCGGGCACTCCGGCTTCCGTCTTTGTCAGAAGGCGCTTCTGGATTACTTCTGACACGTTTGCGCTGGTGAGGGTGGGACGAATGGCAAAACGGCCCATGATCTTGGTGAAGTCGTTCCCGTCGATCTCATCCAGCTCTCCAACGACCTTCTCAATGTCGCCCTGGGATGTCACAAAAATCCATGCTCTGCCATCACAGGTGACGGCCAGAACCTCGGCGATCGTCTGAAGGTTCAACATCAGTCGTGAGCGCCGACCGATGAACTGGCCAGCCTCGTCGACAAAGAAATTGATGCGTGTCCCGGCTGGCAGGGAATCGAGATATTCTTTCACCCGGCTCGCAAGCGCCTCTACGGAAATGCGGTGCTTCTCACGAAGCCGGTCGAAGAGTCTTAGCCCTTCCTCTTCCGATTTATTGAAGAACTTCGCATACACACGGGCGAAGGTTTCATTCTCAAGGACGTCTATATCATCGAGGTGTTCCTCCCAGGTGGAGCCGCTCTCCTCCTTGTAGGCGGCTTTAAACTCATCCAGCTTGCCATCCTTCCAGAGACCACGCTCGAACTGAGCGATGTAATCGAGCTTTGCATAGAAGCCCTGCTCCTCATTGAGAACCTTTGCGAAGACTTCCAGAAGCTGGGCATCCGGGTCAACGCCGATGGCATCTGCTTTCTGATCAACGTTGAAGAGGATGCTCCGTGATGGAATCTTCGCTGCGTCTTCGAGAGTGGTGCGGAAGAATGCGTCATCGGAAATTTCTTTCTTGGCAAGGAAGCGATCACAGACCGATGAACCATCAATGTCCTGATTCTCCAGCAGAACGGCGAGCATCTTCAGGAGGTGTGATTTACCCGATCCGAAGAAGCCGGAGATCCAGACGCCGTTGGCAGATCCCGGGTCTTTGTATTGCTCAAACAGGCTCTCCAGCTTCGGTTTCAGCTCGCGAGTGATGACATACTCCTCGACCTCGGTTTTGAGCCGTCTATCGTCATCCGCTTTGATGACGCCGTCGATGTCGCGGCTGACGTCATTTTCAAGGATGTCTCTGATCGTTGCCATAGGTGGGGAAAATTAAAGGTGATAGTGATCAAGATTGAAGGCGCGGTAGTAGCCTTTGTGAGAAAGTTTTCCGAACAGGCGGAGGTCAGAACCGGCGGCTTCGCGATGCTGGTATTCACCGGGGAAAAAGAACACCACCGGGCGCTGGTCCATACTGGACTGCAGGCCCTCGAGAATCGTGTGAGTCCTCAAAAACGGGAACACCGCTCCGCATCCCTTAATGAGGGTGATCTCCCAGTCCTCGGAATCGAATTTCGATTTCATGGCCGGTATCAGATGGTCTTTCGCATCGGTCCAGCGGGCCATGGTGGACAGCATCTTTTCCCGGGTGAATGTGGGCTCTCTCTCGAGCAGCCGCTTCAGGCGGTCGTCGCGGGATGTGATCTCTTCGACGAGTTCGAGCAGATGGATGCTCAGGACACCGACCCCGTTCGACGATAGTCTGCTATGAAGGGCTCTGATCCGTTTTTCGACCGCCTCCTGCGCACCAATCTCATACGGCTGGATGAAGAGGGACACCTCATTCCCGATCCCGCTCGAGCCACGGAAGCGATCTGACTGCATAACTGCGAATAGTCGCTCAAATGTATTATCGAGCAGTGCCTCAGGTGATGGAGTCGGTGTCATGGAGTCGGCTGGAGGAAGGCGGGCAACAGGCTCAGGTCTTCATCCCGAATCACAGCGATCACCTGCTGGGACAGAACAGCGGGTGCGATGCGTTGTGGAACTGTGTCGGAGAGGATTTCCCCCTCCGTGAGAATTCGATGGGTAATCTGTCTGATCTTTTTGGCTGTTGAATCGCTTAGCTCTGCCAGTTCGGGGTGCGCTGGTTCCTGCTGCTCAACGAAACTGGAATAGTCGGATGGCCTGACCTCAAAATCAAAAACCTCTGCTTTCTCCCTGAGCACTCCTTCAGCGTAGTCCCGGACAAAGCGATAGCGCTTAAAAACAGCAAGCAGCGCGATTGGCACTCTGGCCTCAGACGGGCTTTCTACCAGTAATGCCGTCTGATTGGCCGTGAGCGTCTCGAGACGGAGTCTGAACTCCCGCTCGAGTCGAATCAGGGAACTCTCTTTTGACTGACGGAAGATATTGTCCCGAATCGCCGCCTTTCTCACCTCCTGCCAATCTTCATTGAGTTCCACAAAAAGAGTGGCCAGCTCGAGTAGTTGAGAGGAGCCCAAACCGAAGGCGGTAAACCCGAGATTGTATCTACAGTCGGCTAACGGCATTCCCTGAATAATCGAAGGCTTAGCTATTATAGACGACGGCCTTTCAGCGAGTGGGGCGATCCGGCGCGGTTGGCGGTGGCTATCGAGCAAAGGTTCGGGATTGGGAATTCAGGGAGCATTGCAGAGGATGCTTGCACAAATTTGCCTTGGCATCCACGCAAATCACATGATAGATGCTTCCAAAATCATGTTCGAAGACCTCTTTTCTTCTGGCGGACTCTCCCTCGAACGCTTACAGACTCTCTGCGAAATTGCGGAAGCCGGGAGTATAGGGGAAGCAACGCGAGGCAACAAAAATCGCCAGAGCCTTTTCAGTCGCCAGGTAGGCGAGCTGGAACAGTTTTTCGGGGTCGAGCTGCTGGATCGGAGGACTCGACCCTATGTTCTGAATTGTGAGGGGAAAGCCCTGGTCAAGCTTAGTCGCGATTATTTAAGCGGCCTGGCGGATTTTCGGGCCCGCTGTCTCAATCAACCGCTTCGGCTGCGAATCGGGGCTGGCGAAAGCACGATTCAATGGTTGCTGACGCCGAGGCTCAATCGGCTCTCGGATGAATTGCCGCGAGCCGTGGTCTCAATGGATAATCTCCGGACAATGGATATCGTTAGTCGGCTGGAGAGCGGGGAAGTCGACCTCGGCGTCATCCGAAAAACGGCTCTCACTCCTAAGTTGGAGTCTCTCGGTAGCTTGAATTACGGTTACCGTCTTTTTGTCCCGAATCGAAAGCGCCGGAAGTTAAAGGAAAAGCTGAGTGTTGACCAGCTTTCACAGCTGCCGCTCGCAATTATCAGCGGGAAAGGCGAGTTTCGAAGCCAGCTTGAGCAGCTGGCCTCCGAGGCCGACGCTGAGCTGGATATCCGTCTCGAATGCAGTTCCTATGCGCAGGTGGCAACGGCGATCCTGGGAGGCGAGTATGTGGGGTTCCTACCTGATTATGCCGACACAATGCTCTCCTCTCAGCGGGTCACCAGCTTTGGAGTCGACGGCTTTGGCGGGCTGAAACGAGAGCTTGTTTTTGCCTGGAGTCCCAAACAGGCAAGCCTGAGGCCGCTGATCGAAAAAGCGGCGAAACTTTTGGCTCTGTGAAACGTGGAGATCCGGAGGCTGCGTGCCTGATGTAGAGCCGCTGGATGAGGGATGATGCCAAGAGTTCACCTGGAAGAGCTTTGGGTAGGCTCAGCTCACGGGGGGGGCATTTTACTTTCGCTTGCATGGCAGTAGGCTGACCGCATGCAGACTGAAAACCTCCTGACCGCAGAATCCCTGACCGCAGCGAACTATAACGGCACGGATGGGTTTTTCTTCAGGGGCCAGAACAACAACGTCATTTTTGTGCCGACTGACTGTCTCTTGATAAGCGACCACGAGATTTCAGGATACCACCAAACGAAGTATGTCCTCAACAAATGGGCGTCGCTGAATATCCTGTTTTCCGACGGGCATCAGGCGGCACTTGGTTCGCACGCCTTTCCTAGGGAGCCGCTCAGCCCGCATTCGAAGTTAAGTGGTGAGACACTAAGAAGAGTCGAAACAAGCGGATACTTCGACCAATTCTGCCCAGCCATGAATTAGAAACTCATTGGCGCAAGCTGAACTCCCTATGAGGCTTATTTCCCCAATCTTTTTTTGCGCTTTCCTGACGTCAGCGGTCCTTTCAGGAGAAGAGCAAGCCGTCACTGTAAAAACCGCCACCTCATCACCCTCCGCCAATCGCCCGGAAACAATCTCTCTCACAGGCACCGTCGTATCCCAACGTCGGGCCTCCCTCTCCGTGCGCATGACCGGCCTCGTCAAAGACGTCATCGTTGACGCGGGCACGCAGGTCACCAAAGGCGACAAACTCCTGGTCCTCGACTCAGAACTCGCCGAGATCGACCTCGAATTAATCCGCGCGCAGATCCGAACCGCTGGGGTAACGCTTGCCGATGCCATCCGCCGACGCGACGAGGTGACGGACCTTGCCAGGGAAGGAGCCTTCGCCATCTCGGAGGAACGGACGCTCAAAGCAGCCGTGGAAACGCAGCGGGCAGAGATTGCCGCCCTCAAGGTAGAAGAAAAGCGTCAGGCAGAAATGGTTGCGCGGCATCGGCTGCACGCTCCCTTTTCCGGCTTGATCACGCGCAAAGAAACGGAAGCCGGGGAATGGGTAGCCACCGGCGACTCGGTGCTCGAATTGGTGGAGAGCGACTCGCTCTGGTTCGATGTGCAGATCGCGCAGGAATATCTCCCGGCGCTGCAGGCTTCGCCCTCGGCCAGCCTGCTGCTCGATGCCTATCCCGATCGGTCCTTCCCTTCCAGGGTAGACGTGCAGGTGCCGGTGAAAGATCCCGTCTCGCGCACGTTTCTGACGCGGCTGACCTTTGATGATCCTGAGCAGCTGGCCAAACCAGGGATGTCAGGAAGGTTGACCCTGGGTCTCGCTGCACCTGAGGACGCTGGCGTCAGTGTCCCTCGTGATGCTGTGGTGCGTGGCCCGGATGGTGATCTCGTCGTTTGGATAGCGGTGGAGGAGGAAGGCCGCCACGTGGCGCGACGAAGGCCGGTGACGGTAAAAAATCGACTGGGGGAGTTCGTCACGGTGGAGAAAGGAATCGAGCAGGGGGTGGAGGTGATCGTCCGAGGGAATGAAAGCCTCGAAGATGGTCAGGTCATCGCCCCGGAACCGATGCTTTCGACCAGCAAGATCAACGCTCTGTGATGTTCGAGAAACTGCTCCAGCGAGGCACACTTGTCGCCGTCCTCGTGGCGATGACGCTGCTGCTTGGAATCGTCGCCGCGTTGCGGGTGCCGGTGCAGATGATCCCGGACCTGGAGACGCGCATCATATCCGTAGAAACGAACTGGCCGGGAGCAACGCCTCAGGATGTAGAGAAAGACATCCTCATCGAGCAGGAACTCTATCTGCGCACCCTGCCGAATCTGCAGCGGATGACCTCGCAGGCGACCACCGGTGGGGCGACAGTGGAGCTGGAGTTCCCCTTCGGGATCGATACGCAGGAAGCCCTCATCGAGGTCAATAACGCCCTCACGCAAGTGCCCTCCTACCCGGAGAACGTCGATGAGCCGGTGATCCGAACGGACTCCTTTTCCTATAACCCATTTTTATATTTCCGCACCGTGCCGCTACCGGGGAATCCGAAGGGGCACGATCTGGATATGCTGCGCGATTTCGTCGATGACGAGATCCGCCCTCGCATGGAGCGGGTGCCGGGAGTGTCCCGCGTCAATCTGAGCGGGGGAGCGCCTCGTCAGATCCGTATCGAGGTAGACCCGGCTCAGTTGGCCGAGCGCGGTCTCTCGCTAGGGGCTGTGCGCGATGCCATTCGCACGAGGAATGTCGATGTGTCAGCAGGCGACCTTGATAGTGGGAAGCGGCGTTATCTGATGCGGACGGTGGGGCGTTTCAATGATTTAGAATCTTTGCGGCAAATGATCATTGTGCGACGCGGCGATGCCGTCGTTCGGCTGGGGGACCTGGCAACGGTGAAGCTGGATCACGCGGAGCTGCGGAGTCGCAATTACTCGAACGGTGTCCCGAACATTGTCGTGTCGGTGGTTCGGCAGACCGGCTCCAATGTCATTGAGATTCGCGACCAGATCATGCCGCTGGTGGAGCAGATGAACGAGGACATCCTGCGCCCCAATGGTCTGGAGATGTCCCTCAGCAGTGAGGATGTGAGCTACGTGGAGGATTCGGTCGCGAATGTCGTGAAGAACATTATTATCGGCGCGCTGCTGGCAGCATTGGTCCTGTTTATCTTTCTGCGATCCGCCTCGACGACGCTCATCGGCATGCTGGGGATGCCGATCTGTATCGTTGCAGGATTCATCGGGCTGCTCCTCTTAGGACGAACGATCAATGTCATTTCTCTGGCCGGTATCGCCTTTGCCATCGGCATGACAATAGATAACACCATCGTCGTGCTTGAGAGCATCGCTCAGGAGCGCAAGTCCGGGAAAAAGCGTTTTGCGGCAGCGCGTGACGGAGTGGACAAAGTCTGGTCGGCCGTGCTCTCCGGCACCATGACGACGGTGCTGGTTTTCCTCCCGGTCCTGTTCATTCAGGAGGAAGCGGGTCAGCTCTTCTCGGATATCGGCATTGCCATGTCAGCGTCGATCATTGTCTCCATGCTGGTGGCGGTCGCCGTCGTCCCCGTCACCTACGCGAACTTTCCGGGCAGGGGGCCAGATGCTGGGTCATCTGCGGATGCGGTAGAGAAACGTGTCCGTCGACTGCTGCCCTTCGTCGAACGGATCATCGTTTCTCCGTGGAAGCGCATGTTCTGTCTCGGAGCGACCATCTCGGCCATCGCCGCTGTTTTCATCTGGCTGACTCCTCCTGCCGAATATCTGCCCGAGGGCGAGGAGGCGAAGGCGTTCTCCGCCATGATCGCTCCACCGGGATATAACCTCTCAGAGATGGACCGCATCGCTCGCGAGATTGAGGAGCAGCTTCTCCCTGCTCTCAAGGAAGACCCCGCAGCATTTGACCGGGGAGAAACGGAAATCCCGGCGCTCGACCGCATCGACATCATCGTCTCACCAGGTCAGATTTTCACCATCGCGGTGACAAAGGATTTCGATCACATTGACGAATACATCGAGCGGATCAACGCGATCTATCGCTCCTACCCTGGCATGCGAGCCTTCTCTTCGCGAGGGTCGATCATATCAAGCAATGACGGCGGCACGCGAGCTGTCGCCCTCGATATCAGCGGGCGAGAACTCGCTGATATCTATGCAACGGCCCAGGAAATTTACGCTTCTGCCGAGAAGCTCATCGCCGATGCACAGATCGACTCCGACCCCGGTTCCCTCGTGCTCGGGCAGCCGCTGCTCGAAATCAGGCCCCACTGGGAGCGACTGGCAGAGCTGGAGTTCTCAGCGGGTGATTTCGGCTTCGCCGCTGCGGCGCTGAGCGATGGAGCCTTCGTCGATGAGTTTTATACTCGCGATGACAAGATTGACATTTTCCTCTACAGCAAAGCCGGGAATGAGCAGAGCCTCGGGGCTATTGAGACCCTGCCTCTCTACACGCCGCAGGGGTCAATCGTGCCCCTGGGATCTCTGGCGACGATCGAGGAGTCATTCGATGCCGCCGATATTCGCCGGGTAGACGGGAGGCGGACAGTGACGCTCTATATCATCCCGCCGCGTTCGCTCGCTCTCGAGTCAGCCGTGCAGCAGCTGCGCGCAGAAATCATCCGGCCTATGCGATCTGGTGGAAAACTGCCTGACGGCGTCACTCTCAGCATCACTGGGGCGAGCGATCAGCTCGACGCCACTCGTTCATCGCTCGGGCAGAACCTCTGGATCGCGGTGGCTCTCTGCTACCTGCAGCTCGTGATTATTTACCGTCACTGGGGCTATCCCATCTTCATTCTCATCACAGTGCCATTGGGGATCGGGGGCGGCATTGTCGGGCTATGGCTGCTGAATTTCTTCGGAGGTATGCTGCCGCGCTTCGGGCTGGATGCCATCCAGCAGCCCTTCGACATGATCACGATGTTAGGATTTCTGATTCTGCTGGGAACCTCCGTAAACAATCCGATTCTCATTGTGGATCGCGCAATGAAGAACTTTCGAGAAGAGGGGCTGGATGCTCTAGAGTCGGTGAAAGACGCGGTGAGTTCGCGGCTTCGGCCTGTGCTCATGACGACGATGACCAGTCTGATGGGATTGTCGCCGCTCGTCTTCCTACCGGGTGCCGGGACCGAGCTTTACCGCGGCCTCGGAGCGGTTGTCCTGTTTGGCCTGGCGTTTTCGGCCGTGGTGACGCTGACCTTTCTACCGTCCTTGCTAGCGGTTTGGTTGCGTTTCCTGGAGCGGCCTAGATTTCGCCAAAGCTGTTGAGGGCGGAGCTAGGCGGGAACTGAGCGGAGACGTTTACGAGCGAAGGCAATTCCTGAAGAGCTTTTCAGATAGCGTTCGAACTCTCGAGCCTTCTTTTCGTCAGAGAACGCGAGGTAGGTCTCAACGATCCATGGGCGATATTTGGACGTGTGTTTCGATTTTCCTGCGTTGTGGTCTGCGAGTCGTTGCTTCAGGTCTGACGTGAAGCCGACGTAGGTGCGCTCTGGATCGGTTTCGCTTCGAAGTAGATAGACGTAGTGAAAGCGGTTCATCGCAAAACTGTCACGTGGTGGTAACTCATTCTTCGCTCTGTCGAGCGAAGTAGGCAAGAAGAGGTTCACTGAAAAAGAGTGAATGGCGCAGCCGTTCGTAGCTCGACCGTGCGAAATAGATCACGTGGCAATAGCCCGTTCTTCGCTAAAGCTACGAAGGGCATTCTTCGCTCTGTCGAGCGAA
>JAHDFZ010000207.1 GCA_020627905.1 Verrucomicrobiota bacterium
GCGAGGTTGCGGATGGCATCGATGCGGGACTGCAGCTTGTCTTTGAGCCGCGCGAGGTCGAAGTCATTGATCGCCTCTACGGTGACGATACCGACGCTTTCGTTAGCAGCAGAGCGGATGGTGTCGATCCCCTCGAGGTCCTGGATCGCTTCCTCGATGGGGATGATGATGCCTTTCTCTACCTCCTCAGGGGTAGCATTGGGAAAGGGGACGCTGATGGTGATGGCATCGACCGCTGTCTCCGGAAAAATCTCCTTCTTGATGGTAGGCCAGGTGACAATGCCCGAGAGCAGGATAGCCAGCATGAGGAAGTTTGCAGCTACATGGTTGCGACTAAACCATGCGATGATTCCGGTTTCTTCCTGTGCCTCTTGCTTAGCCATATGCTTGCGGGTGGTGGTTGTCCGGTCTGCTATTGAGCGACTACTTTTTCTCTGTCGGCAGCCAGTGGCTCGACCTCCATTCCCTCGATAATGGGGGAGAATTCGGTCAGGTTGATTCGATCGCCCGGCTCCAGTCCACCTGTCACGAAAACGCGGTCTCCATTGCGGGCGAGAATGTCGACCGAACGCGTGCTGATCCGGTTTTTGCTATCAATGACACTCAGGCGATTCATATCGATGAAGGCGGCGAAGGGAACTTCGATGACATTATCGATCGGCTTGCCCTGCAGCTTTGCTTTCACGAACAGGCCCGGCTGCATGAGTCTCACGCCATTTGTAGGTAGCTCGTCCGGCTGCTCAACCGCAGCGATCAAATTCACCGTGCGGGTGGTCCGATCGATTTCACCCTGCGTCCTCATGACCTTAGCCGGCCACTGCATATTGCTGCCGCCGATGTTGGCCATGATTTCAGCATTCGTCAGCGAGGAGTCTCCTCCCGTTTTGGGGAGAAAGGAGAGATCACTGGCCGAGATGGGCAAAACGACCTCGAGCGACTCAGCATCGAAGATTTCGGCCACGGGTGTGCCGGGTGCGAGGAAGGTCCCTAGCTCCACCATGGTCATGGAGACTGTCCCGGCGAACGGAGCGGTGATCTCGGTCCGCTGTAGATCCTTCTCAGCTTTGGCAAGGGCGGCCTGCGCGGATTTTACAAGCGCTTCAGCGCTGGCGAGCTGAGGCTTGCGAAGCACAAAGTCAGAGGGGCGGCCCCCGGAGCCAAGCTTCCGCCAATCCCGGAGCGCCTGCTCGGATCTAGCCCTCTCCGTTTCGAGTGCAACTCGGGCATCAGCGAGAGCACTCTGGCGCTGGGCGACGATACTTTCGTAGTCAGTCGGATCGACTGTGAGCAGCACCTCGCCGGCCTGCAGTTGCATACCCGCCTCGAATTTCTCGGAAACAGAGATGATCTTGCCGCTGACCTCCGCCGTCAGTTGGGCGCGTCGCGCTGACTGCACGAGGCCCTGGCTGGCGATGGGAAAACGCTGGGTTTTCGCTTCTGCCATCATGAATTCTGCGATCGGGAGCGTTTTCTCCTCAGGCACCTGAGCGGCCTCCGGTTTCGTGACGAAGAGCAGCGCAGCGATGGCGATACCGACAACTAGGATACCCAGGCTGATGAGGATGGTGAAGATGCGTTTCATTGGTCGAGACACGGCGGTTTTGCTAGTTACGTTTAGGATCCTGCTTCGGCAGGAAACTGCCTCCGAGAGCGATGTGAAGGTCGACACGGTTCTGCAGCAGCAGGCGTCTGGCAGTGCGCCAGGATGAACGACTTTGAAAGACCCGCTGCTGGCTGGTCAGAACGGTGAGGAGGTCCCCATTGCCGCCGGTAAATTCATCGACTGATTGGCGATAAGCGGCACGATTGCGATCAGCGGCCGATTGCAGCGCCTCCTCCTGCTGGCGCAGCCACCGCTCGGCTGCGAGAGCATTTTCTACCTCAGCAAAGGCGGTCAGCGCGGCCTGCTCGTAGTTGGCGATGACCTCATCTCGCTGCGCCTGGGTGCGGAAGAGATTGCCCCGGAGGCGACCGTGCTGAATGAGCGGCTGCACAGCATTCCCCGCGATGCCCCAGATGCTCAGATCGCTATCGAGGATATCTGAAATGTCCTCTGATGAGGTGCCATACTGGCCAGTCAGGGTGAGAGTGGGGAAGAACGAACGCTTCGCCTCGGTCACGCGGCTGTCTGCCGCTTCGAGTCTGCGCTCGGCAGCGAGCAGGTCCGGGCGTCGGTCCAGCAGGTCAGCTGGCAACCCCGTCGGCACGAAGCCCGGTAACCCAGGCAGGTCAGAGGGCAGGGGGCGATCACCGTCAGGATATTCACCCGCCAGGACCTGAAGCTGACGCCGCACTCTCGCCAGTTGCTCCTGCTGACTGGCGAGTGCCGCTTTTGCTGATGCGGTATCGGCCTCGGCTAAAATCAGTTGAGAGCTGAGCGACTGGCCTACACCAGCCCCTGAGTCGAGATTGGTGAGGCCACTCTCGAAGCGATCACGGATGAGAGACTCTGTGCGACGGAAGGTGGCAAGTGTCTGTCGAGTCAAATCTACCTGGGACTGGAGCTCCGCACCCTGCAGCCAGAGTTTCACCGCTTGTCCGGCGATGGAAAGTTCTGCGGCCTTGGCATTCTCCACTGAGGCCTGCCATTCAGCGAGAGAGGCCCGCTTGGCCGCAGCGATGCGCCCCCAGACATCGACCTCCCAACTGGCCTGGAGGGTGGGTGAAAACTGGTTGGCATAGCTCGATAAAATGCCGGTGGACCCTGGAATCGGGAGCCCGATGAAGTTCTGCTTATTGCGTTGCCCATTGAAGCTGGCGGCGAGCTCCGGTAGACCATCCGCGCGGTTGATCCAGGCACCGGCGAGAGCCTGATTGATGCGTGCATTTGCCGCCTTCAGATCCCGATTTCGGCTCATGACCTCTCCGACGAAACGCTCGAGAGCAGGACTTCCAAAACCCGTCACCCAATCGCGATCAACGAGGGCGATATCAGACTGTTGAGCGGTTGATTCGCTAAAGTGCGAGATGAGAGGAACATCAGGCTCGGAGTCGAGATCGGTCAATAGATCACCAGGCGTGCAAGCTGTCGCAAATAATCCGATGGCGAGAGCTGCTGAAGTGAGAGCCCTCGAGGGGCCTTTCTTTTCAGGCGTTTCCTCGATGGTGGAGAAGGAAGAGGGGGACTCAAAGCCCGCCGCCGTAAAGTCAACCAATCGAGCGAGCAGCTCCGAGGGAGGGATCGAGTGAATGCGCCCCTCGGAGAAACGGGTGAGCGCATCCTGACTGCCGATGGTGGAGATGACGGTGCTCATGGTGAGGTGCAGCCGCCAGATGATTTCATCGATTTCCAACTCAGGAAGACTGCGCATCATATTCTTCCCGAAACGCTGCGCCTCGCGGCGGAAAAGCTCTCCGAACTCCTCTCGTGATCCCACCTGTGGGTCAGAGATGCAGCGGCTCGCCAGCTTCTGCAACCGACTGGCGCGCTGATCCGTCATGTCCAGCAGCATGACGACGGGACGGATATAGGCCTCAATCAGCTCGCGCGGGGGAATCGGCTCCGGAGCATACTGCTCCTCCAGCGCGGTGACTGCCTCCATCCGATGATCGCTGATCGGCTCGACGATGCGGCGGATAACTTCGAGAATCAGCCCCTCTTTGGAGCCAAAGTGGTAATTGACAGCTGCCACATTGGCACCTGCGGCCGTCGTGATTTCTCTCAGAGAAACGCGATTGAAGCTAGCCTCGGAGAAGAGTTTCTCTGCGGCATCGAGTAGAGCGCTGCGCGTCTGCTGTTGATCGACTTTGGTTTTAGCCATTTAAACACTTGTTTGAATAAGCAACAGCCCCGCGTTGTCTATGTCAAACAGGCTTTTGTCGAAAAGCCGACTCAGCCAACAAAAAACCGCTTACCACACGCGGTGGCAAGCGGTTGCAGGATGTGATGTAGCAAAGACGCTACGATCCCTTAGGCTGCTGAAGTCTCTTCCTCGACCTTTTCAGTCTCGGCTGCTTCATCAGAGCTCTCGCGCTTGCCCTCGCTGCGAGCTCCGCAGATGACAAGCTTGCGGCCCATGAAGTCTTTGTCATCGAGGATCTCGACGGCGCGCTTGGCTTCCTCGATGGTGCCCATTTCGACGAAAGCGAATCCTTTCGACTGCTGGGTGCGCTTGTTCGTGACGACTTCAGCAGAGAGCACGTTGCCGGCTCCGTTGAAGAGTTCCTCCAGCTCAGGCTCGGAGGTCTGGTAGCTGAGATTGCCGACGTAGAGGCGACCGGATGTCACGGGGTCGCGACGGCGTTCACGGGTCTTTTTCGGCTTATTCTCCGCAGCTTGGTTGCCAGCCGGTTGACTGGTAGAGGAAGCGGCTGGCCGCGCTGCCTTCTTTTTTGGCTTGTGCTTGGGCTTACCCAGCAGACCAAAGGTGATCTTGCTGAGGAACTTCTGAAACGGTGTTTGCTTCGGCTTGCGGTTTCGCTGACGATTGCGGTTGCGGTTTCGATTACCATTTCCGCCACGATTGCCGTTGCGATTGCGGTTGCCGTTGCGATTTCTGTTACGATTCCCTCCGGAGGAGCGCTGTCCGCCTGAGTTTCTGTTGTTTTGGGATTCCATTCGTATGGGTTCTTGGGTAGGGCGCAGCAGAGATCAGGCTGCCGGGCGCTAGGGTAGGGGGGAATGGATCCCTCAAATCTGGAAGCTGAGACGCTGTCGAGCGTCGCTGACCTGCTGGAAGCATGCGAGCTCTCGCTACGCATCGTCTGTTTGCTATACCAGCTGTCATGGGGGCTGCAGGGTGCGGGTTCAACGTGATCGCTGATTCTGCGGTGGAAGCTGTCTGAATCATGACCACGCTTCGATGAGTCGCCCTGCTGCGTAAAGCACCTGAGAAATGAGGGGAGATCTGCAGAGAGGTATCAAGTTTCTGCGGCGTCAACTTTGCAGAACAGGAAACGACTTCCCGTTCTGCCATGTTTTTCGAAGGCCGCGAGAGATCAATTCCCGCCTGTCCACTCCCGTCGATGATCGTCTTCTGCTCTGACCTGTCTACACAGAAACGAGCCTCCTCAGGAATGTCCCGCTTCGGAGCAGATTGCTCAACAAGAGAGGAGAGAGGAGGCTTCGCGGAGCCGTAAGCGGCTGTAGCATCGGTTTTCTGAGACATGAAAGCCAGGAGCGAGCACGATCGGTGGGACTGTAAGCGAAGTGCGGGCGCTTAGCAAGCACTAGCTTTTGCTTAGACAGCGCCATAGCCACCCTAAATAGCGTGCGTTCACAGAATGGCCTGACGGAATCCAGCTGCCTTTCATCGAATATCGAAATCAGAAATGGAGGGATGAAAGTCACGATTGCTGCTCTACGATTCCATTATGGGTCTCTTTCGCAGCCATCCTCATTCGTTCGACCATCTGATAGCCAGCTGGCGAACTCTCGCTGAGATTCACGATTGGACGTTCGATAACCTCGCGGGTCTCCATGAAGAAGCGCTCTTCCGGGTCCTCATTCCTGGGATCGATCAAGCGAATCCTGAAAGAACTTGCGGCTATGCGAGTGCCTCCATTCATGGGGATGAGTGTGCACCTGCATGGGGATTGCTGCGATGGGCAGAAAAAAATGCAACGGCCCTCAGCGAAAGCTCTGGGGGATATTGCCTGTTTCCCTGCCTGAATCCTCACGGATTTCAGAATAATGAGCGGCGTGATGAAACAGGTCGTGACCGGAACCGCGCGTTTGGAGACAATGAAACTTACTGGTTTCCTATCTGGGAAAACGAAGTCACACGCTATCAATTTTCTACGACTGCCTGTCTGCATGAGGACTTCGATGCTCAGGGCTGCTATGTCTATGAATTGACCCGTTCTGACCAGCGGGGAGATGAGCTGCTGGCGGCTGTCTCAGCCGCTATTCCTCGCGATCTGCGGACGATCATCGACGAAAGCGTCTTTTTGGACGGGCAAATGGTAGAGCATCGTGGAGCTACCGACGACGAACTACGCGAGCAGGTGAATGAGCGGCTGGATGCGGGTTACCCCGAGGCGATCTGGTTATACCTGGAGCACCAGGCCGACTCCATCACCTTTGAAACTCCCAGCGAGTGGGACATCGAGAAACGCGTAGAAGCCCATCGGCTTTTTCTCGAACACCTGTTCTCATCAAACGACTGACCAGACGTTTTTGCGCAGTATCAAAGGCTTGTTTGCACCGTGTCGAACGTGCGAAGCTCGTGCGTAATATCGTCACTAAATGTTAAACACTTCTTTTTTTAGCCTTCATATTCGCTGCGCCTTCGTGGCTGCGTTCGTTTTTGCAGGGGGTAGCGCAGCCATGGCTACGGATGGCGAAACTCTGTTCCGAGCGAACTGCTCGGCTTGTCACATGCTGAACCAGCAGATCGTGGGGCCTTCCATGGTGGAGATGCGGGAACTCTATCGGAATAAACCAAAGCAATTCGTCGAGTGGAGCCTGAAGCCAGGGAAAAAGCGACAGTCGGCCATCCAGATGCCCGCGATGGCTCACGTCGGTGAGGAAAACCTGAGGCTGATTCACGCCTACATAGTCGAGGCGGCAGAGGGTGTCCTGGAGGCAAAGCGGAAACAGGGCGATCCTTTTCCAGAAACACTTGTGA
>JAHDFZ010000005.1 GCA_020627905.1 Verrucomicrobiota bacterium
AAACGAAAGTAGCAGTGCCAGTGAAATCTGGATCAGGGGTAAACTCCGGAAGACCGGTGGTAGCATTGACACTCACACTCCCATTGGTCGCCTGGTCGGCTCCAATGACTGTGAGGGTATCCCCCTCCAGGTCGAAATCGTTCGGGGTTACCGCAACAGGACTCGTTGTATCCTCATCGATCGTTATGGTATCGTCAGCAGCTGTCGGTGGATCATTCTGGTTGGATACATTGATCGTGACCGTCGCCTCGTCAGTCCCGCCGTTCCCATCACTGATGGTATAAACAAAAGTCGCTGTCCCAGTAAAATCTGCATCTGGCGTAAACTCCGGAAGCCCGGAAACCCCACCAATGGCTACCGTTCCATTAACCGCCTGATCAGCCCCGATGACTGTGAGGGAATCGCCGTCCAAGTCCGTGTCATTCAGCTCCAGACCGATGATCGGCGTCGTTGAGTCCTCGTCTACGGTAACAGTATCGTCGGCAGCGACCGGTGGATCATTTTGATTCGCGACATTCACCGTCACTGTCGCCTCATCTGTGCCTCCATTCCCGTCACTCACCGTGTAGACGAAAGTCGCTGTGCCTGTAAAATCAGCATCCGGGGTAAACTCGGGAAGACCTGTGGTGACATTGATAGCTACCGTGCCGTTTATCGCCTGATCAGCTCCGATGACGGTCAGGACATCCCCATCGACATCCAGGTCATTCGGCGTGACTGCAATCGCTGTCGTCGTATCTTCATCGATCGTCACCGCATCATCAGCAGCTACTGGCGGATCATTCTGATTGCTTACGTTAATAGTAACCGTAGCCTCATCCGTCCCGCCATTGCCGTCACTAACCGTGTAAACAAATGTAGCCGTCCCCGTAAAATCAGGATCAGGAGTGAATTCCGGAAGACCAGTAGTAGCGTTAATGACCACCGTCCCATTTGTCACCTGGTCGGCACCAATGACCGTGAGGGTGTCTCCATCGACGTCAGAATCATTTGGACGAACGCTGATCGGCGTTGTCGTATCCTCATCGATCGTAAACGCGTCGTCGACAGCCACGGGTGGATCGTTCTGATTAGCGACGTTTATCGTCACTGTCGCCTCATCGGTGCCGCCATTACCATCACTGACTGTGTAAACGAATGTAGCCGTCCCTGTGAAATCGGGATCCGGGGTAAATTCGGGCAGTCCGGTCGTCCCGTTAATCGACACTGTCCCATTTGTTGCCTGATCAGCTCCGATAACGGTCAGTGCATCCCCATCCACATCCGTATCATTCGGCGCGACTGAGATAGGTGTCACAGTGTCTTCATCGATGGTTACCATATCATCCACGGCAACCGGCGCATCGTTCTGATTCACAAAGTTGACAGTCGCTGTCGCCTCGTCTGTGCCGCCGTTTCCATCGCTGATGGTATAGACAAAGGTGGCTACTCCCGTGAAATCAGGATCAGGGGTAAACTCCGGCAAGCCAGTTGTCGCACTGATCGCCACAATCCCATTGGTCGCCTGATCGGCTCCAATGACGGTCAGCGTATCTCCATCAACGTCAGTATCATTGACAGTCACCGCAACAGAGGTCGTCGTATCCTCATCAATCGTCACCGTATCGTTCACGGCAATCGGGGGATCGTTTTCGTTGACCACATTGACCGTAACCGTGGCCTCATCCGCGCCCCCGTTTCCATCACTGATGGTATAGACAAAGGTCGCCGTTCCGGTAAAGTCTGCATCAGGAGTAAATTCCGGAAGCCCCGTGGCTGGGTCGAAAGTGACAGTTCCGTTGACTCCCTGATCAGCACCAATGACAGTTAGAGCATCCCCGTCGATATCGATATCGTTCGGGATGACATCTACAAGAGTCGGTGTGTCCTCTGTGATGGTAAGCAGGTCGTCAGCTGCCACAGGATCATCATTCACATTAGCGACATTGACAGTCACGATTGCCGTATCCTGGCCTCCGTTCCCATCACTGACTGTGTAAACGAAAGTAGCTACACCGGTAAAGTCAGCATCTGGTGTGAACTCAGGCAACCTAGTAACCGGGTCAATCGTCACCGCACCGTTAACAGCTTGGTCAGCACCAACCACGGTCAGAGAATCGCCATCCACATCGCTATCATTGGTCAGAACCAGCAGAACGCTCGTTGTATCCTCATCAATAGTCACGACATCGTCCGAAGCAACCGGCACATCGTTGTCATTCGTGACGTCGATGGTCACCGTCGCTTCATCCTGCCCTCCGTTGCCATCGCTAAGGGTGTAAACAAAAGTCGCGACTCCGGTAAAATCGGCATTAGGCGTGAAGATCGGCTGCCCTGAAGCAGGATCGACAGAGACGCCTCCATTAACCGCCTGGTCAGCACCGATCACCGTCAGGGCATCGCCATCGATATCGCTGTCATTCGGCAGCACTGAGATGACCGTAGGCGTATCCTCCACCACCGTTGCGCTGTCATCACTCGCCACTGGTCGATCGTTAGTATTGGCAACATTCACTGTCACGGTAGCCTCATCCAGACCACCATTCCCATCGCTCACTGTGTAGACAAATGTCGCCGTGCCGGTGAAGTCTGGATCCGGGGTGAACTCCGGTTGCCCCGTGGCAGGATCGATGGACACCGTGCCATTGACGGCCTGGTCGACGCCGACAACTGTCAGCGGATCGCCATCTACATCACTATCGTTCGAAAGCACATTGACAGGAATCGGCGCATCCTCTGTGCCTGAAACGACCTCCTCCTGTGCCACCGGAGCATCGTTTTCATTGATCACATCAATCGTCACAGTTGCCTCATCCTGGCCACCGTTGCCATCACTCACTGTGTAGACAAAGGTAGCGGTCCCGGTGAAATCAGCATCGGGAGTGAAAAGAGGTTGCCCAGTAGTGGGATCGATAACCACAGAACCATTCACGGCCTGGTCAGCGCCTACTACCGTGAGAGTATCGCCATCGACATCACTATCATTCGCGAAAACCGTTATCAGACTCGGCGTGTCCTCGGTGATTGTGCGGGTATCGTCCTCTGCGATCGGAAGATCATTCGTGTTCGCCACATCTATGAAAGCAGTCGCCTCAGACTGAGAGCCATTGCCATCGCTGATCGTGTAAACAAAGGTAGCCGTCCCCGTGAAGTCAGGATCCGGGGCAAAAACCGGAAGCCCCGTAACAGCGTCAATCATGACGCTACCGTTCACAGCCTGGTCAGCTCCGATCACGGTCAGGCTGTCCCCGTCGACATCGCTGTCATTGAGCAGCACATCAATCGGGGAAGGCGTATCTTCGTCAATCTCCACCGAGTCGTCAGCCGCCACAGGAGCATCGTTTTCGTTTGTCACGTTTACCGTGACCGTTGCTTCATCAATTCCTCCATTCCCATCGCTCACCGTGTAGACAAAGGTAGCTGTCCCTGTGAAGTCGGCATCCGGAGTAAATTCAGGCTGGCCCGTGATCGGATCGATCGTGACACTCCCGTTAACACCCTGACCGACTCCTATGACAGTCAAGGGGTCACCTTCTGTATCACTGTCATTTCCCAGGACCGGAATGACGGATGAAACGTCTTCCAAGATGGTTGCCGTATCATCTTCAGCCACAGGCAAATCGTTCAGGTCCGCTACCGTCACGGTGACGGTAGCTTCATCCAGGCCACCATTCCCGTCACTCACCGTGTAAACAAAGGTCGCCGTTCCCGTGAAGTTCGGATCAGGCGAGAACTCCGGCTGACCTGTCACCGGATCGATTGCCACCGTGCCATTCGTCGCCTGATCAGCACCGATGACTGTCAAAGCATCCCCATCCACATCGCTGTCATTCGCGAGAACATCGATCAGGGTCGGCTTATCCTCGTCGATCACAGGATTGTCCGGCGCTGCCAGAGGCGCGTCATTCTCATTGATGACATCTATGGTAACCGTTTCGACATCCACCCCGCCGTTGCCATCGCTAACGGTGTAAACAAAGGTCGCTGTGCCTGTGAAATCGGAGTTTGGGGTGAAAACTGGCAATCCGGATGCAGGATTTATCACCACATTTCCATTTGTGACCTGATCGGCACCGACCACCGTCAGGAGATCGCCATCAGCGTCAGTGTCGTTAGCAAGGACATCAACGAGCACCGAGCTATCTTCCACGATCGTCACAATATCAGCCCCGGCCTCCGGGGGATCATTCTCCCCCTCGATAGTAACGGTGACAGTGGCTGTATCAGTCCCGCCGTTGCCGTCGCTGATCGTGTAGACAAAAGAATCCGTGCCGGTAGCATTCGGATCGGGGGTGTAGGTGAATTCGTCGGTAGCCGGGTCATAGGTCACCGTGCCGGATTCCGGGTCAGTCAGGCCGATTACCGAGAGGGTATCACCATCAATGTCAGAAATTAGCCCCGCAAGAGGTAGGATCAGTTCACCGTCTTCTGTCAGCACTCCTTCATCATCGAGCGCGTTCGGCATGTCATTGAGGCCCTGCACAACAATCTCAACCGTTGCTGTAGCAGTCTGTCCGCTGGGGTCCTCAATTTCGTAGTCAAAGGAAACGGTCTGCGAGTCACCAACCCCAAGCGCCGCGCTGGAAGCTGCCGGCTGGAAAAGTAGTTCACCATCCGCTGTAAGAGTGGCCTGCCCACCATCCGGCAACAGGACAGGCTGATTCTCGATTAACGGAATACGAGTTCCCTCGAAAACCAGCGCTGTAACCTGCGCATTCCTCAACTGGCTGCCCGTGTCGTTTCCGATGAGATCGATGAGCACCGCTTGCCCCTGATTGGTGGAGGCCCGATCCAGAACGGCTGCCAGCGTATCTGCCGGAAAGTCCGGAAACCGATCCCCCAGGCTCTGCTGAACCCCTGACGGCAAGGTCAGCGGAGTATCCTGAGCTGACGCGAAATCGATGTATCGGACAGCTGAGAAGCGCATCAGGGTATATCCACCACCCGCTCCACCGGCACCGTCTCGACCTCCCGTGACAAACCCCAATCCAGAAGCTGCACGACCTAAGTCCACATCAGCCGGCCATTCAGACCTTCCAGCATCTTCAGCGACAAATTGCTCAGCAGCTGTTGTTGGGATGTCTAGCTCGGAGATCCTGATGATCTCATCGCTGCCGATGACTGGAGAAACGGCCCCAGCCTCTTCCCGCTGAGAATGCACGATCGTTTTGCCTGAGAGATCCGCGTAGATGATGTCATCTACCTCCTGCTCACCAGGCTCGCCCTGCTCCGCAAAAAGGGTCGCCCCAAGCCCTGCGTCAGCATAAAAGTCCTTGAAGCGGATGGTTAAGCCCGCATCGGTCGTCGCGATGAGGTCCTGCGACTCCTGCGTTAGATCGACAATGACAGGTTCTCCTGAAACGGTCAGGATTTCGAAAGACTGTTCTCCCTCGACTGGGATCACCATATCACCATCGATCGCCTCCTTACGGACGACGTTATCAGCACTGGTGATTTTGACGAATAAATCCATTTTTTAGAGAAAGAGGGCCTACCAAAATAGGACAAAGACTGGTCACCAAAAAGGCACAAAAAACCGGCAAGATGGCGCAATCGCGCCATCCCAAAAACCAGTCAAACAACAGGCAGCACAGCTTTGGGGTGGCATGCCCAGGTCCTTTGCACGGAATAGGCAGCGCAATCTGCCACCGCCCCACCTGACGACCATTGCGTAAACGCCGGCATGACCCAGTTTGTGACAGCTTTCCCCGACACAGAACCTGTCCGTTCGAGCAGTGCCGGGACGGATGACCGCGTGCCCGCTCCATCATCCAATCGCACGGCTGGATGAATGTGCCCCTGCACCGTATGGATTCGCTCAGAGGTCGAGTCCTCAACAGCTTCAATGAGAGGCGTCAGTCGGTCACCGTGAAAAAAGATCCATTCCTCAGAATCCGCTCGTTCAGAGTGTGTCTCCACCCACGTCATCTCCTCGACTGAAGCCAGCTTCCGGTCATGATTTCCCCTAACATAGATGGTTTGAGGAACGAGCACGCTGAGCCGGGAGAGAATTTCGCGGGTCTCCCGCACGGAAGCCGCTCCATCGGCGATATCGCCGCAAAGAATGAGTCGCTCGGGCTGATATTTGCGCAGGAGAGCCACCATCGTTGCCTCGACTTGTTCATCTCCCCAATCAGGCCAAAGGCCACCCAGTTCCTGACGCCGCCTCGCATAGCCAAGGTGCAGGTCTGCCACCGCTAACCAGCCCTGTCCGGCATGCCAGAGAGCACGGTGACCGTCTAAAGAAACGCCCGGACTGACTTCGAGAGAAGCAGCCTCGGGAATCGAGGGAACTTCGGTTGATTTTTTGTCCGTCCGCTTCATTCTAGGGCGCAAATTACAGCGAGAACGCCTACGGCAGAAAGCCGCAGCCCGAAACGCCTTTTTCCCTCAGATAAACAAGATGCCAGAAAACACGGAACCGGTAGAACAGCAGGAAGATCTCAGTGAACTGTTACGCGTCCGCCGCGAAAAACTCGATGCCCTCACGGAGCTCGGCGTAGATGCTTTCGGAGGCAAATTCGAGACGACGCATGAGCCTGCTGCCCTGAGAGCCGATTTCGCAGAGGAGCAGTCTGTCCGCATCGCAGGGCGCATCACAGCCCTTCGTGATATGGGTAAGTCGAACTTCCTCGATCTCTCCAGCATCCATGGTCGCATCCAGGTTTTTGTGAACCAGAAAGCGATCGGAGACGACCAGTGGGCTGCCTACAAGCAGCTGGACATCGGTGACTGGATCGGAGTGGAGGGCGAGACCTTCACGACAAAAGTTGGCGAGCCCTCCGTGAAGGCCCTCAAGGTGACAGTCCTCTCCAAATCCCTGCGCCCCCTACCATCCAAGTGGCATGGAGTGGTCGATCCCGAGATCAAATATCGCCAGAGGTATCTCGATCTCGTTTCCAACGAGCGCTCACGTGAGGTCTTCCTCCTCCGCGCAAAGATGATTTCCGAGATGCGCCGGTATCTGGAGCAGCGCGGCTTTCTGGAAGTCGAGACTCCTATGCTCCAGGATGTCCCCGGGGGAGCAGCGGCGCAACCTTTCGAGACCTATCACAATGCCCTCGGAATGGACCTCTACATGAGGATCGCCCCCGAGCTTTACCTGAAACGCCTTCTCGTCGGCGGTTTCGATAAAGTCTTTGAGCTGAATCGTAACTTCCGCAACGAGGGCATCAGCCGCCGCCACAACCCGGAGTTCACCATGCTGGAGGCTTACTGGGCCTATGCAGACTTCGAGCAGATGGCCGACCTTGTGGAGTCGATGATCTGTCATCTGGCGGAAACCTATTGTGGTGGCCTGAAGATTGACCACAAGAATGCTGAGGGTGAGGTGACAAAAACGATCAATCTCAGCCGCCCATGGAGAAGAGCGCCCTACAAAGAGCTGGTAGCCGAGGCTGCGGGCGATGACTGGTGGACTCTCTCTATCGACGAAAAGAAGGCGCGCTGTGGAGAGCTGAAAGTGGAGATTTCCCCTGAGATGGAGGAACATGAAATTTCTCAGCAAGTCTTCGAAAAACTTGTCGAGGAGAAGGCAATCGATCCGATTTTTGTCACTCACGTCTCGAAAGAACTCGTGCCGCTGGCTAAGCAGAATGCCGAGGATGAGAGCGTTGTCGACGTCTACGAACTCATCATCAATGGCGCCGAGATATCCCCGGGATACTCTGAGCTGAATGACCCCATCATCCAGCGTCAGCGCCTGGAGGAGCAGGCTGGAGAAGAGGTGCAGAAGATCGACGAGGACTTCCTGCAGGCTCTCGAATATGGAATGCCGCCGGCTGGTGGGATCGGAATCGGGATCGACCGCCTCATCATGATGCTGACCGGCGCGGAATCGATCCGCGATGTCGTTCTCTTCCCTCAGCTGAAGCGCAAAGATTCCTAGCCATTCAGAGAGCCTCGTTTATGCCGAAAAACTACGTCTACTTCGACCTTGAGACTCAGCGCTCTGCGAATGACGTGGGCGGCTGGAACAACAAAGCTGACATGAAAATGTCGGTCGGAGTGACCTTCAGCACGGCCGACAACGCCTACCATATTTACGATGAGGGCAATGTGCAGGAACTCATCGACGAGCTGCTGGAGGCAGATGTCGTCGTTGGCTTTAACCACATCTATTTCGACTACGAGGTACTGATGGGCTACACCATCCTCGATCTGAAAGAGCAGACGACGAATCTCGATCTCATGCTCGATCTGGAGAAGGAAGTGGGGCACCGCCCGAAGCTGGATGCCGTATCGGCGGAAACTCTTGGCACTGGTAAAACGGCTGTCGGCACAGATGCCATCAAATGGTGGCAGGAGGGGCGCATCATGGATATCGCCGAATACTGCTGTTTCGACGTGAAAGTAACCAAACTGGTCCACGAGATCGGCGCGAAATACAACCGCGTGAAATACAAGAATCGATACAACCAGATCCTCGACGTTCCCGTGCCCTGGGAACTCAGCTAGCGTCACTTCACCCAGCCTCTATGACACCGACATCTCCTCTCTACGATTCTGTGGTCGATCTCTTTCAGAGGGAAGGCTGGCAGTTCGCCCCCGTAGAGGGGCGCGAAATCATCCGCTGCGGTTTCGAGGCGCAGCACACGCGCGTCAACATCCACCTGCAGGTCTTCGCTCCCATGCAGGCTCTCTCTGTGGTGTCTGAGTCTGACTGGAAGAGCGCAGATCAGAAGAAGCGCGTGAAACTGGCCGAGCTGGCAATGCGGGTGAATCGCGAGCTGACAGTCGGCAATTTCGAGATGGACTGGGAGCAGGGACAGCTTGTCTTCCGAGTAACGAACCTTTTTCCAGAGGGAAATGTTTCCCTCAGCATCATTAAAGGAATGGTGCATACCGTCATCTCTGAGATGGACCGGATCGCCGCGATCGAGAGCCAGATCCATCAGGCAGAAGGGACCGACCTGCTGCGCCTGAACCTCCCGATCCTACTCTCTCGGGAGGACCTGCTGCCACCCGTTCCGGACCAGGAGCAGCCGTCCTGAGAGGGGTTCCGTAGGGTTGAGCACTCTGTTACGATCAAGAATTGGCGCCGATGCGGTTTGATGTCTGGGGTTACCAGGAACCCGATTCTCTTGATCGGAATTGACGCCGCAAGCTGGCACACACGGCCTGTGGCTCGCGACTGAAGTCGCGATTCCATAGATTGCACCTGTCCTGCCATGGAATCGCGGATTCATTCGCGAGCATCATCTGTCCCAGACATTTGACCGTGGCCGGGCCAAGCTGAAACGACGCCTACCAGACATCGGTCACTCAGTTTTTCAACGGACCCCTGATCAGGTCAGAGGAGAAGCAATCCCCTGCACCACTCGCCAGCCGACCCAGAAAGCCGGCGGCAGCATGAGGAGGAAATAGAGCTGGTTTGCCACACTGCCGATTTCCGCCCGCGTGAGTTGTCGCCGAAATCGCTCTGCCAACCAGAAACAGGTCAGCAGGACGGGGAGAAAGAGACTGTCCAGGACAGCGATCAATGGAGGATACCGCTCGACTCCGAAACCGACGACCAGAAAGGTCACGAGTGAACAGACGATGGTGAAGCCGAACATCCAGAAGGCGCTCGTTCCGTGGATCTTCCACACTTCCAGGCTCTGTCTCCGATAGGCTCTCTGATGAAGAAGCCCGATGACGATCACGACGAAAATGGCATAGCCCAGCAGCACGGCTTGCCGCCAGAGCACCGATTCCTTGACAGCCTGCCACCCATTCGTCGTCGCTTCTTTTAATGATGGGAGCAGCCCTAGCTCAGCAATTTTCCCAAAGAAGCCACTGTGTTCCCCAGGCACCTCTCCAGCTGGAGTCACCTGCGCTGAAATGGCGTAAGCTGCCGTCGTGGCCTGGGAAAAAAACGGGCTACCGAATGTCTCAGCAGAGAATGCCAGCCGCGGTCCAGCCACGAGCAGAAATACCGCTAAGGAAATCGAAACGCCGACTACGTGGTTCGGATTACTCCACCCCCTTTCCGCCCGGTCAACGACTCGGCGCAGCCGCACAGCTTTTTCTACGCCGCGTGCCAGCGAAACAAGAATGAAGGCGGCGACGATGGTCCAGATCTGCGGGTGAACAAGAAACGTCAGGCCCATAGCCAGACCTAGGAAGGAGTAATGCCAGAGGGAATTCTCACGAAGGAGACTGAGGATCACCATCCACACGGTGACCACCCCGATCAGCAGGAGCGCCTCCTCATGAAAGAAGCAGGACCGCTGCAGAAGCATCCCGAACCCCATGATGAGAACGGTGACGACAGCTCCCATAAAGGAAAAAGCCTCCGCGGCCAGAATCCCGAATACTAGCAGGGCAATGAGGGTCAGGGAAAAATTCAGCCACTTCCCGCGAAGAAACAGTTGGTCCGAATCCACATTGGTCTCTCCTCTCAGGAGCCATGGCCAGAAGGGTTGAACCTCATCCGTCATGAAGTGCGGAAACGCCTGCTTCACAAATGAGCGAACCGGCTTACCCGACTCCTGCTCCTGCTGCTGTTGGTATGACTGAAATGCCAGCACCCCTTCCACGTAGACCTGCTGGCGATCACGACCGGGGTCTACATTCGCCCCAAGGATAAAAAGGGCACCCAGATGCGTGTAAACCCCGACGAAGAGCACGAGAAACAAGCCGTAACCGATCCAGCGACGAGCCTTCCATCGACGAGAAGAAGCAGACTTGCCCGCAGGCTGATGAGGTGATGCGTTTGTGGTCATGGCACGGGCTAGCTGTCAGCATTCCCCTCACCCCACGTGCGTGACTCGACTGCCTGCAGCTCAGCCTGCGCGCGCTCGAATTCCACTGAGCTTACAAAAGCGGCTGCGGCGTCGGCCTGCTCCTTGGGAATCTGCACGAGTAACTCTCCCGTTTCTGCGCCGGGAAACGCCGACAGTCGATCTACCTCCCGAACGACGATGCGAACCTGGATGGGCCGAAACCAGCCTTTCTTCAGCTCGACTTCAGAAATCTCAGAAAACGGCAGCTCGATCTGCTGCGCGTCGTGTTTGCGAAACGTCCTGTCCTTCAGCTTGAAGACAATGAGGATCCCCTGAGACGAGATCGCCAGCTGGCCCTCCAGAGCACCATGCCCCATCGCATCCTGCGAGGCCTTCTCAAATCGGACTGTTTTCTCGGAGAGCACGACGCTAGCAGGTTCTAGTTAGTGATGGATGAAAACGGGCTGGCTGCCACTGTCGGCCCTAACACAACTCTTGAGAGTTCCTTTCGCCAGGTCGTCACCTCGATGTCATCAAGGGGTTCCGCCCGGTCGAAGCAGACAAAAAAGCGTGGATCACGTGCCCAACAGGGTAAAAGACAGGCCCAACCATGCTCACCATTGCGCACCTGGCTGACAGCGAAGTCATCGAGGATTTCAGTCTCGCACAACTGCATAGCCGCGAGCTGCAGCTCCTTGCGCGGGAATGAACGGAAAACTTCAGCCCGCTGAACCGGGAGCAAGGGGTAGCCGTCGCGATCAAAAAGCTCGACATTCCGAGCATCGAGAACCTCTGCCAGCTCCAGAGCGAACTCCTGCAGTCGATCGACAAGAGCACCCTGGGTCTTGGATCCCTGCTCCTCTGGAAGATTGTTCTCGGACCCAGTTTCCACCGGAGCGTCATCAACGGTGTCAGGGGCTGCATCAGAGGCCTCACGCTCGACCTGCTCGCTGACGGCATCCGTTAAGGATTGAAAGGGTTCAGCTTCGTCTTCATCTACCCAATCTTCGATCCCTCGCAGAAACCACTGCGTGCGTTCATTATCGACGAGGATCCGTGGCAGCAGGTCGTCCGATTCGCCCTCGGACTCCTTCAGATCTTCGACAGTTGGCTCGTCATCAGCAGTCGGCTCTATATCCTCGATTCCCGGAGCCAACCAATCATCGTCAACGGCAGAAGGCTCCGCTTCGACCTGCTTCACTGAACCTCGTTCCAAAAGCCCCGAGCGCTCAGCCCGAGCCCGGGTTTCCTGCAGGAGACTGGTCGCCTTGCGACTTTCCTCCTCGTCAGAGACGGGTGACTTCAGCATGGACTGCGCTGCGAGGGTCTGAGAAACAGTGTCCAAAGATACGGGGGCGAACCATGCCTCAGCATCAATGGAAGCCGAGGGCAGAACTCCAACGGCCGACTCTGCATTCTCTACGGAAGACTGGTTGATGATCTCAGGACTCGCTTCCCCATCGAGTGCAGAGAATAATTCGTTGCTGAAAGCCCTTGATGGTTTTTCTAACCGAACCGGCTTCTCTGGACGAACATCAGCGCCTTCGAGAGACCGAGTCGTGCCCGGAGCTGTCCAGAGACCCGAGCGCTCAGTCGAAGCAGCCTCGGATGGAGCTGTCTTGTCAAAATCTTCTCCAATGGGCTCGCTGGAGGTCCGCGTTTTTGCGCCCACGTCGTGTGCGACCGGGTCGTCTGCGACTTGCCGAGCTATCTCAGCCTTCCGCTGTTTTCGCGGGGCGGGCTTGCGAGACGGCTCTGAGAAATCACCAAGCAACTGCTCCAGCTCGTCCTTATCAATCCACGAGTCGCTCATAAGCCCTTTCATTTATGGGGTTCGCTTCCTCGTCCAGCAGATGGAGCCGCTGCTCTACCTCTGCCGCCAGCTGGTCAAAAATCAGGCTGGTCGAAGTAGGTCGATTTCGCAACATAGCTACCGGGATACCCCGCCGCGTAGCCTCCTGATAATCACGATGCTCAGGAATAACGGTCTCCATGACCATCTCCGATGGCAGCAGGTCACGGAATTCCTGCTGCTCTGCCAGATTTGAGGGATCGTCGAGATCAGTCATCGATAGAATAAACCCGCCCAGCGCCGGCGCTTGCTCCCCCTCCGGAACGCGCCGCAGAGACGCCAGCACGCGAAGCATCTGCGGCAGGCTGCGGATGCAGAGAGGCTTCGCCTCCTGCGGCACCATCACAAAGTCAACGAGACGACAGAGATTCATCGTCAGCGGCGAGGCACCCGTAGGGGTGTCATACAGGATCAGGTCATAATCGAGCAGGGCAAACTCACCCGCCAGTCCCTGGACCGCTGTCGTGGAGCACCAGCTCCAGCTTTCATCGCCTAGAATGGTGTCTACTGCCTGTGAGCTGCCTCGGGTGAGGAGATCCAGCTCAGGAAGATTGGTCTTCAGAATCACCTCTCTCAGCGGAGTCTCGGCAGGGTCCACCGCCTCACTCAGGTAGTCGTAATAGCCGGGTATATTGCGCGCCTTCTCCGTCAGAGAAAAGCCGACTCCTCCCTGGAGATCGGCATCGACCAGCAGCACCCTCCACCCGCGCCGCGCTAGTGAATAGCTGAGATTGACGGCGATGTTGGTCTTCCCTACTCCGCCTTTTTGACTGATGAAAGCAATGCTGGACACGATAAAAGTTTTTAAACTATCTTTATATTCAGGTGAAACAGGACAATTTCCAGCCAAAGTTTTTAAATCTTACATGTCAGCAAGTCCATCTATTTCGCTGATTTTCTCGAGAGCTTCGAGAACCCTATCCTGCTGTGTCGCGAAATTCAGACGCATCGCCTGAGGATAGCCGAAGTAGGCACCATCCGACAGGAAAAGCCCCTGCTCTTCCGCGGCTCTTGCAGGATTTTTCATGCCACAGGCACTTGTCTCCAGCCAGGCCAGGTAAGTGGCTTCAATCTTCGGGAGGTGCACTTTCGGCAGATGATCTGGCACAAACTCTTCGACCAGATCCCGGTTTTTACCCAGATAGCGGATCAGCTCCTGCCGCCATGGCTCTCCGTGTCGATAGGCTGCTTCAGCAGCATAATAGGCCAGGGCATTGATCTCTGGAGAGGTGTGACCTTTCGCTTTTTCGAAACGCTTACGCACCTGCGCATTCGGAATCACCGCATAGGCATAACCCAGCCCGGCAATGTTGTAGGTCTTGGAGGGAGACTGCAGAACGATCAGCTTTTCGTGGAACGACTCTGCGAGCCTGAGCGCGCTGAAGAACGGAGTTTCCGTCTCATTCAGGACGAGATCGCAGTGTATTTCATCAGAAACCAGAATGAGATCGTGACGCTGGCAGAAGCTGGCGACCTGCTGCACCTCCTCCATTGTGAAACAGCGTCCGAGAGGGTTCTGCGGATTACAGAGAAGAAACAAGCGTGTCCGCTGGGTGACGTTCTGCTCCATCGCTTCCCAATCAAATGTCCACTGCCCATTCTCAAGGCGATGAGGGACGCGAATCGTCTCCATCCCGGCATCATTGGCCACCGAGAGGAACGGCGGATAAACCGGCGTGCAAGTCATCAGCGCATCTCCAGATTCTCCAAAGGCTCTAGCTGCCAGCGAAAGGGCCGGCACCAGCCCCCCGAGATGGACAATCTGCTCGCTGGCGACGGCATGACCGTGACGCTCGCGCAGATAGATGACCACGGCCTCGATCAGGCCCTCATGCGCTTGAGCATAGCCAAAAACGCCGTGGTTCACGCGCTGACTCAATGCCCCAAGCACTGGCTCCGGGGAGACAAAATCCATGTCGGCTACCCAGAAAGGATCCAGAGAGGGCTTCAGGTCCCACTTGATGGAGCCCGTCCCCCTGCGATCAGGGCAGTCAGAAAAAAGGGAATTCATAGCAGCGAAAGATAAGGTAGGGAGTTGGGATAGGAGACCGTTGATACGCAAAGAACGCAGGAATAGCAAGGAAAGCGCCGCCTCTCCTTGACTTTTCGCAAATGTAGACGAGGACTCTTCCCCGCCAGTCAAAACGGGTCTTCCCGCGTTTCTTTGGAAAAACTGGCCAGCCCTAGCTCACATATGAAAAGCGACCTCGTAGAACAAGCCTCTGAAATCGTTCAAGACCCTCCTGTTTTGATCAATCTCGTGAGTGCCCGGGTGAAGCAGCTGCAGAATGGCCGAGCACCTCTGGTGAAAACCAATCATCGTATGAGCACTGCGGACATCGCTCTCACAGAGATCATCGAGGGCAAAATCACAACGCTCGACACCGAGGCGGAAGGCGACAGCTAATACAGCGTCTCCGATCTCTCGCAAAAACGCTCCGAACACAGCCGTCCTGCCTTTTGGTGAAGGCACGAGGCATCGAGGTTTATAGTGAACGAAAACCTCATGCCACAAGCTACGGAAACGGTCCTCATCTTCGATTTCGACGGGACGATTGCAGATACCCTGAGCGCAGGGATCGAGATCTACAACGAAATCGCCCCATCCTTTCGCGTCTCGACGGTCGGGCCAGAGGACGTGGCAATTCTGCGAAATCTCAACTCGCGGGCGCTACTCGATCATCTCGGGATCTCGCGGCTGAAGGCCCTCAAACTGGGTGCTGAACTACGCAGGCAGCTGCATCGCAGGATGGACGAGGTCATGCCGATCGATGGCATCGCCGCAGCTATCCGTGAGTTAGACGAAAGCGGCTATCAACTCACGATTCTGACCTCGAACAGTCGGGACAATGTGGAGAATTTCCTGGAGAGAATCGGTCTCAAAGAGGCTTTTCAACGCATTGAATCAGGCGTCAGCCTTTTCGGTAAGGCCAAACGAATTCAGAAACTTCTGACGAGCGAAGGCATCCCCGCCAGCAGTGCGATCTACATCGGCGATGAGACGCGTGACATGGAGGCCAGCCGTTCTGCGCAAGTGCCCTGCATCGCTGTCACATGGGGAGTCAATGGAGAGCAGGCGATGCTCACAGAAGATCCGCAGAGGTGCATCGGTCATCCGAGCGAACTGAACGCCGCTGTCCGATCCATCGTAGCCGGCGAAGAGTGAGGGCCATTGCCTGCAATGCCTACTCACCCCAAACCCAGTTTTTGAGGCGTAGCCTCTCTGCGAGGTCTGTAGACTCGATAGATCGGCTACCACCGATGGCAGTGAGGTAGTCGGCGATCTGGATCGCTTCATCCCACCGCTTCTCTTTCGCCAGCAAGTCAATGGCCCCGAACCCGGCTCGGTAGACCCACCTTTCCGTCAACTCAGTGTCGTTAGCAGATGGATCGCTCGCCCCAAGCGCTGCCTCCGCGACATTTCCGACGGAGAGCGCGGCCTGACTGGCATTGAGGGCCTGAGTGTAGGATTCCAATGCGTCGCCACCTTCCCCGAGTTTCATCTGGATCTGAGCTAGCCATGTCTCGCCCATAACCACATACTGCGAAGGGGCCTGCTCCTCATAACACTGATTCAGAAAGTCACGGAATGCCTGTTCGGAGCGCTCGAAAAGCAGGTTTTGCGTTTCTCCACCAGAAGGCTCTCCCTCACCCTGCCGAAACCACGAAAATGCCTGATCAGCAAGAGCATGCCAGTGAATCTGACTCCGCTTTTCCGCATCGCCTTCGGTAATGAGCCGAAGCTGCTCGCGGCCTGCCTCCAGTTCCCCGCGGTCGAACAGCAACACGCCCAAAGCATAGTGAGCGAGGTCAGCCCCCTGGCCCTCACCTGTGGCCAATAGGCGCAATCGCCGCTCCCGCTCTTCGTCATTATCTGTCAGCAGGGCTGCATGCAGACTGACGTTCAGCTGCGCAGCATAAGCCGGGTCGAGTCTCGTGATTTTATCAAGACTCTCAACAGCCCTGGCAGGCTGCTGCAAATCGACATACCCTAAAGCAAGCAAGGCGTGCAGTTGTGCCTTCTTATCCGTCTCAGGATACCGCTGCAGGAATGACTCTGCCTCACGAATCAGTTTTTCAGATTCTCCCGACACGAAGACGATCCACACACGGAGGAATGCGACAGCCTGTTGCTGTGCGAGAGAGAGTTCGAGAGTATCAAGCGATGATACGACCTCCTCGGCACGCTGCACCTGCGGGGGGATCTGGTTGAGATGGAACTCGGAGAGTAGCATCAGGGCATCGATCTCTAAAGGGTGCCCGGAATACTCGCGCAACCATTGACCCAACTGCGCACCCATAGCCATCGCATCGAGAGGTGCCTCAGCCAGGAGGATCCTGCGCAGTTGAGCCTTACCGGACAGCAGGTCAGACGACGAATCGGTCGAGCCTCCTTGCAGAGCGTTCGGCTCACGTGAAGTAATGGCGAGATTCGCCCGAGCCAACGCAGACTGCCAACGTGTCGATGACTTATTGAGACTTTCAGCAAAGCGGGAGGCCGCCTGACTGGATCGAGTAGCCCCTAGGGAAAACACACCCTGCGCAAAATGCATGCGCCCCGGCCAGGAAGTCAACTGAGCGAAACTCTCAGCCTGAAAGCGAGCGCCATCACCACCCCGAGCCACATAGTGTAGCGCTGCATCGTGAGCTGCCGAGGAGTCACCATTTTCATCAATGAAGAGCTCTAGATCAGCAAGAGTTTCGCCGACGCGACGATCCTGACCCAGCAGCACTTCGAGAGTGAGGAATGGAGTAAGTGGGTGATCCAAACCGGCCAGCTCGATCAAATCAGCAATCGCCACCCGATAGGCCGGCAAGTCGTTCGCAAAAGCATGCCGGAGGAGATGAAAGTGCTCTCGCCATGCCTGATCATCCGCATTTACCGGCAGCGCTGTGAACCACTTCCGCAAGGCGTCCGGGCTTTCCTGCTGGCGTAGAGAAATCCACAACCGGAGCTCCCGCCCCTCACGCGAGAGTTCTGCAGCAGGGAAAGCATCCAGGACGAGACGGGCCTGGTCGAATTCGCCAAGCGTCACCAACCCCCACGCCACGGGGTATTTTTCACGAGCCTCAGTTGGCTCCAGCCGCGTCGCCAGCGCCCTTGCTTCCGGCGCTCTTCCCATCATCACATAGGACAGATAAAGCCGAAAAAGATCGGCACGAGAGAGCGTCGAGACGCTACCGTCGCTTCGGGACAGCAGACGCGTGACCTCGCTGAAAGCGCCGAGCTGAAAAAGCCTGGAAGTGAGGGCTTCGTCTGCTTTCAGCGTTTCGAGAATAGGGGCAGGACAGCTAGCGATCAGTCTGGCAAGCGGCTCTGATCGACCGCCTTCCAGCTGCGCGCGGATCCCCTCTACCCAGAGTAACTCCCGTTCGCGAGCGCTGAATGAATCAGCAACACCGGAGACAATGAGATCCTCTAAATTTTCGGCAACCTCCTCGAGATCTCCCCTCACAGAGGCCACTTCAGCAGCCCGATACAGCGGGTCATCCACCAGAGATCCGGCGCTGACCACTTCACCTGAGAAGAAAGAGATCCCTGCCAGGAGGGCACATTTTACCTTCGCCACAGGCATCACCGAGGAACTCGTTCTGCTAAGATCGACTAGCTTTCACAAATGCCAAAATGGCGTCATCGTCGCCATCGCTAGCCCACACGACGCGGAGAAACTCGTCCATAGCCAGGCCGTTAGAACTCAGAAAACTGCGATCCCCACCGCAGCCATACATAATATCAGGATCCAGCTCACCTCGCAGCTTGGCCCGGGCTTTCGCAATAATGCGTGGCAACCAGGTGATGCCCCCAAGAGCCTCTCCACGACCCGGTAGATCATTGGGCCGGAGAACGGTCGCACTAGTCTCTCCACCCATCACGTGGTGCAGGTAATCCCGGCGGACAGCAGCAACCAGAAGAGACATCCCGGCTCCCGGATCGCCACTGTCACAGGTGTCCTCGACAAAGTCGAAAAACTCGCGGGGCTGGTAACCGATGTAGGCGAGGAAGGCCTGATCCGCTTCTGTGTAATAGGTCTGAAAGTTCCGATTGCCCCCCTGGTATTGCTGGCAGCAGCGGCTGAACAATTCCGAGAAGATTTTGGACCAGGAGTAAGAATTCATTTTCATAATCGTGTTGGATACGTTTTTGACGCCGCCGCTGCCTACTTGCTCAGCTCAAGCATGCGCATGATAGGGGCCTTCGCTTTTTCGCGCATTTCAGGATCAAGAGTTACCTCCGGCTTCAGATTTTCCAGGGCTGAGTGGAGTTTCTCCAGAGTATTGAGCTTCATGAATCGGCAATCAGCGCAGGCGCAGTGATCCGTAGGTCCGGGGATAAGATTTTTCTCAGGAGCCTCTTTCTGCAGGCGGTGCAGCATACCAGCTTCTGTGACGACAATGATATTCTTCGCCGGAGTATCGCGGCAGAAGTCGACCATTTTCTCCGTCGAGCAGACCTCATCTGCCAGCAGCCGGACGGCAGTGGTGCACTCCGGGTGAGCGACGACGACAGCATCGGGGTATTGATCCTTGATCCCCTGAATGCTCTCCCGTGTAAACTCCACGTGCAGGTAGCAGTTCCCATTCCAATACTCCATCTCGCGGCCCGTCTGCTGCGTCACCCAGGCGCCGAGATTCTGGTCAGGAGCAAACAAAATCGGTCGATCTTTCGGCGCCTCCTCTACGATACGGATCGCATTGCCACTGGTGCAGATGACGTCAGAGAGCGCTTTTACCGCAGCAGAGGAATTGATATACGTCACCACGTAGTAGTTTTTCTCACGATTCTCCTCCAGGAAAGCGGCAAGATCCTCCGGCTGACAGCTTTCCTCGAGCGAGCAACCGGCGTTGGCATCCGGTAGGATCACCGTCTTCTCAGGATTGATGATTTTGGCAGTTTCGGCCATGAAATGCACCCCGCAGAAAGCGATGACATCGGCATCCGTCTCCTGCGCCCGAAAAGCAAGGCCCAGGGAATCACCGACGTAGTCAGCAATGTCCTGAATCTCGGGAATTTGGTAGTTATGAGCCAGAATAACGGCGTTTCGCTTTTCTTTCAGCTCGAGGATCTCAGTGCGCAAATCGGTGGCAGCAGCAGTTGTCATAGAAAATATGGGGGTTACTGGCGCAGATCCTACCACAAAACAGCGCTATTGTCTGCCATTTGCCCATGATTCGGATTCCGGATAGGCCGCCCTACGACGCAGCACGCGAAAACGCCACCGGTGCAGGATTGAACGCTCAGGGAAAAAATCACAGGCTAGAGACGTAGCCCTTCTGTCTCTATGAAGATATTTCTCTTTGTTTTTACCACTTTGCTCGTCAGTCTCGAAGCCCGCGCCAACGAGCGCCCCAACATTATCCTGATCCTTGTCGATGATCTTGGCTACGGAGAAACGGGATTTAACGGCCAGAAACTGATCCAGACACCGCACCTCGATCAGATGGCGGCAGAAGGGGCCGTTTTCCAGCAGTTTTATGCGGCAGCACCTGTCTGCGGCCCTTCCCGCGCCAGCCTCCTGCTGGGGATGCATACCGGTCGATCTCCCATAAGAGGAAACCCGTCCTGGGGGCTGGTGCGCACCGCTGCGGACCTTCAGGAACAGCACACTACATTCCCAGAAATCCTCCAAAAAGCCGGATACCGGAATTCCGTCATCGGCAAGTGGGGAATGAATGAAAATCCTGAAACCGGAACCGGTCATCCTTTCAAACAGGGGTTCGATGAGTTCCTCGGATTCAATACCCATATCGAGGCTCACTTTCACTACCCAGATTTCTACTGGGAAGGCGAAGAAAAAATCCTGTTGAGTGAGACTCCCGGTGATAACTGGGAGAAGAAAACGACTTACATCGACGACATTTTTGCTCAGTCTGCTGTCGAGTTTGTGAAGCGGGAAGCCCGGACTACCGCCCCTTTCCTCCTCTACCTGAATCTGACAGTTCCTCATAAGGGATACACGGCACCCGAGGACAGCATCGCGCCTTATCAGGGCAAAGGCTGGCCTGAGCGGAAGCTCTCTTCCAATCATTACGAAATGGAGCCTGACATCAATCCAGCTTACGCAGGAATGGTCACACGCATGGATCAGCACGTCGGGCAAGTTCTCGACGCGGTCAAGCTCGCCGGTATAGCGGAAGAAACACTCATTTTCTTCACCAGCGATAATGGGCACGAATACCCTGGCGAGTTGTTTGACTCAAACGGTCCATGGCGCGGCTCCAAAAGAGATCTCTACGAAGGCGGAATCCGGATGCCTACCGTTGCGGTATGGCCAGGGGTATTGAAGCCCGGGTCTATCATCTCGGAGCCGCTCGCCTTCTGGGACATACTCCCCACTTTTTGTGAGCTAGCAGGGGTCACAGAACTTCCCTCCGAGATCTCCGGCCTTTCCTTCGTCCCTTCACTGATTGGCACTCCTCAAGCGCAGAAGTCTCATGATTACTTTTACTGGGAGTTCAATGAGGGTAGAGGCCCCTGGCAGGCGCTCCGCTTCGGTGACTGGAAAGCACATCGTCAATGGGACAACAAATCGAACGCCATGGGAGCGATCACTCTCTACAACCTCGCCACCGATCCATCAGAACAACACAATCTGGCAGGCCAGGAGCCTACGGTGATCTCACAAGCTCAAAAGCTTTTTGCTGAAGCGCGCTCACCGAGTGACAATTTCCCTCTGACCAAGCGGAAGCCAATCAAATGGCATAAGATTCCCGTTGGCGAAGGCCCTGGTGAGGAATAACGGTGCTAGCAACTTGTTAGATCCCCGAGAAAACTCCATTTGTCAGCGGCCACCAGAGCGACACAAGGACAAGATTATTTAGCGCGTGGAAGGCGATCACTGTCTTCAGCGAACCAGTGGCGCGGTAGATCAGGCAGGCAACTACCGCAAACACGAACACGCTGCCACTACCCACGAACCCGTAGAAATGAATGAGGGTGAAAAGGGCAGAGGAACCGATCACAGCAAACAAAGTCGAAAAACGGTTTTGCAGTGACTGAAACAAAAAGCCTCGGTAGACGATCTCTTCCACAACCGGAGCCACGATAACTGCTATCACAAGATAAAACCCGAAACCGAGCAGACCGTCATAGCTTGAATCCGCTCTTCCCCAATCGTGCCAGCCCATCTGGTTTGCGATGAGGATGAAAATCCAGTCAGCGATCAGACAAAGAGAAAAGCCCCCGAAAACGAGACGCCAGTGAACGGGCCGATTCCATCCTAATACGCGAGCAAGGTGAGAAAGGCGCGCAAGCGAAAGCTGGCAAAGGACCAGAGCGGGAACCGCCATGGCAGCAATCGTGCTGAGAAAATACCCAACCCACTGACCGAAGGGAGATAAGCTTTCGGCGATCAGGCTATACGGAACGAATGCGAACACGGCGACCAGCATACCAATGAAGGTGAAGGTCACCATTAGACTGGGCCGAAAGCATTTTGTGATGGGGCTTCTCGGTGCGGGGACTTTTTGAAAAATCGTCGTTAGTGTTCGCTTCAGGCAGGGCAAACCAGCGAGCGTAAAGATGAGCAGGCCAACACTCCCGAAAACATACCACGCGAAAATACGCTTCGTCCGATCACCACTGGATTCCAGTTTGCTGAGAATCCAGCTCGGTTGAGCATCAGCCGGGAAAAGCTTCCTCAGAGCATCTCGCTGCCACGCAGTGAGATTGTCGCTCGGGCCATTCAGATACCTGAATGTTTCGATGTTCAACTCCTCTTTCTCCAACTCGCGAATCTGCTTTAGAGTAGCGAGTCCCTCAGGTGTCAGGAGATCGTGATCCTCACTTTTTTCAAAAACAGCCCGCGCCTCTGCGTAATGCTGGCTCGGGGCAGGCAGTCCAACCACTGCCACTGCCCAATCCGGGAGCGACTCCAGCTGCTCATAAACCACCGAAGCTAACTCAAACTCACGCTCTATCGCTTCCGTATGCTGCGCTGGATCGTCAAAGGTGAAAGGGCTCGACATCTGCGAACCGATGACGATCAGACTCCATACAAACGCAACCGCAGCGGCAGCAAAAATCGGAATTCTCGTTCGGGAAATCTTTCGGTATTTTGATAGGAGAGAGCGCATGTGGCCAGACTTTCGTATACGCCTTACCCCGAAATCGAAACACTGTCCACAAACCTCGCCCAAACCGTGGATTGAGGAGTTGCCATCTCGGACGGCCGAGCCTCCGGTAGCGGTCTAAATACAGGAAAGTTCTTAGAAGATCCACCCCTTCGGGTTGCCTCTGAATCGGCCAGCTCACCCTCTCTTCAGAAATTCGCGCCAGCTACCTAAATCGGAAATTTCCCTGGCCCCCTCGGTGTCGATTTGCTCGCACAAAAAACCCGTAATCAGCACGCCATCACTCAGAACCACCTTCCCCACACCCAGAGGTGCAGGAATCTGGCTGACAAAATCTCCGAACGCGGTTGGGTCGAGATCCCATACCTCTACATGGATGGCATGTCCCTCGCCCTCGGGCACCCGAATCAACCCGGGTCGCGGAGGCAAGCTCTCCGTAGGAGGCAAGGCAAAGAACCGATAAGAGGGTGCCGTCTCACTAGCAAAACAGAAGCGTCCACCTCGCTCAGTCAGCTGATGATTCAAGGCCAGACCATCCATGTGCGCACCACACACGGCTATCTGCAGTCGCTCCTCCGACCTGGCATTGAAATCATGCCCAGCGATATCCAGAAGCTGCTGATCAGAGAAAGCCGGAGCAAAATAAGTCACGCCGAAGGGCATACCGTTAGAGAGCTCTCCTGCCGGCACAGCTACAGCAGCGTAATCCAGCAGGTTCATGAAATTCGTGTAGTAACCGAGGTTCGAATTTAAGGCGACGGGATCGGCCAAAACCTCATCGATCGTGTAGATGGTCCCCGTGGTGGGCGTCATGATAGCATCCACGGTTTCCCATACTGCATCAGCCAGGCGCTTCTTATCAGCGAGTTTATACTGCGCGCGAAACGCATCCACAGCTGACGGCTTTCCCCCGCCCTCTATGATAGAGCGGGTGACCGGATGCAGAATCTCGGGACGCTCCGTAATGATGTCCTCAATCGCCGCATAGCGCTCGGCCACCCAGGGCCCCTCATAAAGGAGACGGGCCGCCTCTAAAAAAGGCTGAAAGTCGACCTCCACGACAGTAGCCCCCGATTGCTTCACGCTGTCGACAGCCTCTCCAAAACGAGTCCGAGCAGATTCATCCCCGAAAAATTCGAGGTCAGCCTCCCTCGGAACCCCGATGACAGCAACTCCATCACGGGATCGGTTGTTCGGTGCCGCCACTGGGCGTGCATACGCATCCTTTGGGTCAAATTGCGCCGCCACAGCAAGCACATGCTCAGCCTCTGCGAGCGAGTTCGCAAAAATCGAGACACAATCCAGCGTCCGACATGCCGGGATTACCCCCTGACAGCTCAACAGTCCGCGGGTGGGTTTCAGCCCCACGAGATTCTGGAAAGCTGCCGGCACTCGCCCCGATCCGGCAGTATCCGTGCCGAGGGAGAACGCCGCTTCCCCGAAGCCCACTGCGCTAGCCGATCCAGAACTGGAACCTCCGGGTATGAACTCTGCCCCGCAGGAGTTCGGAGCGATACCATAGGGACTCCGAGTCCCCACCAGCCCGGTGGCGAATTGATCAAGATTGGTTTTCCCCATCGGGATAGCCCCGGCATTCATCAGTGCATGAACGACGAAGGCGGTTTCTTCAGGGGCATAGGAGGCGTCCGGGCAAGCTCCCGTTGTAGGAAACCCTGCTACATCTATATTATCCTTCACGGCGAACGGGACGCCGTAGAGAGGTAACTCATTGCTGCTCTTTTCTTCCAGAGCTGCTATCCACTGATCCAGAGTCTCCTCATCAACCACTGATATCCAGATTTTACTTTGATCAGGATTACGAAGAATCTTTTCGCGCAGAGCTGTCAGGTATTCCCGTGGCTGTGTTGTGCCAGCCTCATACTCCTTGAGGAGAGCCAAAAAATCGATTCGTTGCGGGTGTTTCATAACATTAGGCATTCGGTTTCAGGAGACTGATGACCGAGCCGGGCTGCACGGGAGCACCTTCGTCGAGCAAGTGCCCTGACATGACACCATCACATGGCGCCAACACAGGGATCTCCATTTTCATACTTTCGACGATGGCGATTGTTTCATCCTCTTCCACGGCCTGCCCATCGGCGGCAGTGAGTTTCCAGATCGTTCCAGCCACAGGCGACACGGCAGCCTCCATACCCTCCGGCACATCGTTCGCTGGGTCTCCCGAGTCAGCTGCATCAGCCACTTCCACCTCGAAGTTCATGGTGCCATCCGCCTCCCAGCGCTCCCGTTCTTCCTGAAACGCATGACTTTGCTGCCCCCGAAATGCCGAAATTTGCTCGGAGTTTTCCGATAGGAACTGATGGTAATCAGCGACACGGAAGCTTGTCTCCTCTACTTTCAGCTCCAGTTCGCCTAATTCAAACTGCCGCCGCATTTCGAGGAGTTCCTCAGCCTCGACGGGATACCAGCGGATCTGATCAAAAAACCGTAGCAGCCAGGGCGTGCCTTCGTGGAAGTGCTTTGTCACACGGTAGCGATTCCAGATCGGCAGGGTGCGACCGACGAACTGATACCCTCCGGGCCCCTCCATGCCATAAATGCACAGATAAGCACCACCGATGCCGACGCAATTTTCTGCCGTCCATGTGCGCGCTGGGTTATACTTGGTCGTCACCAATCGATGCCGCGGGTCCAGCGGAGTAGCGACCGGGGCACCCAGATAAACGTCTCCTAAGCCCAATACAAAGTAGGATGCGTCGAAAACGATATCCTGAACCTGTTTGATGGACTCGAGACCATTGATCCGACGAATAAATTCGATATTGCTAGGACACCATGGCGCATCGGGCCGCACAATCTGGGTGTATTTTTCAATCGCCTCGATGGTAGCCGGATCATCCCACGAAAGCGGTAGGTGGGCAATTCTACTGGGGAAGGTCATCTCAGCGACCGGAGGCAACTCCCCCACGAGAGAGCAAACCGTTCGAAGGAGCTCCTTCACGCTCAGCTGAGTCGTATCAAACTGAATCTGTAGGGACCGAATTCCCGGGACCAGTTCTCTGATCCCTTTGATCCCACCATCCAGAATACTCTGGTAGAGAGCCTGGGCTCGAAAGCGCAGATCGAGATCCAGCTCCATCGCCCCAAACTCGACGAGCACAGCACCATCGCCACTGGCCCGAATCGTCAGCTGCCCCTCTTCCTCATACAAAATCGGCGAACCGACAGGATGACTCACCCCTGCTTTTGGCTCATAGAGCGCTCCCTGCTCGATGCTATGCTCCTGACGAGCATGCTCGCTCTCAGCATCCTCCAGCGATAGACAGGCGAAGCGGACTTTGTCGCCGGGCTTTAACTGCCCCAGTTTCCACAGGTCGGCCTGCACCACAACTAACGGGCAAACAAACCCTCCGAGACTCGGCCCATCCGGACCGAGAATGATGGGCATATCACCAGTGAAATCGAGCGACCCCACGACGTAGGCATTGTCGTGGATGTTCGACGGATGCAATCCAGCCTCCCCACCGTCCCGCCGAGCCCACTCGGGTTTCGGGCCGATCAGGCGGATCCCCGTGCGATCCGAGTTATAATGAATCTCCCACTCCGTGCGGAACAGCATTTCGATGTCACCATCAGTAAAAAACTCAGGAGCTGCATGCGGGCCATAAGTGACACGAAGTGCCCACTCATTAGACAATTCGACAGGTTGCTGCGCGACCGGTGAGACTCCTGCGCTTTCCTCAGAACGTAACCGATCCCCTATTTGCAGGGGCTTGCCCGTCGTTCCGCCAAACTTCCCTAGTCGAAATGTCGCGGCACTGCCGAGATAGCTAGGTGCATCCAGGCCACCTTTCACGAGCAAATAACACCGCTGTCCAACGGAGCCGATCGTTCCGATCTTCAGGGTCGCTCCAGCCTTCACATGGACGACTTCGTGGAATGGGATCTCTTGTCCATCCAGCTCCGCTGGAGCCGCTGCCCCAGCGAGAACGACTTCGGTATCATAGTGGAAACGATACTTCCCTCCGCGGATGGTCATCTCCAGCCCGGCCGCGTCAGAAGGATTTCCGAGGAGATTATTTCCGAGGCGAAAATGGTAGGGATCAAAAGGCCCTGACGGAGGCACGCCGACGTCCCACATTCCCGTGCGTCCCGGGAAATCCTGAATCGTCGTCTCCAGTCCAGGCTGAAGCACCTCGATCGTTCTCGAGACAAATGATAGAGTGCTGAGAAAGCGCGTGTAAAGCTCGGCCTGCTGAAACTCAGGGGTCTCCAAGATGGTCGTTAAAAACTCCCGATTGGTTTCGATGCCATAGATGCGGGTGTTTGACACAGCATCTGCCAGCTTCTCCAGTGCGTCCGATCGGTCCTGACCATGAGCAATGAGCTTGCCGATCATCGGATCGTAAAAGTTCGAGACCTCGCTACCACTGACATAACCGGAATCAAAACGGACGCCATCCGGCGTCTCCAGCAAGGTGATCAACCCGCTCGAAGGCTGGAACGATTTCGCCGGATCCTCAGCATAGAGTCGCGCCTGAATCGAATGACCTTTCTGCTCCAGAGAATCCTGCAACTCGCTTAGGGCTGGCAACTCATCGCAGCCTAGCTTCACCATCCATTCCACAAGGTCGATCCCAAAGACTTCTTCGGTGACTCCGTGCTCGACCTGCAGGCGAGCATTCACCTCCAGCAGAAAGAAATCGCGCGAAGCTTCGTCGAAAAGAAATTCCACCGTCCCAGCCGAGCGATAAGAAAGGGAGGAGAGAATGGCAACGGCTGACTGGTGCAGTTGCTCCCGCTCGGATTCGTGCAAGCCGGGAGCCGGACACTCTTCGATCACCTTCTGGTTGCGCCGCTGGATGGAGCAGTCGCGATCCCCTATCGCGAGGACCTTCCCTTTGCCATCACCGAAACACTGAACCTCAATGTGACGCGCCCGCTCGATGTAGCGCTCCAAAAAAATGGCATCATCATTAAAGTTCGTCTTCGATAAATGGGAGACCTGACCATACACCGACTCCAGCTCCGTTACATCATGGGCGATCTGCATGCCGATGCCCCCACCGCCAGCGGAGGCTTTCAAAATGATCGGATACCCAACAGCTTCTGCGGCAGCAGCGGCCTCCTCAAAGGTCGTCAGCAGTCCACTCCCCTCCAGAAGCGGAACGCCATGCTGCTTTGCCAGTTCACGGCAGACATGCTTGAGCCCTGAGTCATGCAACTGGGTGGGCGTGGGGCCGAGAAAAACAATGCCCGCGTCTTCACAAGCTTGTGAAAAAGAGGCCTGTTCGCTCAGGAAACCGTAACCGGGGTGAATCGCCTCCGCTCCTGTCTGAATAGCAGCCTGAATGATAGCTTCGGCGTCCAGATACGTTTCGGCCGGAGTCATCCCAGGCAGTCGCACTGCCTCATCAGCCCGCAAGCGGTGCTCCGCTCCCTCGTCAGCATCGGAATAGACCGCAACGCTCTGGATCCCCAGCTTCTTCAGCGTGCGCTGAACGCGACAGGAAATCGCCGCCCGATTGGCGATAAGAACTTTTGAAAACATCTCGTGTGACGAACAGCGTTCTACGCATCCCAGATCAACACCTCGATCGGCGTCGGATTGTAGGCATTGCAGGGGTTGTTCAGTTGAGGGCAATTCGAGATAAGTGCTAACACATCCTCTTTCGCTACCATTTCGACATAGAGACCAGCCGCCGAAATCCCATCCTCGAAAGTCAGCCCTCCCTCGGGAGTCACAGGAACGTTCATGAAGAAGTTAATATTGCAGCTGATGTCACGCTTCCCAAGCCCCTCTCCCCAGTCGTGAAGACCGATGAGGAAGTTGTCACGGCAGGAGTGCATCCACTCTGTCCGGGGGCCATACCGCATAGTATTGCTTTCGCGGGAACAAGCACCTCCTACCGTATCGTGGCGACCGCAGGTATCAGCAGTGATCTCCAGCATCTCTCGACCCAGATTGGAAATGAGCACAGAGCCAGTCGTCAGGTATAGCGCCTGCTGACGCTGCACGGTATCAGAGGCCGAGTATCGCTCGTCCGGATCATCCGCCATGTAGAAAAGAATGTCAGCAGCCTGGTTCCCCTCTAAATCGAGGATACGAAAGGTCTGTCCTTTCTTGATCTTGTGCATCCAGGGATCTCCGGCACGGATGACATGTCGGTAAACGGCAGCTTCTGGGGAAAGGGTAGATTCTGTCATGTTGGGTTTCTGAGTGCTGAATGCTACGAACGCAGTTTGTAATAATCCTCAGTGTTCGTGAGGGCCCATTGATTCTCCGGCCGCGAGTCACGGCAGGGGTCGACTTCCGGTGCGGTCCCTGTCTCAAAGACTTCCAGCTTCACTTTTGTCTTTGGGTAAGTGGTCGCCGGATCGAATGGGTGCGGGCAGGTGTTGAGAACCACGAGGGTATTCATCTCAAAGCGGAGGTCGACATAGCCTCCCGCTTCGCTGGATTCCGGGGAGTAATGCAGCTTCCCTTCTTCGTCAGCCTCTACTTTCGAAAACCAGTTAATGTTCGGAAGCAGGTCGCGCACTCCTAGCCCCCATTTCCCTAACTCGATCAGAAAGCACTCTCGCCCGTTTCGGTGAAAATCATTGCCGTGATCCTGATAGTCCTTTTCGCCATACTGCTGCAGGATCGACTCCGCATTTGTCGTCCCTGCGACAGTGTCGTGCCAACCTGCTGTATCAGCTGTGATGCTGGCAAAAATACGCCCCATGTCTGAGTGCAGGCAATACGGGTGGGTCAGATAGAATACATACTGCCCCTTCAGAGTGTCGGGCATGTTGTAGCGCTCCGTTAGCTGGTCAGCGTTATAAAGCAGCATTCCGACATTGGCACCACCTGTGACGTTGGTGAGACGCATCGTTTTGCCGCGTCCCACCACCTGGGACCACATGCCGGATTTGGTAAGAGTTTTTTCGTAAATCGGTTTCATAGGGTTTTTTGCTTATTCCACACGGTCATCCTGCTGAGTCAGCTTCAGGATCGGCAAATTCACTGGCTCGGAGCGAGCCTCAGGTGGGTGGATCAAATTTTCAACGTGCTCTTTCGTCGCCAGAAACTCGGGACTGGAAAACTGCTCAGGGGAGCGCGGCCGCGGCACGGGGTTCTCGATGAATTCCTGCACTTGACCCGGGTTTGGGCTCAGGACGAGAATCCGGTCAGCTAAGTAAATCGCCTCGTCCAGGTCATGGGTGACGAAGAGGATCGTCACATCGACATTCCGCCAGATCTGCAGGAGATAGGACTGCATGTCAGCTCGCGTGTGCGCATCGAGAGCGCCGAAGGGTTCGTCCATCAGGAGGACCCGAGGCTCATTTGCCAGAGCGCGGGCGATGGCAACGCGCTGCTTCATGCCTCCTGATAGCTGATCTGGATAGGCGTTCTCAAACTTTTTCAGCCCGACAAGCTCGATCCACTGGCGAGCTTCTGACTCTGCTGTCACCGGACTGTGACCCGTCGCCTCCAGCCCGAACATCACATTCCGCAAAACAGTAAGCCAGGGAAACAGCGTGTAACTCTGAAAGACCATGCCTCGCTGGGAGCAGGGGCCATCTATGGACTCGCCCTGAAGCAGGGCTTCCCCCGTGGTGGGTGTCTCCAATCCGGCGATGATTCGGATGAGTGTCGACTTCCCACAACCGGAAGCACCGAGCACGGCGATCAGCTCTCGCCGGTGGATCTTGAGATCGATATCGAGAAGCGCCTGCACCGGGCTGCCATCGGGCTTCGTAAACGTCTTCGACAGACCGTTCAACTCAAGCTCCAGCGGCCGCTGATACAGCTCTGCGAACCGCTCTTTCACAGCAGCGCTCTTTTCCTGATAGCTGGGCAGTGGTTGAGTCATTTACGAGGCACGGCGCAGGAGGCGGGTGAAGATCGAAGGTTTGCGGGCATTGGGCACCCAAGGGAAAAAGCGAGGTCTCAACCAGGCTAGCAGCTGATCCGTAGAGAAACCGATCAGCCCGATGAGAATAATGACAGGATAGACCTGGTCAAAGTTTCGCCGAACTCCCTGCGTGTCGATAATCTCGGTCAGGCCGGATTTCACGCCGATCAACTCCGCAATGACCAGCCAGGTCCAGGCCCATCCAAGGGCGATCCGGAGATCGTTATAGAGCTGAGGTAGGATCCCCGGGACCACTACTTTTGCGAGGAGTCTCTTCCGCGTCGCGCCCAGCGTCTGGGCTGCCTCCAGCAGGGAGCGATCCAGCAGGCGCGTCGTCTTGCAGATCATGAGGAAAAGATGGGGGAAAGTCCCGATGAGAACGAGCGCCACCTTTGGAGCATGATGCGCACCGAGCACCGCTACTAACAAAGTCGCGAAAGCCGGGGCTGGCATATAGCGAAAGAAGTCTGCAAATGGCTCGAAGAGTTTTGAAATACCGTCGAAGCTTCCAGCGATCACTCCGAGGGGAACAGCAATGAGAGCTGCTACAAGGAAGCCACCGAAGACAATTCCGATCGACTGCCCCAGTCGGGCACCCATCGTTGGTTTTCCGTCCTCTGCCGGCCGCGTCCACTGCTCCCAGCCTGTCAGCAGCACTTCATGCGGAGCGGGGAGATAAACAGGATTCGCCGGTTTCCCCTGCGGGATCAGACCGAGAAGTTTTTCCTTCGGAAAGGTAGCTTTGTCATAAGTTTCAGAAGCATCAGACAGGATGGTCCAATTCTGTCTGGCAATTTCCTGATTCTCCTCGCTCAGGGGGATTCGACGAAAGACGGCTGGTTCTTCGGCTGCCTGGCGCCAGAGCTGAAAGATGTCCGCATCGCTTGTGAGCTGCCCTTCATGCAGGAGCCCATTGCGCACACTGATCGGCCCGAGCGCGCGGAGCGTTTTGATATTCGCACGGGAACTCGCGGTCACCGGCTCACCAGCCTGACTGGCCGAGAGTAGCTGGTCATTCGCCTCTCTCGCCTCCTGCCGCAGCTGAGGGTAGTAATCCTTCCCCACCTGATCCCCCGCTGTGTAGACCGTGGCCCCACTGGAGCCAATATCGAGCTTCACATCCGGATGCCACAGGAACGGTGTGTAGCTGATGATACACCACAGAGCGAGAGGTGTGAGAAAGGAGGCCAGCGTGAGTAAGCTGGCCGCCCTAGGAGAGAGATCCTTGCGGATCTCAAGCCATTTCTTTCGTTTTCCCAAAATGAGAAAGGGCGCAATTGTCAAAGGCCTTACTCAGAAGCGAGCGCCTTTGTGAAGGACGGGTCGAGGTAAGAACTGATGTCGAGAGGCTTCTCATACACCTCATACTTCACATTGAATTCATCGACCACTTTGCTGGAACCATAGACGGACTCCAGACCTTCCGCCTCTTTCCAGGCAGCAAGTGCTTCTTCGAGAGAGAGAATGTAGGTGCCTGCAAAGAATGGCTCGTATTCCTCCGGCTTCACATCAACGCGGGAAGCGAGGATCTCCAGCGCCTCATCGATGTTGTCCTCGTCTTTCAGGTAATCGACGATGCGATACCAGACTTTGGCCACTTTCGCCCAGTCATCCTTGCGAGCTTTCAGACTTTCCTCATCGACGTAAAGGAGGTCATAAATGATTCCGGGTGCATCACCAGACGTGAAAATAGCCGTTGATCCATCGACAGCCTTGAGAGCCTGCCCAGAGTTCGGCTGCCAGGCGGTAATGGCGTCAACTGCGCCAGACTTGAGCACCTGAGGTGTCTCGCTGGTCGGTGTGTTGACGATCTCGATATCAGAATCGGAAAGGCCCGCTGACTCGAGAGCTTTCAGCGTGAGGAGGTGTCCGACAAATCCTTCTTCCACTCCCACTTTCTTGCCCTTCAGATCGGCGACAGAGGAAATGCCGGGAGCAGCAACCACCATGTCGTTCCCGTTCGAATAGTCATTGATGATGATTCCAACAGAAGGTTTGCCCGTGGCTCCTGTGACCAGGGCGTCGCCGTTTGTCATGCAGACCGCATCCACCTGCCCGGCCACGTAAGCATCCATCGATGCGACGTAATCGAACCAGAGAAATTCCACATCTACCCCTTCCTCTTTGAACCAATCCTTTTTGATCCCGATCTCCCACGCGACCCAGCCCGGCCAATCAGAATAGGCGATCTTGAGAGGTTCTGCCTGAGCAGCAGCACCGAGAGTGAAAGCACCTGCCAGAGCAGCTACCCAAGCGCGACGAGAAAAAAGTGAACGTTGCATAATCGTAAGTGAGTGTGGATGAAAAATCGGCCTAAACGCCTCTTTCGCAGCGCACAAGAAGCAGCGCTCATGCCACAATCAAAAAAGTCTGCGATTTAGTGGGATTCGCAATCGACCAGCCGAGGTGGCTTTTCTGTCTGGCCAGAAACAATGAACTCGGGCAGCCTCTGCGTCGGGGGCTCCTGCCTCCATTCCGACGGAAATGACGTTCTCCAGATCCAATGGGCTCGTTTAGGGCTCCATGCTTCAGAACCAGCGGTAGGGAAACTGCTGCTCCCGAAAAAATCCGACTATACGTTTCACGGCTGGCCCACTCGATTCAGACATTAACGACAAGTGGCTAAACGCTTTCCGCACCTGAAAAAGCGGCTTGTCTTTTTGCTCGCTAACGGTGGATTCAAGTTGCTGGGAGACAGTGGATCATAGGCGCCGATTTTAGGCTTTGAGAGGTTGCGCTGTTAGGCTTCCCGCATGCCAGCGCTGACAGCATCCTGACCGACGATCCCGTATCTCTGTTCAGCCTGCGCCGTGTATTCTGCCCAAATGCCCAGCAAGCCCGACGAAAGCGAACGCGCACCAACGCCCTAAGCATACGCCAACAGGTGCTGGCTACTTCTCCACCCGGATCGCCGCTGATCGGCCGTGGGCATCGAGACCCTCGATACGGGCAAACTCCTCGACAATTGGAACGCTTTTCGCGATGGATGCTTCATCCAGTCGGACAAGGCTGGTGCGCCGCTGAAACATGTCGACAGTCAGTCCCGGGAACGACTTCCCTGCCCCACCGGTCGGCAGTTCATGGCTAGGTCCTGCGAGAAAATCGCCGACCGCTACGGGAGAAAGATTTCCCAGAAAAATGGCACCGGAGGTGGTGATGCGAGGCAGGATAGCATCCTCGTCCTCCACAATCAGGCTCAAGTGCTCGCTGGCGAAGTCGTTCGACAGGTTTACCCCTTCGTCAAGATCCCGGCAGAGAATGCAGAAGGCCCCACGATTGAGAGACTCCTGCAGCTGCTTCTGCCGACTCAGTGTCAGGATCTGGGCATTTACCTCTGCCATCACAGAATGGAGCAGTTCAGCTGAGTCGGTGATGAAACCCATGATGCTGTCGCCACCATGCTCCGCCTGCGCCAGCATGTCGGCTGCGATGAAGCTCGGGTTGCCCGTGTGATCCGCGAGGGTCAGCACCTCGCTAGGACCGGGCAGCAGGTCAACAGCGACGACACCGAAGAGCTGCCGCTTGGCCTCGACGACGAAGCTGTTCCCCGGGCCGTAAACCTTAAGCACAGGTTTGATGGTATCCGTGCCGAATCCCATCGCACCAAGCGCCTGCGCCCCGCCAAGCTTGTAAATCTCGGTAGCTCCAGCGGTCTTTAATGCATAAAGAAGAGCAGGATTAACGGTGCCATCGGGTCCGGATGGGGTCATGACGACGATCTCAGGGCAGCCGGCAGCTTTCGCAAGGCTCACCGTCATATTCGCCGTCGACACCAGCGGGGCGCTGCCGCCCGGCACGTAGATGCCTACGCGCTCAAAGGGAAGATAGCGCTCGCCTACGAAAGCCCCCTGCGCATTGGTCCCTGACCAGTCCTGACGCAGGCTCTTGCGAGCGAAGTCAATAACGTTTTCCTGCGAGGCAGCGATGGCTTCTTTCGTCCGATCCTCGACTGTGGAGAACGCAGCTTCGATCTCGCTTTCGGTAACGCGCAACTCGCTCCCTGAGCTGAAAGAGGTTTTGTCAAAACGGTTCGATAACTCGATCAAGGCGGAGTCGCCGCGTTCTTGCACATCGGCCAGAATCTGCGAAACCGTCTCTTCGACGCCTGCGGGGGGGGCGTAGCGACGGTCGAGAGTAGAGATAGCTTCCTGGTAATCGGGATCAGTGTGGCGGATGACTCGCATGGATGTGAATTACGAATTTCTGCCTTCTTCGGATGGCGTGGGCGAAAAGTCAATCCACAGACTCTTCAAATAGTCGTCTCCGTTGTATTCGGGCGGCATCGGTGATGATCGTAGACGAAAGCCCTGATGGCCGGCACGCCGGATGCCCTGCTCCACATCACGCTGGTAGTCTCGCAGAGGATAGCGGTGGGTATTGGCGCAGCAGAGGAGCCATCCGCCCGGTTTGACGAGCCGCGCCGCTGCTTGTGCCAGCTCCGCATAATCCCGGTCTGTGCGGAACGACGCCTTTTTGTTCCTGGAAAAGGTCGGAGGATCGAGGATCACCCCGTCGAACTGACGCCCCTGCCGGGCAAAGGTCTTCAGCCACTGAAAAGCATCCCCTTTGCAGCCGTGATGGTCGTCAGGCACCAAGCCGTTCAGCTGAAAATTCCTCCACCCCCAGTCGAGATATCGGCCCGAGAGGTCACAAGTGGTGGTGATCGCGCCGGCACTGGCGGCTGCCACAGAGAAGGCAGCGGTATAGGCAAAAAGGTTCAGCACGGAGGGAGAATCCCCGCTTCCGGCTGCCTGCGCGGAAACCCGCTCGATGACCTGTCTCCGATTCACCCGCTGATCGAGGAAAATACCCGATGAATAGCCTGACTGGAAGCTGATCTCGAAATCCAGTCCGTTTTCGCGGGCGACGAAGGGCTCGTTCTGCCTGTCCCCAGCGACCCAGGTCGGCTCGGAGTTGGCGGCAGCTGTCCTCGGTTTCCAATAAAAGCAGTTGCCTCCATGCCGCTGCAATTGTTCCACGAGCGCCGGTGGCAATTTGTCCTCTCGCGTCTGGATCAGGATGCGCCCGGCAAAGGTGTCTACCCAGTAGCCTCGCTTCGCATCATGAAGCAGTCGCCACATCGTCGTGGACGAATCAGGTTGAGGAGCTAGAGCGGGCATGCCCTCAGCTAACGAGAGATTGCCCCTGATGCCACCAGAAAAACGCCCGAGTTCAGCGCTGCGCACTCACCTGCAGCTCGGTGCCATCTCCCCCATGAAGCGGGCGCGTTTTCAGCACGTAGACATCCGCGAGCATGCGCACCCGGGCGAGAGTCTCGCGAGCAACTGCGCGCAGGCGGATACCCCGCCACGCTACATCCTCTGCTACCCACCCGATGGCTGGCAGATCATGCGCCTCCGAGAGATACACCGCGCGCTCCGCATGAGAGCGCTGGGAGACGATGAGCAGCTTCTCCGCGCCAAAAACCTCTTTCGCACGCACAACGGAATCCAGCGTGCGCAGTCCCGCATAATCGCAGATGATCCTATCTGGTGGAACGCCTAGCTTCTGCAGCGCCGCCTTCATGGCATCCGGCTCACTGTGGAATTTCGAGCGATTGTCTCCACTGACAAGGATTGGCAGATCCGGGTGTGCGCGGTGCAGGAAATGCGCGGCCTGCATGCGGTAGGTAAAGTAAAGATTATTCCGACCGCCCCTCACCTTCGGAGAACAACCGAGCACCAGAATGGCGGCACCATCAAGATCCTGCAAATCCTCCACAACATTCGTGCAAACCGCTGCCCCTGCCACATGCTTGTAGATACCCCACAAAGAGGCCGCCCCGAGCAAACTCAGGACCAGGCAGGCCAATAAC
>JAHDFZ010000208.1 GCA_020627905.1 Verrucomicrobiota bacterium
TCAGTCATGCTGGGGAGAAGCGAATTCATTCGCGGACGACATCTGACCGGGGCGACTGGGCTTTCGCCGGCGCAGGGCTGCAGAGCCCTGCCTCCATAGCTCGCACCTTTCCCGCTATGGACTAGCGACTTTAGTCGCGGACGACATCAGCCCTTCTCAAAGAAGAGGAAATGCTGGATCGGTAGGAGGTCTTTCGATTTCACAAGCTTCAGCCCGACGGCCTCCATCTCCTTCACCACCTGATCACGGGTCATTTTGTGGAGCGGTTTGATGGCTACCTCAGGATCCTCGCCACGATATTCCAGGAGCACGACCTGACCATCCGGCTTCAGTCCCCGCACGATCGACTGCATCATCTCCCGAGGATGTGAAAATTCATGGTAGGCATCAACCATCAGCACAAGGTCGACTGAACCCTCAGGAAGCCTCGTGTCCTCGAGCGTGCCGAGGAGCGGCTCCACGTTGGGCGCTTTTTTCAGCTTCTTTTTCGCCTCGATGAATCGAAGCATCTCCTCCTGAATATCGACAGAGATCACCTTCCCTTCCGGCACGAGCGGAGCGAGCAGAAAGGTAAAGTAGCCGGATCCTGCACCGATATCAGCCACCACATCGGTCGGTTCAAGACCGAGATTCTCCATCACGAGAGAGGGTTTCTCCTCCCCCTCCCGATCGCGCCGCTCCAACCAGCCAATGGCATGGGCGCTCACGGTGCGAGCGATCTCCCTGCCCATGTAAAATTTCCCGATCCCATCCCGAGTCGCTGGCCCGAGCGTGTAATGGTCTGGAAGAGGCTCCGGTGCATCCTGACTGGTCAAAGGGAGCATGATCAGGCCGGCTAAACAGATGACGGATGGAACGAGAGCGCGGTGCATTTCAGAATATGGATAAAAAACTACACGTTTTTGCCGAAGCGTTCAGGCAAAAAATACGTCTCAGCCATTTTTGCCCCCGCCCAACTCTCCGAGAGGGAAAAGGTCGACCGCGGTCCAGGCAGAGCCGTATCGTCCGTGCTTCTCGGACTCTTCGCGCACTTCACGATACTCAGGACTTACCTCATGGACTCTATCACACAGGCAGCACTAGGGGGACTCTGCGGTGAGCTGACGCTCCGGAAGCAAATCGGCTGGAAAGGCGTCGGGTGGGGTGTCGCCATCGGAACGCTTCCCGATCTAGATGTCCTCGCGTTTCCATCGCTCGATGCAGCGGAACGGCTTTCCTTTCACCGCGGGATCACACACTCATTCTTGGCCATGCTGCTGGTATCGCCCGCCCTTGGATGGTTGCTTTCCGCCCTCTACCGCAGACAAGGTGTCCGTTTCTGGCAGGCTACCCTTTTCGCCTTCTTCGCCTGGTCTACGCATGTGCTGATCGACTGTTTCACCACCTATGGCACGCAGATCTTCGAACCCTTCTCGGATCGGCGTGCTTCTCTCGATAACATGTCGATCATCGATATCGCGTTCACCCTGCCTCTTCTCCTATCGCTTGGCCTGGTTTGCTTTTTCCGAAAAGATTCTCGCACCCGATCCTGGGTCGGACGTGCTGCCGCTATCTGGCTGATCAGCTACACCCTGCTCAGTTTTACACTAAAGGCAGCAGCCGAGCGCCATTTCGGAAACGTTCTGGAGGAACGAGGAATTTCGCCCGAGAGGATGATGACTTCGCCGACCTTAAGCAACATTCTGCTCTGGAGGATGGTTGCCGACGATGGGGAACGCTATCTGATCAGCTACTGGTCAATCTTCGATACCCAAGACAGATCTACCGAGCTGACACCTCTGGCCAAGAACCATCATCTGCTCGCCCCTTTTCGCTCTGACAGAAATACATCTGCCGTCCTCTGGTTCAGCGAAGGGTGGCATGCCGTCGTGCCAGATGCGACTGAGGAGGATTCGGTGATCGTCATCGACATGCGCTTCACCGAGATGATCAGCCAGTCCCGGAAGGCTCCGGTTTTCGCCTGGCGTCTCTCCCTACGCGGAGAAGGTGCCGGAAAACGCGTCGCTATGCAGACAGCTAGCTTTCGCGAGCAGCTTGACCCACGCGAGACGCTAGGGGTCCTGCGCGATCGGATTTCAGGCGGTGCTGAGGGTCTGATGGCTGTGCCCTGGGCTTGGGAGGCGACATCTCTATGACAGCCAAAGCTTCTCATTGCCTCAGAGATGCGCCGTTCAAGCAGTCCTCGCCAGTTTTGCAATTTGAGGCACCATCCAGGCATTTCACTCCTCACTGACCTGAGGACCAAGGAGCCAACCCGCAAAGTCTACTTGATTGCTGCAACTCCATTCACCATTTCGGCTCACCGCATACACATAACCATCTGATACTTTCGCAGCGACGAAACGATTGCCTACGCCATTCAAGCGAAATATCCAGCCAGCTTCCTCAAAGGCCTCCATCTCGTCAATGTCGGCAACTTGCTGCTCAACCAAATCATCAACCGAACGAATCGAAAGGCTTCCCTCGTTTGACGAAGCTATGATCCCGGCAATGAAATGCGCCTGCGTCTGGCTACGCCCCTTCTCAAGGGCAATCTCGGCAATTCTACCAAGCCCACTACATGCGGCAAAACACATGAGAGCGATAATAACAAATCTCAAAACGGTTTTGCTACCTCCAGCCATCAGAAACACGTTTCCGGACACTACTCATTAGGATCACAATTATGAAACCGATACAGGACGACGTCTACAACAGATTGGTTGCTCTGATCCCATCGAAGAAAATCAAAAACACTCGAAATTATGCGCATCCCCACACGAAAATTTCAACAGAAACCTATTTTACTATTTTCTGCACCGTCAGCTTTTGATAGCGGATATTGCTCTCCTTTCGTCGTCGATCAGCAAAGCCGATCAGGTAAATCTCGCAGCTACCATCGTGGGGCGGAAAAAACCGCTTATCCTCCATATCCCCGACATACTCGCCATTTTCACTTACATAGCGGAATGATTCTGTAGTGACCTCCAAAGAGAAAGTCAACTTTTTCTGATTTGAATCCAAGGCCTTCATGTAATGAGGATTCTCAAATTTGTTCTGGATTGTTTCAAATAGACCGCTCTTTCGGTTCCACCCGGCACCAATACGAGCATTGTTTAGCGACATATTGTATCCTCTCGAAATCAGGATACCACTGCATTCGCCAACTTTCCTCGCCTCAGCAGGCAATTCGAATTGCCCTTTCACAATAAAGTTAGATCCCAGCTTCACTGAATGTCTCAGGGAATATAGAGGGCCTGTATTATTAACTGCAACCCCTTCACCCTCCTGTGAAAGAGAACCTACACCTTCCCAGCCAGCTTGCCATTCTGTGTCAAGTAAGTTAATCTCATCTCCAGCATCAAACCGACTTTGAATATACCCCCAAGCATTAACCACCGGCGCTATATCATACTTCTCAGACGTAACACTCTTAAAATCGCGTGCCTTCGCCGAAAGCTCTCCAAACTGACCATTACTGATCTGCTCACACCAATACGAGAACCTGCCATCCCCTCTTTCCGCAAGTAGGAACGGACTGAGTTTCGAAGCATTCCCATATCGACCAAAATAGTCCTCATGCGGGAGTGTTGAGGTTAAACCCACAGATTCATAAAACAGGCTCTCGTCGCGTATCCGATATGCTAACCCTGCAGCATACCACCGGATCCTGTTTCGCAGCCTTTCGTCGGTAGAATGCTCTACAGCTCCGAGCATTTCTCGAACAGCCTGTGGCGAGAAAACTTTGTCTCGATTCAAACGATAATTCTGCCTCTCAACAAGACGGAGAATAGCGCTAGAAGAATAGAGCTTACTTCTCTCTCCAAGATGGGCCGCCTGGCTCACTGCTTCATAATACCCACGTATCCGGCGCGGTGAGGACTCTGATATTGCACGGTCAGAAGTCATGTAGTGAAGGTGAGAAAGTTCGTCATCTGGACAGATCCGCATAACTTGAGCAAACCATTGTTCAGGCAACTGATCTTCAAACGATCCACCAAAAGCAAATGACAGCTTTAATCCCATCAAACTTCTCCATTTCGAATCGCTAGGCAGCAGATCGAATAAGCGCACAACCTCCGGCATCCGCCTCAGTTTCGATTGATCTGCACGATCGATGGAATCTCGACGGGCCGCTTCGTCTAAAAGGTGCAAATAGGCAACGAGCCAATGCTCTCCCCATGCCCTCTCAATCTCCCCCGCCATCGGACGAGAGTAAATATACGCTTTACTGGAATAGAATCCACTTGAACACAGGTAGGCTAAAACACCGGCTATCTGCTCCTTTTCTGCTTCATTTTTGGAGTTTAAAATCGCTGCTACAGGCGTGAACCCTTTCTGCAAGTCATCGGGAGCTGCGACTTCTCGACCGTAAACCCGAGCCATCAGAAAGTCTGCAAGAAAAGCATCCCACCCGCTTCCATTTTCTGAAGCCTTCACCCTGTTTCGAAGAGCATTCAGGTGCCCATAAGGGAAGCGGACATTTCGTTCACCCAGCCTCAATAGAAACTCTTCAAAACTCGGGTTGTGTTCTAAACTCAACAATCGAGCGAGACATTTTTCGCGATCAACCGACACGGTTTCCGCCCCAAGGTATCGAAGCTCACTCTCCAGAAAAAGCCGCAGCGCATCACGCAAGACGTCGTCGTGCGCCTGTCCTTTGTTTTTTCTGAGTTGTTTGAAGAGGAAATGCTCGACATCTTGACGGTTTGTCGCGATTCTCTGAGCTGAGGTATCAGATGAGACGTTTAATAGCCGATGCTCAAGCGGCCACACTCTAGCTGTCTCGTTCCCCGGATGCTCATCAGCGACTGCTTTGAATGCTCTATACTTGGAAGAAACGTTTATCCCGACATGAGCTGGAAATACAGCAGCCAAAACAAGCATTGTAAGACAAGCTTCGAGCCAGCGGCAATAACTCCCTATTTTATCGCGCAGCCGTGACCTCAATACCGTCGTGACGACCAGCAAAATAAGGACGAATACGAGCCAAACGCCACAAACCAAAAGGAAGCGATCGCCAAAACGACTCTGCATTCCTGCGCTGTAGGCAAGAATTCCATTCAGAATGAGAAATACTGATATGGACATCGTAACCGCCACGAATGCTTTCATACAGCTTTGTAGACCGAGGACCCCCTGACAGCAACTTTTGAGCCAAGGTTTTTCGTTCTGCTGGGAGCCATCGCAGATGACGAGAATAAAATTAACTCGGTCGAATTGGTAGGTAAATATCGGCCTTCGGTATGAATGACATCGCGAGTGTCATCTGACTTGTGAGACGCAGGTTCCGATTCGGTAATGAGATCTGATTTTGTCACTCAGGCGACCGAGCTTGAGTCGACAGCAGGGGTAGGAAGTTCCTTCGCCAAGGCTTCCTCCTTCGCAAACGCTTCGGGGGACCGGTCGGAAGCTCGAAGACCGTGCCTCCAGAGCTTTTCTAGCGGCAAAATTCAGGCCGCCTACACACTAGCTCACTTCCCGCCGCTTCAGAGCATACTCCTCGCGGTTGAAGGTCACATACTCGGGGGAAAGATCGGATGTGTAGAGGTTGAACTCCCCTTTTCCTATGTGGAGATCAATCCCGACGGTAAACTCCCCCGCTTTCACGGCCTGCTCAAGTTTGTTCAAATCGGTATCGGCAGTCAGCCCACCCTTCGCGGCCAACAAGCCGTCAAAATAGATATCAACGAGCTCCTCTTTCACCCGGGCACCGGAATAGCCGATGGCGTGGATGATTCGCCCCCAGTTCGGGTCTTCTCCATTCCACGAGCATTTCACGAGCTGGGAATTTCCCACAGCCCGAGCTACGCGCTCGGCATCGAGAGGAGAAGCAGCCCCACGCACCTGGACATCCACGAGTTTGGTCACGCGCTCGCCATCGCTGACCATCCTCTTAGCCATGTCTACTAACAGATACTCCAGCGCCTCGCGGAATTTCGCGCGATCCTCGCTGCTACGGGTGATCGGCTTGTTGCCAGCCTGCTGGTTGGCCATGACGACCACCGTGTCGTTGGTGCTCATGTCGCCATCGACACTGATGCGATTGAACGATTTATCGACTGCCTCTTTCGTAGCAGCGACCAATTCGGTTTTTGAGATCACAGCATCTGTCGTGACAAAGCAGAGCATGGTGGCCATGTGAGGGTTGATCATGCCAGCGCCTTTCGCCACTGCGCCGATGGTCACTTTTTCTCCACCGATCTTGATCTGCACCGCGCTGGTTTTTGGCTTGGTATCGCTGGTCATAATGGCCTGCGATACGCGATCACCTGCTTCCGCTGAAGCCTCCAGCATTTCCGTAAGCTCCGGTAACTTCGCCTCGATCCGATCAATCGGCATCGAGAGACCGATGATCCCGGTGGAGCAGACCTGGACTTCTTTCTGCTTCAGCCCAAGTTTTTTCGCCACACCCGAGGCCATCGCTCTGGCATGGACCATCCCGGTCGGGCCCGTGCACGCGTTGGCATTCCCGCTGTTAGCGATGATCGCCCGGGGCTCAGTAGTCGAGATGTAGTTTGAGGAAAGCTTCACCGGAGCAGC
>JAHDFZ010000209.1 GCA_020627905.1 Verrucomicrobiota bacterium
TTTCATTTTTATTTGCAGAAACAATTAGAAAAAGCTGCCTTAGGGCTTGCGGCGTTCTGAGAAATCTTGTAATTCACCACCATGGCAGATCCTACTTATGTCTCCGTCGATCTCGGATGTCAGCACGTTAGCGTTGCGCGCTTTACGCAGCGTTCTAACGGCGGTCTGCGGCTGGATGGATTTGCTCGCACTCAGTTCCTCGGAGATCCCAGCGATTCTGGCTTTGATCTTGAAGCCGAGGCTTCAGGTGCACTCGAACAATGCCTGAAAAAGCTCAAAATTAAGGAAAAGGAGGCCGCTTACGTCATCACATCTCATCCTGTCCTGACGAAGTTTGCCTCCATGCCGATGCTGGAAAGCGAACAGGTGGATCAGCTAGTCGGTTTCGAGGCGCAGCAGCAGGTTCCTTACCCGATCAACGAGGTGGCCTGGGGCTATCAGCTGGTGGGGGATCCGGATGACGTAGAAGTCCAGTTTATGTTGGCAGCGATCAAGTCCGATGAGATGGAGGTTTACGATCGTGTCGTCCGATCAGCGGGCCTGCGGACTACTGGGGCTACTGTTGCGCCTGTGTCCCTCTATAATGCGTTTCGCTATAATTACTCAGATGTCGATGGATGTGTCCTGATCATCGATATTGGAGCGCGCACGACCGACCTCATTTTCGCCGAAGGCAGAAATCTCTTCACGCGGATGGTGAAGATCGGTGGCACTGACATTTCGAACACAATTGCCAAAGAAATTGGCATGCCCTATGCCGCAGCGGAGGATAAGAAGGAGCAGGACGGCTTCGTTGGTCTCGGTGGAGCCTATGCTGCGCACGAAGATCCCGAGATCAATGTCATTTCGAAACTCATCCGAAACTCACTCACCCGCCTCCACTCTGACATCATGCGGAACATTACCTTCTACCGCAGTCAGCAGGGTGGTTCCGCTCCGTCCATGGTGCTGCTGACCGGAGGAGCCTCGCAGATGCCATATTTGCGTGACTTCTTTGCTGAGAAGCTAAGCGTGCCGGTGGATTTCCTCAACCCGATGAGAAATGTGACTATCGGAAAAAGCTGCAAGCCGGAGGACGCCGAGGTTGCCTTGCGCCACCTGGGGCCTCTTCTTGGTTCGGCTCTGGCAACCGCCGGTGAAGTTCCGGCCAAGCTTGAGCTTGTCTCAAACAGCGTCCAGGCAGATCGGGATCTTGCTAAAAAGAAGCCGTTGCTGGTTTTTGCTCTTGTCGCAGCAGCGGCCGTTCTCGGAGCTGTTGGCTTCTACTTTCAGCGCGCGGCAAGTGTGACGGAGTCAGCTATCGCAGGCAAATCGGGCGAGCTGCGCACGTTGACGAAGCACGAGAAGGGTATCAGTGAACAAAAAGAGAAAATCGAGTCGATCATGTCAACTTCCGGTGATTTGATCGAGGCTGCCCGCCACCGTGCCTACTGGGTAGACCTCTTCACCTATCTGTCCGATATGATGGAGGGGGATGCTCTTTACTTTACCAGCATCGAACCTCTGGCCAACGGAGAGCCTGTCTTTAATGACGAGGTGGGCGGGATAAGTGCATTCAATGCCGGGCAGGAGGCAGTGGTCGACGGGATCCTCGTAAAGGGCCTCTGGCGCGAGAATTCTGATACCACGCAGGTCGTCTACGATTACTTCAATCGTCTGAAGGAGGATGCCGTTGCTCGTGGTGAGGAAGCGGTTTTCGCTCTTGCTGAGGCGAACATGGAGGATGTGGTCGAGCCCGACTCAGGGACTTCGGGGGATCGCTTCGCCTATCCTTTCACGATGAAACTTCCGCTCCCGGCATCGAATCAAGTTCGCTTCGAGAAGTAGTTCTCCTAATTTTTCGATTATCATGACATCCAAAAACTGGATCATAACTTACGCCGTCATTTTAACGCTCGTTCTGGGTGCTGGTGGCTACTATCTCTACTCATCACTGTCTGCGCACAGCAAGAGTCAGTCTGGCTGGACGAAGACCAAGCGCGAACTCGCATCTCTGACGAAGGAGGTGCCTTACCCGAATGCTGAAAACGAGGAGACTCTCACAAAGTTGACGTCCGATCTGGAGCGCGAGGTGAAAAGTCTGGGCTCAGCCCTCGAGTCTTTCGATATGGAGCTGGATAAGGGGATGGAGGCATCCCGATTTCAGCGGAAGATTGGTGAAAAGGTGAAGGATTTCCGGGCTTACGCTGAAGAAAACGACTTCGAGGTCGTGAACGTCACTGACTTTCGTCTTGGGTTTCAGAAATACGACCGCGACCTCCCAGCCCAGGCCTTGACTCCTGTTTTGAATTACAAGCTGGACGCTGTCGACTATCTCGTTCGGCAGTTGGTCGAATCGGACGTTGCTCGGTTGATCAGTCTGGACCGCGACTCCATTCCTGGAGAGGACGGGGCGCCCGATGAATATGACTCCCCTTACGTCCAGAAATACCCTGTGCGAGTGAAGTTCGAGGCCAGCCATACTGCGTTTCAGGAATTTCTGAATCGCATTTCCAATACGAAAGACTTCTTCTACATCGTCCGTGTCCTACGGCTCAACAACAGTGCCCAGGAAGGACCGTCAAAGGCGAGCCAGGAGCAGAATTTCGGGGGTGAACCGGTTTTTGTTGATCAGGCGACCGGCCAGAGGGCGACTTACGAGCAGCTGACTGAGTGGGGATACGGATCTGTGCCGCCAGCTGAGCTCGAGGAGGCTGCTGGAGAGCAGGGCTACATACCGGCCCAGAAAGACGCACGTCTGATCATGGGTGGGGAAACGATCGAGGTTTTCATGATTGTCGATATTGCCCGGCTCTTAAAGGGGGAGGAAACAGAGGCAGCGAAGGAGGCAGAAAAGAAAAAAGATCGCCGCAAACGATAGCCCGAGATCTCTCACAACTCTAATCTTGTATCCATTATGAAGGAAGCCTGGGATAAATATCTACTGATCGCTTTTGGCGTAGCTGGCATTGCCTGCGCTGCCCTCTTTGGGATGAAGGCACTTGCCTTCTCTGAGCAGTTTGAAATAAAGGCAGTTGAGCAGAATGACGCTATGCCGGACCTGAAGACGGGGTTGGTTCAGAGAACGCAGGGGATCGTTGCAAGCGGGCAGCACCTCTGGGAAACTCCGAACAAGCAGGTCGGCGGTGCCGAAATGCCGGTCCCTCTCTTTGTCTCAGTCCCGATCGTCGAGAAGGAGGGCCGTCTGATCAATTTGCGGAACCCTACAAACCCTCCGCTGCGGCCTCCCGTGACAAATGCTTGGCTGCTTGAGCATGGTCTTGATTACTTGAATTCGTCCATCCTTGTCATGGATGCGGATGGCGATGGGTTCAGTAATCTGGAAGAGTGGAAGGGGCAGACAAGTCCCTCAGATCCTGCTGATTCTCCACCTTACGCAACCAAGCTCTCTTTTGTCGAGCGCAAGCAGGAGATCTACCTAGCCAGTTTTTCAGCGCAGCCGGATGCGCAAAGCTTTCAGATTAAGCGTCTGCCGACAGCGAAGTGGCCGCAGGCTGATAATTTTTATCTGAAGGTGGGAGAGGAATCAGATGACGGCCAGCTCCGCGTTGAGAGCTTCACGCCTTCGAATACCCCGGGCGTTCAACCGAGCGTGAAAGTTACATTCCTTCCTACTGGTGAAGTATTTGAGCTTGCCCGCCGTGCCGATGTTCCGATGGCGGTTGATTTCGCGCAAATCTCCTTCGCATTGGATCCTTCGAAGGAAATTCTCGTCCGCGAAGGTGATTCATTCACTCTCGATCTAAGTCCGGGGGTCGAATATCTTGTAGACCAGGTGGATGCTGATTCAGCAAACCTTGTCGTCAAAATTGATGGCAAACCTGATCAGGAATACAAAATTGAGAAAAAGTAGAATCGTTAAATAAACTAAACCGTTGACATCGGGGGGTGAATGCTTTTCTAGTGTGATAAGCTACCCAAAGCGTTAATTTTTAAAACTTTATGAAGCACAACACTTCAAAATCGTTGCCAGCCTGTTTCGGACTTCAGATGTCTGTCATCCTGGGCTTAGCATTCCAAGCCGTCGCCGGTCCTGGTGGTTCCGGATATGGTGGTGCTGTCCCTGAAATTGCTCAGACCTACGTGATCCGCATGCAACAGGCGGTTGCGCAAGCAGATGCCGCGGCTCTTCGCGGTTCCCAGCTGATTTCTAATGGCGACTACGAAGCGGCGATTACTGAATACCGTAAGGCTCTTGATCTGCTTCCAGATGCGCCTGTCACAGAAGCCCGTCGACGCGCTTATGTTTCCCAATTTTCGAAGGCGGCAAATCAGCGTGCTCGTGAGCTGGCTAGCGAGGGGCGCTATCCTGAGTCTCTCGCGCTCGTGGAGGAAGTTCTGCAGCCTAGTTACTCACCAGATAATATTGAGGCTAAGCGCATCCTTCGGGATCTGAATGATCCTGAAGTTTATAATCTCGCGGTGACACCACAGCACATGGCTCGTGTTCGTCGGGTTCAGGAGAACTTGCAGACAGGACAGGGTTACATCGACATCGGTGATTACGATCGTGCTGATCGTGAGTTTAACCAGGTCCTCAACGATGATAAGTATAACGAGTCCGCTCGTCGGGGTATGGAGGAAGGTGAGCGTCATAAGATGGATTATTATGATGCTGCTTATGACCATACGCGGGCGCGCATGATCCGTCAGATCGCAGAGCAGTGGGAAATGCCTGTGCCTGTGCGTCTTGAAACAACGGGTCCGATCACAATCGAAAGTGGAGCAGATACCGCTGGAATTCAGAACATTGAAGAGAAGCTGAAGACGATCATTATCCCAAGTATTGAATTTTCAGCTACCCCTCTTTCGGACGCACTGGACTTTCTTTCGGAGAAATCGAGGGAGTTAGACGTTGCAGAGCCTGATCCAGCGAAGCGTGGATTCAATATAATTTTGCGGGCCACGGGGGGGGGCGGTTCCGCTGCTGCTCCTGAAGCGCCTGCTGGCGGTGGTGGTGATGGATTTGGATTTGGTGGTGGAGGCGGAGGAGCGACCTCTGGCGGTGGAGGCGTTGGTTCTACACCTATCACTCTCCGACTTTCAAACGTGCCAATGGCCGAGGTTCTTCGTTACACAACCTCTCTGGCAAATCTGCGCTATAAAGTTGAGCCGGCTGCTGTTGTCGTGACCGATATCGGATCTGGCGATGGTGAGCAACTTTTTACGAACCAGTATACTGTTCCACCAACATTTATTCCGTCTTCCGGTGGTGACGGTGGCGGTGGAGCCTCGGCTGACCCTTTTGCTGCTCCAAGTGACACAGGTGGCGGAGGGTTCTCAAGGACGCTCACAGCACAGGAGGTTCTTGAGAAGGTTGGCGTCCAATTTCCTCCGGGATCTAGTGCCGCCTATGTTCCGGCTACATCTACACTTATTGTGAGAAATACTCAGGATCAGCTCGAGCTGATTGAAGATTACATAAAGAGTATCATTGGTCAGGTTGAGAAGCAGATCTATATCACATCTCGATTTGTTGAGATTGGTGAAGAGGATGGAAACGAGCTTGGTTTTGATTGGTTTCTCGGACCGTTCAACATCGGTAGCACGCCTCGCGTTTTTGGAAGCGGAGGGACGGTCGGCAATCAGAATGGCGCTGGGCAGGCTAACGACACGCCATTCGTGAATCCTGGGACTGGGCTTCCTGTTGGATTTAACCCTGTCACGGCCGGTTTACGGTCGGGTGCGCGAGCCCTCGATGGGAACACAATTGACGCTTTGATCGCTGAAGCCGCCGGAGCAGTTGAAGGCACATCTGCATTGGCACCAGCCGTTTTCGGTATCTCCGGAGTGTTTACAGATCCACAGTTTCAGGTAGTCATCCGTGCCCTGAATCAGCGCAAAGGCGTCGACCTTCTCTCTGCACCGTCGGTAATGGCGCGGAGCGGTGAGCGAGCCAAAATCGAGGTGATCCGCGAGTTCATCTATCCGACCGAGTATGATCCGCCGGAAATTCCAAACCAGTTTGGTGCTGCTGTTGGAGGCGGCGATGCTGGGACAAGCAGTGGAACCTTCCCTGTAACTCCTGCTACTCCTACCGCCTTCGAAACCAGGAATACTGGTGTTACTCTCGAAGTGGATCCTGTTCTCGGCGCTGACGATTATACCATTGATCTGAACCTTACCCCTGAGGTTGTTGAATTCGACGGATTCATTAACTACGGAAGTCCAATCCAGACTTCTTCAACCAACGCCCTGGGTTTCGTGACGCCGATCGTGATTACGGAAAACCGCATTGAGATGCCTATTTTCAACACTCGCAAGGTCACCACGCGTCTCACCATCTGGGACGGCCAGACAGTCGCTATGGGTGGTCTAATCCGCGAGGACATTCAGGACGTCGAAGATAAGATCCCACTGTTGGGTGATCTCCCTGCCGTCGGTCGTTTGTTCCGCTCTAGCGTTGAACTTCACTTGAAGCGGAATCTGACCGTTTTCGTCAAAGCCCAGCTCATGGATCCAGCTGGCCAGCCAATTAACAGTTCTCTCAACGATGATGAGGAGCGCCCCCAAGCGCCACC
>JAHDFZ010000210.1 GCA_020627905.1 Verrucomicrobiota bacterium
GGCCAAGCTTGTCGAGAGTGTGAGCGACCTTATTCGGGTTGTAGGTAAAGCCCTTCTTTGGTTCTTCCTGTGGTGCATTTGTATCAGGAACATTTGCTCCATCTGTATCGACTGCTGTGCTCATGGGTAGTATAGGTTTGTTTGTCTGTGAATGTGTAAGGGGGAGGGCTTTTCTACCCGTTCATTCTGACGGGTAGAAAAGCTGGATTAGTGCCAAGTAGGATTACTTCAGGCCAATCTCGAAACTCTTGATGTAGTCATTCGGCTTAGACCCATCATATTCTTTTCCGTCGATGAAATCGGTAGTAGCAGGCTTGTATCCACCAGCTTCTTTCGCCGCATAAGCAGGAGCGAAAACATCTTCTTCGAAGACACCGTCATCGATCAGCTCAGCAACGGCACGCATGTAGATTTCAGGCTTGTAGATCTTCTTAGCCATTTCATCATACCAGGAGTCATCCTTCTGCTCGGTGATCTGTCCCCAGCGAACCATCTGAGTCATGAACCAGACTGCATCGCTGTAATAAGGGTAAGAAGCGTTGTAGCGGAAGAATACGTTGAAGTCAGGCATCTCGCGGATGTCGACACCAGGCTCGAACTCGAAGGTTCCAGTCATGCTGTTTTTGATCACCTCGTAAGGAGCACCGACGTAGTTAGGCTGAGAGAGGATCTTAGCGGCTTCGTCGCGGTTTTCGAAGCTTGCATCCAGCCAGTGACCAGCTCGGATAAGAGCTTTCGTTACAGCAATCCAGGTATTTGGATTCGCGTCTGCCCACTCTTTAGACACACCGAACACCTTCTCAGGATTGTTCTTCCAGATGTCATAGTTTGTGGTAACCGGCACACCGATCTTTTTAAACACAGCCTGCTGGTTCCATGGCTCTCCCACGCAATAAGCACAGATCGTTCCAGCTTCCAGTGTCTGAGGCATCTGTGGCGGAGGTGTCACGGAGAGTTCAACATCCCCATTGAGGAAACCCGCAATATCGCGCTGATCGGTAGAAGGATCGAAGTAGAAACCTGGATTGATTCCGGAAGCAGCGAGCCAGTAACGGATCTCATAGTTGTGAGTCGAAACAGGGAAAACCATTCCCATGCTCAGCTTTTTACCACCAGCCTTGGCAGCGTCAGCGATCGGCTTGAGAGAATCAGCAGAGATCGGATGGATTACTTTTCCATCTGCATCCTTCTTCACATTCGGCTTCATCTCTGCCCAGATGTCATTGGAGACAGTGATACCGTTACCATTGTAATCGAGAGAGTAGGCAGTGAGAACATCAGCCTGAGTTCCGAAACCGATCGTCGCACCGATAGGCTGACCCGCCAGCATGTGCGCGCCGTCAAGGTCGCCGGTGATCACGCGGTTAAGAAGCTCTTTCCAGTTCCCCTGGGCTTCCAGTTCCACACTGAGGCCTTCATCATCGAAGTATCCTTTTTCTTTCGCGATAACCAGCGGAGCGCAATCGGTGAGTTTAATAAAGCCGAACTTGAGAACGTCTTTTTCGACATCAAGCAGTTCTGCCTGCGAGGTTCCCGTCAGGCCGATAGCGGCCGTGGCGAGTGCTACATTTAGAAGGTTTCTTCTTTTCATTTCTTTGTTTGTTTGGATTAAGTTTAGGGTAGGGATTTTAAATTGGTCTAGGCTATTGCCATCTGAGGGATGGATTCTGCTGGAGATAGAGCCTGCTCATAAAGATCTTCACGGAAACATTTCTCGACATCGATGGACACGAGTTCACTGGAGTCAACGAGTCCATTCTGCCTGAGATGAGCGAGCACCCACGCACCTTTGTCGCGCGTCGGGCGATTTACTCTTGGATGATGGAAGACATGGAAGTGCTCTGCCTGGAAGGAGTGGCCGGAAGCTGCAGACGCCTTGCCCGTGAATAGGCTGGAGCGGATGATTTCCTCGCTCTGATTCAGATAATGCGGCTGGCTCAGGATTTGAGCAACTTCATCGCGCCCCTCGCTGGTTTCACACCGACGGCAGGCCCGATCCAGCTGACGAATCAACTTCAAATGCTCGTCCGGTGCCTGCTGGTTGAACCAGTCTGTAACGATTAGCGCCTTCTCTGGATGAAACGGAGAGATTTCCGCTGATTCAGCAACGATAGCACCTGCCTCCTCCGCGACAGCGAGAGAGCTGAATGGCTCTCCCACACAGAATCCATCGATGTTCCCGACCTTCAGGCAGAAGGGCATCAGAGAGGGAGGCAAGGTGATGAATTCGATTTTACTGGAAAGATCGACCTGGCCTTTTCTCATCCATTCGGAGAGGATGAATCGGTGACTGCTCACAGCATGTGGCACACCGAAAACAAGGGAATCATCAGCATCGAGAGTCGCAAGAATCCCGTTAAGGCATTGCGCAGAGCTGACACCTTTTTCAATCAGGCGGTTGGAGAGGGTGATGGCATCGCCATGCGTATTCAGAAGAAAGGCAGAAAGGCAAGCAGTCGGTAGAACACCAACCCCATGGCGCAGTGCGAGGGTCAGCGCTGCCGGTGCGACAGCACCATCCAGCTCTCCGTAGGCAACCTTGTCACGGATCGTCACCCAACCCGGCTCGCGCATGAGCTGCACATTCAGTCCAGCCTCGCGAAAATAACCAAGCTCGTGCGCCATCACAAGCGGCGCACAATCGACGAGCGGCACGTAGCCGAGTCGAATGGTTAAGTTGCGAGATAATTTGCTCATCGGAAAGGCTTAAAGCCCCTTCCATGCCAAAATTGGATTCTTGGCCTATAAACTGCTTTCAATTATTTCATCGAAACGATTAACTCGATTCATACCTTGTGATTTATGGAATTACTCGACAGTCGCCAACTTCGTGCATTTCAAGAGCTTGCGCGCCAGGGGAGCTTTACCCATGCGGCGCGCAGCCTAAGTCTCACCCAGTCTGCAGTAAGTCACTCGATCAAGTCTCTGGAGGGCTTCCTGGAGACCGAATTGTTCGAAAGATTGGGAAAAACCGTTCGCCTGACTCAGGCGGGAGAAGCATTTCTTCCTCACGTCGATCGGATCATGAATCGGATGGCACGGGCGCAGGATGAGCTGAAATCGCTTGGGCAACCGGGTCGGGGCAGACTACGGATTGGAGCTACCGTCAGCATCAGTCAGTATATCCTCCCCTCAGTGCTGAGAGAGTTGAGAGAGAGCTTCCCCGCGTTCGAGATTTCCGTCACTACCGACGACACCCGCGGACTTGTTGACCTGATCGAGCAGGGGAACCTCGATGTGGCCGTCGGCATGGAGACATCTTTCTCTGAGAAACTGGTCCGATCACACCTCTTCGAAGACGACATCCAGATGGCAGTTTCTCCCCTCCACCCCTTTGCGCAGAAACAGCGAATCACTGAGCAGGATCTGCTTGATGAGAATTTCATCTTCTACAATAAAAGCAGCCTGACCTATCGATTGCTTGAACAATGCTCGGTGCAGAACGGTGTGCGTCTGCGTGCCTCCATGCAGGTAGGCAGTATGGCAGCCATCAAGGAAATGACCAAGATCGGCATGGGTATCGGACTTCTCTCTCCATGGGTTGCTGAGAGAGAGCTGGAGGAGGGATCTCTAGTTTTCCGAAAACTCCCCTGGACCCAGCTCACGCGCCGATGGTCCGTGCACAGCGACCCCCGTCACAATTCTCATATGATTGAAGACGTATTCACAGGGATCTGTAAAAACGTTGTCGACTCTCTACTGCAGCGAACGACGGCCCTCATCGGTCGGTAGTCGATGAGACTAGCCCGCCTCGGTCTGACAAGCCCGACAAAAACAGGCTGTCCGCCCGGCTATTTTCTGCCGAACGAGCGGCTCTCCGTGACAACGAGGTAGCGGACACAAGCCCCCGTCTTTCCAACGATGGGTGAAGAGCCACTCCGGAGGCGGCGTGCTGTAATCGTGGCCGATCACTCGGAGAGCGTCATCCGAGACCGCCCTGACAGACACATATAAGCTCTCCTTCTGGGCGTCTGATAATTCACGACAGCGGACCGATGGCAGGATCTCTGCACGCCAGCAGATTTCGTCAGCCATCCAGTTCCCGACACCCGGGAACCCCTCCTGATCGAGCAGAACGTTTTTAAGAATCGCGCCACCCCTCCGCTCCAGAAAGGAAAGCATGAAATCCCGCGAGTAACGCTCATCCCCCACATCCGGGGAACCTTCCGGCCACCATGTCAGTTCTTCCCCTTTCGCAGAAAAACGAACCAACCCGAACATGCGCGAATCGCGGAATACGAAGAGACGATCTTCTGTCTCGAGCACCAGATGATCATGCCGATCGAGCGCTTCCCGCTCAGAGAGATCTGCCATCCTCATGGCTCCCGTCATCCCCAGTTGAATCCCAAGACGACTCCCGCCTGCAAAGTCAAAGCGTATCCGCTTGCCATGCCTGAGACTTTTCAGGAGCCTGCGCCCCTCTATGTTCGCAACCAGATGATCTGGATCCACCTCGCGAAAAATCCGAGCCCTAGGATTCAGCTGAGCGACACGCGCGCTGCGCCCGATGAATGGATCCCACTGTTTTCGGTGATATTCGACCTCGGCAAGTTCTGGCATAAAAACTCTACGCAGCCTCTGCCGTATCGGGCGACCTCCGACGCCGATTTGTCCAGAGCCTGAACCAGATCGGCACGAAAAGGGTGGCAACGACGACGTTGATGAAAATGCCCAGCGCACAACTCAACCCAAGACTGGAAAGACCCTCTGCAGAGGACAGCGCCAGTGATCCAAAACCAATGACCGAGGAGATGCCGCAGAACCAGATCGCTTTCTGAAGGCGCACAAGAGACTCTCGCGCCATCGGCTCCTCAGACCGCAAATCCCGACGCATGGCGAACAGGATATGAATACTGAAATCGATACCTGTCCCGAGAATCAGAGGCAGGGCGCAGATCGAAAACGAATTCCACGAGAACGGAGTCCAAACGGTTATGGTCAACAAGGCAGCTGTCGAGACAAGGATACCGGTCAGGCAAACGAAGATTTCAGGAATGCTTCGAAACGCAATGATGAGGCAGACGATCAGAACAGCGGCCATCAAAGGTAAAATCCCCCTAACATCCTGAGACATTCTTTCGTTCAGCGCCGCACCCAGCGCACCCAGACTGGCCACCTGAACGCCAAGAGGCTCCAGGGCCTCTACAGATCGATCGTAACCCTCCGAGCCTGAGAGAGAAAGAAGGCCGAGCGCGGCAACGGGCGCGCCGTCTTCCTTCTGACTGGATATCATCCGGCCCCATGTCCATTGAGAAAAATCCCCGCTCGGCAGCACAGGCTGCTGGCTTTGCTGAGCGATCGACGCAAACTCTCCCCAATGCTTGAACGCAATCCCGACGAGAGAATCTTCCTGCGGATCGAAGCCTATCTCCCGCAGCGATTCCACTATCGACTCCGGCTCGCCAGAAGAAACGAAAGACTCCCAGGCTCGAAGATTCTCCTTCTGTGCATCTGGATCAGGCACAAAAAGAGGCGCGATTTCCATGCGGGAGATCTCACCCGAATCGACTAACTCATCTCCGACAATCTTGATCTGCCTGACCTCCTGAGCCAGCTCCTCATAATCACCAGCCTCGACAACGAATGGAAATGTATCTCCGCTAGCGCGAATCTCATCCTCAACCTTGATCCAGGAGGCTACCGCCTCACTCCCGCGAAATCGAAAAGGGTGGAATTGTTCCTCCAGGGTAGGGAGCCCTTTGAAAACGACTCCAAAGACCGAAGCAAAAACACAGAACAAACTCACCACTGAACTAATCAGGATGATCTTATGACCCGCGAGATCGATCCCGAAAACAGAACACCTGACCGGTTGAGTCTGCGTCTGTCGAGCAAATGACACCGCGACGACCGAAAAGCCGATGACCATGATCAGCGCCCCAATGGCTAAGCCAACAGCGACCAGATTCCCCATCTGCGCGAGTCCAGGGAGTGAGCTACCGTTCAGGGATAAAAAAACAAGTAAGGTCGTCAAAGAAGCCAGATAAATAGACGGTCGAGTTGCTCTCTTCACATTTCGATAGCTCTCTCTGGTGTCTCTCGCTTCGCGATAGATGATCACTCCATAGTCTACCACGAGACCCAGCAGGACCGCTGAAAAACCAGCACTGATGATACTCAGCTGACCGAATATAGCCTTACCCACCAGGATCGTGAGTGCCAGAGCGACCATGAGGCATGCCATCATCCAGCCAAGCGGGCGACTCTGGCGGTGCATGAGCCAGAATAAGACCGCGATCAGCACCAGGGTGCACAGGACGGAAGCTGTCATATCCCGCTCCATCCGCCCCCCTATCTCAGCCATAAAAGCCGGCGTCCCCGTGAGAGTGACACGGCCAGACCCCGTCCATTCGTTTTCCTCGCGATAGCTGGACATCCAGAGATCCATATGATCCCGAATGCCACTGATCCACTCTCGACACGATCGGTAGTCTGTAAAATCGAATCCCGT
>JAHDFZ010000211.1 GCA_020627905.1 Verrucomicrobiota bacterium
CGACATCCAGACGCCCGAGACGGGCCGCTACCTTCCCCTGCTTGATGAGGTAAGTGCGCAGCTCCTTTCCGGAGACCTCGGGATCCTGCGTGAGCTTCTCCAAAATGGCCACTGCCCTCGCCGGGCGGCCCTTAGCTTCGTAGATCGATAGCATGCCAGCCCACGCATATCTCTGAATCGGCTCAGCGGATGAAGCTGCCTCGTAATTGGAAAGAGCTGCCTCCAGATCTCCGGAATCAAGCAGCAGATGGCCGAGCAGGAGCTGAGCCACGGGCTGGCCCGTGAGCGCAGCCGTCTCCAGATAGCTCGCTAAGGTAGCAATCTCTCCTTTCTCCCGATAAAGGGAGGTGAGCAGCTGCCATTCGGCACCCTTAGCGGGTCGCTGCTGCAATGATGCCAGATACTGGTTCGCGAGCCGAGAGTCTCTCTCCGTCCATTCGCTCGCGAGACAGAGTATCGGCCAGAAGCAGAGCAACACCCATCGCCAGAATCGAAGCTGCAAGGGTATTGTAGTCGGGAGTTTCACAGTTGTGACTCTATCAGACTCAACCGACGTCGACAATCCTGCATTGTCTCGTTAACCCCTATACTGACCGAAGGTCGAGCGCTCCCCCAGCGCAGAGAGGCGCATCACCGAAGTGCTCTACTTCATGGCCCATAGCATGAGCGATGCTGAGCCACAGGCGGTTGTGAGGAGTGTGTTTCGGGAACTGCCGAACCCGCCCCATCTCAAAATTTGTTGCTTTCTCGCCGCCGATCAGGACAAAGGGAATATCATCCAAGGTGTGATTGTTGCCTTTCCCCAGCTCATTCATCCAGACCACCAGAGTATGATCCAGCAGAGAACCGCCACCCGTAGGATCAGCTGTCCTCTGAAGCTCCTGCGCTAGATAAGCAATCTCCCCCGCGAACCACTGATTGATCCGCACGAGTTTCTCCCGAGCCTGCTTATTGTTATCCGGCTCATGGGAAAGACCATGATGCCCTTCCTCGATCTCCAGCCAACTCATGCGGGCCTGACCGACAGAGCGCATATACTGCAGGGTGGCCACTCGTGACATATCGTTGGCGAGAGAATTGACGAGAAGATCGATCTGCATCCGCGAGATCTCAGGCGTATTATCATTCACTAGCTCGATGTCAGGATCAACATCAGGCATAGGGTGAGCCAGCTCGGCAGATGTATCAGCGTGCTGGAGTTCGCGCTCGACTTCAGTCACCAGAGACAGGTGTTTCTGCAGCATCATCCGATCCCGCTCAGGCAGTTGCTGAGACAGCTTCAGGAGCTCCGCACGGACATTTCCTACTACCGGCTCCATATTCTCGCGATCCTGAACCTGGCCATACAGCCGCTCCATCATCACCTTCGGGTCAGAGACAGGGGCTATCGGCTGATTCGCTCCCGCGTAGGACATCCGGGTCCAGGGGTCGGCACGATTCGGGACGGCCACACCAAACTCCAGAGAACCAAACTGCGTCCTCGTATCGGCTTGCGCCTGAAAGACGCGTTTCAACTCCTGATCGAGCGATATGCCCCCGGCCCAACCAGCAGGCACTCCGCCACCGCCCTGGATATTCCCCGGCAGCAATTCGGTGCCAGTGAGTAGACAACTCATGCCCCGCATGTGTCGATCGCCGTCGCCCTGCAGTCGATTGCAAATCCCGCGAAGAGGAGCGATCCGGTCTCGCCATGGTTCGAGCGGTTTTAAGATGCGCTTCAGTTTGAGATCTCCAGCCTGCTCGCCCTGCTGATCGGGCCAGAACTCATCCGGAATGGTTCCATTCGGCGTGAAAACAAAGATCACCCGTTTGGCCTGTTGTTTCGGCGCTGCCTGCAATCCAGGCAAGCCTGTCAAGAACGGTAGGGCCGCCGAGCTTGATCCCAGCGCATGCAGGAATGACCTGCGATCGAAAAGAGTGTTTTTCATGGCACTTGATTGGGGTTGAGGCTGGATAAGGCGATCTGCACGTATAGATCCCGAATGTGAAAGCCGCTCTCCGTGAAGGAAGCTAATAGCTGCTCCTGATTATCTCTGCCGTAGGCATCCAGCGGTTGCTTTACAACGTGGTGAAACAGCTGGCGCACAAAGGCCCGGTGGGCCTGCGGAGACTCCGCAGCGTAGCGGGCAACATCGCGCGGCTCAGAGATCGAAACGGTCGTGCCATCATCCAGCGCCAACACGCTATCATCATTGACCGCCACGGAATCCTTCAAAGTCTCGCGGAAAGCGCCGATGGCATCGAAGGACTCCAGACTGAAGCCCAGAGGATTGATCATCGAGTGACAGGCCATACACGACTTCGACCTGGTGATTTCTGTCACCTTCTCCCTCATGGTCAAATCGTCAGGGAAGTCATGCCCGGTAAACTCAATCGCCTCCGGCGGGGGCTTGAGCGGGAGTCCTACGATATTCCTCGTCAGGAAGACTCCCCGATGAATGGGAGAAGTGTCATCGTGATAAGCGAGAGCCGTCAGCATGAACGGATGGGTGATCACCCCCGCCCTCTTCGTTCCTGGCATGCGTTTTTTCACAAAATGCCACGGCAGTTTCCCAAGCCCGTAGACATCGCCTAACTGCTTGTTCAGGTAAACTTCCTCCGATAGCAGAAGATCCTGAAAGCTCGACGAAGGAGACTGCACCGTGTCCTCGACGAACAGCATGAGCGAGGTCCTCAGGTCGTAAAAGACACTCTCATCAAAAGCAGGGAAAAGTGATTCATCTTTCGCGACTTCGGAATGCGCCTCGATCTCAAGCCATTCATGGAAAAATTTCGTGAGCTTCAGATGCGCCCGCCCATCGGCCATCATCTGCTGCGCCTTCTTGCGCTGCTGCTGCTCAGTTTTTAACTGATTCGATCGCGCGGTCTTCCATAACCGCCCATCCGGCAGGGAATCCCAGAGCGACAGGGCAAGAGCAGACGCCTTTGCAAAAGAGGTATCAGGGTCCGGGTTCGCGATCTGAGGATACAAAAACTGGGGCGACGTGAGGGCATTCAACACCACGCGTCGCACAGCATCTTCCTCAGAACGGCCTTCGGCGAAATGAATGTCCACCTGGGTCTTTTTCTCGTCTGCTGACAAAGGGCGGCGAAACGCTCGCTCTGTGAACTGATGAGCAAAAGCACGGACCTTGGCCGTTCGCTCCGGCTGGCCATCCTTCGTTTTGGCCATGCGGTTCAAATCAGCAATCACCCAATCGGCCGCCTCGTAGGCAACCGCGTTGACTGCCTCCAGCCATACACGAGAGACTGTCCCACCGCGCTCGTAACCCTGGCTCCTGTCATCAGCAGGCATCGCTCGGGCCGTGCTGAAACGCATGGGAACCCAGTGTGCTCCAAGATACTTCGACGGCACGATCTCCCGCCGTTGATTCGGTGGCCGCCAGTGTAGCTCGATGAAACTCAATGGTTCCTTCTGCTTAAAGAATTGCAGGAAGATGGGGTAGCGCCGTCCACCGATCAGAAAGGCCCTGGCTTTCACCTCGCGAATATTGTTTCCCGGGGCTACCCAACCATCGAGCAGCGGCGTCTTCTTGTGATCGTGCTCGTTAAGAAACATACGAACGCCGTTTCTCGTCCGTAGAGTGAACTCATACTCCCCCGTCTCCGGCGCATAGAGAGTCCCGGTCCAGTTCGCGTGGAACCCTGTCATCCCCTCCTCAATGCTCACGCCATCAGGCGGCGTCGGCAGTCCCTCACCGAGATCAAAGCGGACCCTCGGCTCCGTCCGCTTGAAATTCTGCTGCTTTACATCTCTCTGTCCAGCTTTCGAGCGGTTGTTCAGCGAATAGTTCGCTTTCAGGCCCTGCTCTTTCGGGTGAGCGGGATTTTCATCTCCCTGAAAGGCAGCAATCAGGTCAGACACAGAATAGAGAAACTGATCACCCGTCAGGCGGGTTAGGTCCGGCTGCACGATTCGGTTCCCATTTCGCGCCGATTCAGAATAGAAAGCCTCGTAAATATACTCCGCCACGAGCTTTGCCTCTTCACCAACGACGAGATCCTCCTCGTCCTCGGGCATGGTGCGCTCGATGCGGCCCGCCAGAGACTCCAGAGAACGGGTGCCATGTAAGGGATCTACGTCAGGGTAATCCTCACTGCCTTGTCCTTTTTCGCCGTGGCAGCTCACGCAATGCTTCTGGTAGATCGCTCTGCCTGGATGGCTTTCATCACTCCTGAGCAGGCTGTAAGGTAGCACTGAGAGAAGAAACAGCAAAGCAATAGAAGATCCGTTCATCCCACCGCTCAAACCACTCGCGCCCATAGGGAAATATGACCTCTTTACCTCCTTTTCGCCCTCGCCAATTGCGACGGGAAGATGCCAGATCCAGCCTACGCGAGTGCGCCACCAGGCAACAGCTGCAGCGGAAAAAGTAGCTCGCCTGAAAGACGGTCTTCCTCCTTCTCGTATCAACCCGTATATGAAAACAATACGACTGGAAAGACTGCTCGGAATGCTCCTGCTCAGCAGTGGCCTGGCCCTAGCCGGATACTTCGTGGGCAACACCCTTTATAAATCGAAAATCGCCATGAACACGGCGACCGTGAAAGGACTGGCGGAAAAGCGAGTCATAGCCGATCACGCTAGCTGGCGTGTCGGCTACACAGTGGCGGGGTCGGAGCGGAGCGAACTGCCCAGCCTTTACAAGGACGCCTCGCGTATCGAGGAGGTGATCATTAAGACGCTGATCGAGTCGGGGTTGGAGGCGAAAGAATTCTCGAAAGGTATCGTTCGTCACTCCACTCGTGAACTGAGAAATGATGATCAGGAGCTCGTCGAGCGCGCCCACTACCTTTCCGGAGATATATCCGTGACAACCACACGGGTTGAGATGATCAAGAAGATCCGATTGGCTGTGAATCAACTGATCGCTCAAGGCATCTCTCTCAGCAACCATGAGCCATCTTATCGCTACACAAAACTGAACGACATCAAACCCGCTATGCTGGCGGAAGCTACCAAAAATGCCCGGATCGCAGCTGACCAGTTTGCGAGCAATGCAGGGGTCGAAGTGGGAAGCATCCGCTCAGCCTCTCAGGGCGGATTCTCCATCATCGATGTAGGGGAACGCCATGGCGATACACGCCGGATGGAAAAAGATGTCCGCGTCGTCACGACCGTGGAATTCTATCTCACGAATTGAGAGACCACGAAGACGAAAAAGCCGCTCCATGATGGCTCATGGGCGGCTTCCTGCGTGAAAGTGAAACGTCAATGCCTTAATCCAGCAGCTCAGCGGGAACGGTTCCGCCGTTGGCTGCGATCTTCTGGATGACCAGCTTGTGCATCTCGATGTTCTGCTCAGCTGTGCCGGAGTATCCGCTGATGCCCATCTCAGCGGCCAGCTCTTTACGAGCGCCATAGCTGGAATCCAGATCGAGAACTTTCAGCAGATCGACGATGGAAACCTTCCAGTCGAGATCTTCGCCTTTTGCCGCGGCTTTTGCCGTGAGGACTGCGTCCACATCGACTGGCTCTGCTGGCTCAGGTGCTGGAGCCGCTGCCGGAGGGGCCTCTGCTGTGGACTGCTCCACTGCATCAACGACTACCGGAGCCTCTGCAGCAGCAGCTTCCGCTGCCTCCTGCTCTTCTTCTTTCTTCTTACCGAAGATACCGCCTAGGATTTTGCTAAACATACCCATGATACGATCGTGTTACCGGAAAACGCTTGTTGTAGCAACCTGAAAAACGGCGCGCCAAGGAATGTCTAACTTTTATTCATAAATCGTGAGAAATTTCTTTCAGTTTCATCGATGAAAGACGTCTCTAAAGACAATTATGTGCCCGCGCCTTTGTGTTTCCAGCTTACTTCTTTCGATTCTCTTCTGGACACTCATAGGTCATGCAGGCCGGGCTCAGGAGGACAGCAAGGATCTGGAAGATCTCAAAAACCGTGTTGAAGCTGCCTCAGATTTAAATGATTCGGAGAAGGCACCGCTGCTTGAGCAGCTCGTGAAAGCGGCAGAAGCCCGGGAGGAGGCGCAGAAGTTCTCTGCCGAAGCCTCTGATCTTACCAATGCTGCGAAGGCTTTCCTGGAAGTCAATCCAGATACCCGGGTCACTGCGACCGAGGAAGCTCTCGGAACACTTCGGAAGGAAGCGTCAGAACTGGTAACTGCCGAAGATCGTGACCTGAGAGCTAAGCTAGCTCTAGCGACTCAAGCCCTTGAGACGACATTCGCCGAGAAACTGGAGCTGCAGGAGCAGCTCACAGGGGTCATCGCCGGGGCATCCTCAGGCATCAGTGATCCAACTGCCTTGTCCTCGCTAAAGTCTCAATTAGAGGCGTTGGGGGCGGATGAAACCCTTGCGGGGCAAGTAAGAACACTCAATCTGGAGGCAGAACTCGCAGCCCTGGAAGCTGAGGATTCACTGAATCTCACCAAGAGGCAGCAGGCGCCCACCTTGCAGCAGGCACTGGAGACGCAGA
>JAHDFZ010000212.1 GCA_020627905.1 Verrucomicrobiota bacterium
CACACATTACCGCAGGGCTTCGCTAAGAAGCACCCACATTCACCCTAAGTGGCAAGTGTTCCCAACACCTAGCGCCGGGCAATCATATAGCGGTAAACAAAATACAGCAGCTGACCCAGCGAGGCGACTGCGGCAACAACATAGGTGGTAGCCGCAGCTTTCAGAGCAGATTTAGCAGCGCCCTCATACTCAGCGGACATAATATTTCGCTGGTCGATCCAGACCATCGCCCGCTTACTGGCATCAAACTCAACTGGAAGAGTGATCAGCGAAAACAGGGTCGTCGCGGCGAAGAGCACGATCCCCACGAGGAGAAGTGTCGTGTTTCCCCCTGCGGCCAGCATAAGACCGATCATGAGAATCCAGTTCATATACTTGCTCGAAAGGTTAACGATCGGCACGAGGGTGGATCGCATCTTCAGCGCCGGATAAGCTGTTGCATGCTGGACAGCGTGCCCCACCTCATGCGCCGCAACCGCAGCGGCAGCCACGTTACGCTGATGGCAGACCACTTCGCTCAGGTTCACTGTTTTCTTCACTGGATTGTAGTGGTCGGTCAGCTGACCTGGCGTGGAAATAATCTCTACATCATGGATCCCCGCGTCATCCAGCATCTGCTGAGCGACCTGAGCTCCGGTCATCTCGATCGGAAGCTGGGAAAATTTCTGGAATTTTTTCTGTAGATTCGAGCCAGCCCATCGGCTGAGCAGCATGGCAACACCTGTGATGACCAGGTAGACCATGTTAAAACCGCCGCCCATTCCACCCATGCCACCGGCGAAACCATCATTATATTGCGCTAAAAATTCCATTGTTCTGATTCGCGAAACTGTATACGTTTCAATCAATTCGTAAACTGACGATTCTCTCCGCCTGTTCTGTCACTCTTTTTTCCGCTTTTTCAGGACATCCAGAGAAAACCCGCCTGCATGCCCGCCTTCCGGCCGCGGATGCAGCCAGTCGGCTACCTCATCCACCGTGATCGTCACTTCTGCTCCGCGGTAGATCTGAGTGAGTTCGCAAGGATCATTGACCAGATAGCCTCGAACACGATCGCCGATGATTTCGCGCACAGAGAACCACATGTATTCCGACACCTTCCCCTCGACAAACTCCGTCTTGACGAGGAAATTCTCATCGCCAGGCTGGCGTTTTTTGAAGGCTGCCGCGAATTTCGGCCACTCTCGCTGAGCGAGCTGCACTGCATTCTGCATTTCCGCATCGCTGTCTGAGACCTCGATCACTGGCTCGAAGGTAGGAGTGGAAAAAACCTGCAGAGGATCTGAACTAGCCAAGCGCTCCATCAGGGCCGGGTCGAACTCATTACAACGCTGTGAGTCGGGATGAAAAATGGCCAGACAATCCGGCCCCGCGAGCACGGCCATCAGATGCCCGATGAGTCGATAGGCATTGCGCACCTGAGCAGGCTCAGCATCCGGGTCCAGATAATCCACCGCCAGCCACGCTCGATGCTGCTCGACGGCACGGCGGATCCTCTTATCCTGAATTCGCTTCGCGAAGATCGCTGGATTCTCCACGTAAGGCCGCTCCATCGTCAGCAGACAGAAGGTGCCGATTGGCGTCGCCACGAAAAACTGCTTGAGCGGGAGGCCGCCTTCCCCCTCTTCGGCACTGAGTTCGCCCTCATCGCTGATGGCGTCGACAGAATCGACCGCGCCTCCTTCATCCCGCCACACCTCGATTTCCGAGCGGGAAATGTCCACATCTGAGATAGAAAACGAGAACCAGTCATCCGCCTCCAAAGCGCGCTCAAAACAACGACGGACCGAATCGACAGTCGGCGAGCGCCCCTCCTCCAGAAAATACACAAGCGAAACATTCGCCTCTGACTCAGGCTGCTCGGTGATCGCCCGCTGCACATCGGGCAGGAACTCCCAGTTAGGACGCTGCGGACGCAGGGCGATCAGGTAGCGGGCTAGTTCCCAGACAAACCAGAACATGGCGAGTCCAAAACCCGTTAAACACAACCACGACACACTCCAGCCGAATACGTAAAAGCCTGCGACCACCATGAAAAGCAGGCTGAACCAGAGAGAGTAGGCTCGGAGCAGAGGACGGACAGGCATGGGGAACGAAATGACAAGCCAGTGGGCAGGCGGCCGGATCATCGACGCGCTTGCATTTCTGTGCAACTTTTGATCGCCCTCGGTTTTTCCCTAAGTGTCATAGGAATCAAACCAGACCACAACATCAATATGCGACCTTCTCCACGCCTGCCTATCATGTCTTTCGCCTCATTCTGCAGGGTTTATGGTCCTGCCGTCCTCGTCACCTGTGTCCTCAGTGCCATTGGCTTTGTGCTGCTCTCGAACGACCTTCAGGCAGAAGATGGGGACAAAACAAAACCAGCCGAGACAGCAGCTGAAAAAGCTGAGCCCGCCCAGAGAAAGGGCGGAGAAAAAGCAGAACGCAAAGCTCCGTTTGCCGGACGCTCGTCAGCGAGACCGGAAATGGGCGGAAAGATTGGTGCATTCATGCAGCTAAAACCCCAGGAACAGAAGAAACTGAGAACGGTCATGGGCAAGGTGTGGGCTGATCCTGAACTGGCATCAGCGAGATCTGTGCTGAATGATGCGATGGAGAACTATCAGAAAACCCTGATGGCGAAGGTCAAAGAGCAGGATCCAGAGGCGGCAGAGCTGATGAACAAATACAAGGCGCAGAGGCCGCCAATGGGTGGCGGCCCTAGAATGCCTGGGCCGCAGGGAAATCCCCAGGGAGGCAAAAAAGCCGATGGCTCACGCCCATCCGCGAGAGCACCGCGCCTGGGCGAGCATCTCCCCAAGCTCCCTAGCCAGATGCTGGCTCTGGTGCCTGCGGCCGCATTCGCCAAAGCCACTCCAGAAGAAAAGCAGAAATTAGCAGCGGCGATGAAAGAAGCGCGAGATGCCCCTGAGGTGCTTGAAAAAGTAGAAGCCCTGAAGGAGCACGAAGCGAAGCATAAGGAGATCCGCAAAAGCCGCCTGGGCCTGCTGCGGGACCTGCGTCAAACCTTTCATGCCAAACTGATCGAGGTTGACCCCTCTCTCGAATCACTGATTCAGAAGCAACGCCCTGAAAAGAAAGCCAAGTCGAAGGAGTAAGGGAGAAGCTAGCGGACATGGCTTTCGCGTGTGCGAATGAATTCGCACGTCCATCGTTCGCATCGGCCCCGTTGCGGAGCAGCGAATTCATTCGCGGACGACATCTGACTCGGGGCGCTGGGCTTGAGCGGCTCGGCTTTCGGATGGGAGTGAATTCCCAACTCCCCGGCCTTGCTTCCTTCCGGTTTTTCCAGCCCGAGCTGCTTGACGAATACGTCCGAAGGTGATCAAGGTGGAGCGTGGGCGCGCCGCCTGCTCTCCTGATGAAACGCTTACCCCGTGCACTTTTCCTTTTCCTGCTTGTCAGTGTCGGGATCTCATGTGCACTCGGAGCCCTGCTCTCCGTCTCGCCGATTGGTGATCGACTTTTTCATGCCGGCGTGAAGGTTGCGAATCTGCTGCGTCCAGAACAGCAGCTATCAGATCGTGCAACCTCCGTATGGGCCTTACTAGGCTGGGTCTTCCTCTTCGTCGGTGGGGCTGCCTCTTCATACGTTTCAGCCAGCTCATTTCGCGGGAGTTACCGCGTTCTCATTGCGAACGGCATAAGCCTGCTGATTTTGCTCATTGCAGCGGGGGCTCTCTGGCTATTCGGCGCAGTGATCCCTGCTCTTGGCGGTATTTTCGCCTCACTGCTGCCACCGGTGCTCCGATTGGGATTCGATATGACCGCACCTGGTCGACGCCTGATGACGGTGAAGGATCTGCTCGCGGGGCGCACAGATGCAAATGAGTTCTCCCGGATTATCTCGCAATCCTCAGCCATTTTTCAGAATGATAGCGATCGCAGTATCTTCATCGTCTGCATGCGATCAGGCGGCGCAGAATTGGAGCTTCCGGACGGGGCGGAGGCGAGTGCCGCAGAGCTCGGACATCGCTACCAGGAAGCTTTAGCCAGGATCTTGCTCAGAGAAGGAGGCTACCTGATCTCACAGGATCCCCACATCTCAATCTATTCGTTCGGGCATTTTGAGACAGAGGACAAACCCGCTGAGTCAGCACGAAAACTTGATAGCGCTCTCATGGAGGCCGCGAAGGTATTAGAGGAAATGCAGAGACTGCAGGCCGCAGAACATAAATGGGATCAGGAATTAGGCATTGGGATCACACAGGGCACACTGCCCGCTCCGAATCTGGACTTGCCCAGCACCCGCGGCGGCCTTTCTTCCAGTCGCGCTGCCGTTCCCGGCTACGTGATCGATGAGGCTTTGAGACTCTCGCGTCTTTCGCTGATCTCCGGAACCCGCCCTCTGGTATCTGGAGACGTTCACGACGTCCTTACTGAAGAGATTGCCTTTCGCCCACTGGATCTCATCTACGATAGCGATCAAAACCTCCTCGCAGAAACTTACCACTGGGTCGGCAGCCGCGATTCCCTCTCGGAGGTGCAGCAATCTCGGATTGAACTCTATTGGAAGTCGGTTCTCGACTTTCGCGCGGGTAACTTTCGCGAGGCACAGGACGGCCTGAGCAGAAGCACCCTCGGGACCGACGATCCTGCAGTCCGCTATTTTCAGAGTCGGATCAAAGATCAAGCGAAGGATAAAGAAGCGAACCCTTTCGCTGAGAGCGGCACGCATAGCCGTCTATTAGCTGGGCTGGACTGAACTCACGTATTCTCGGGTGTGGACAGTGGCGGAGCGATCCGCTATGGGGATAGAATATGGATTTCTTTACGAAACGTTGTTTGCTCGTGTTCGGCGCAATTCTTTCATTCGGATCGACGCTGCAAGCAGCCACCCCCGAAAAGCCGAACATCATCGTCATCATGGCAGATGACCTGGGCTATGGAGACCTCTCCTGTTACCGCAAAGGGGCTACGTTCACACCTGCCTGCAACTCCATCGCCAAAAATGGCATGTTGTTTACGGATGCTCACTCGAACTCAGCCGTTTGCACCCCGACTCGCTATTCTCTCCTGACCGGCCGCTACAACTGGCGCTCTTATCTGCAGAACTGGGTGCTGTCTGAGCGCATGCCCCTGCTCATTGAGGAAGGCACCGACACTCTCCCCGCTGCGATGCAGCGCGCTGGATATGAGACAGGGATGGTCGGCAAGTGGCACCTGGGATTCGGCCGCGACATGGACGCCTACCAGCGCGGTGAATTTGCGATCGGGCCGAACGCGATCGGTTTCGACGACTTCTTCGGCGTGCCGTTCAGCCACAACTCCACCCCGGAGATGGAGGTCTTCATGCACAATGATACCATCGTCGGTCTTCCGGAAGGACACACTCTCTGGGATCCCATCGGTTTAACACAAGCCCGTCGCTCTCTCGAGGCTACTGCCGGTGACCTCTCCCGGGCAGCCGTCCATTTCATTTCTCAGAACAAAGAGAAGCCATTTTTCCTCTACTACGCCACCACGAATGTCCACTTCCCCGTTACGCCGCACCCCATGTTCGTGCTTGGGCAGGATCGAGCCACCTTCGAAGGAGGCTATCGCGGTTTTGTGAAAGAGTTCGACTGGGCGGTCGGGCAAGTGCTCAACGAGCTGGAGACCCACAATTTGCTGGAGAACACCATCGTCATTGTCACCAGCGACAACGGCGGTGTCGCGAAATTTGGCGGCAGTTCCGAGCCCTGGCGCGGTGAGAAGGCGCAGATCTATGAGGGCGGCCACCGCGTCCCCTTTCTCATCCAGTGGCCAGCGGTCATCGAGCCGAAGACCACCTGCGACCATCCAGTGCTTCTGAGCGATCTCGCTGAGACTTTCACCCAGCTGGTGGGTCAGGAGATCGCTGATCTACCGGAAAGCGATAGCATGGACATGATGCCTCTTTTTCGAGGAGAGCATGAGGGCTTTGACCGAGGCCCCATCATTCATCACTCTCAGCAGGGTATCTTTGCCATTCGTGACGGAGATTGGAAGTATATCGACAGCCACTGGCAGGGATCAGGGCGCCATGAGATCGGTCTCAAAGATCGGGACGCCATCATCGTCGCCAAGCCGGACGGTGGCTATGAGGACTTCAGCTTTCGACCCGTCATCCCAGCCAGGAAAGACGGCGAAGCCGCCGCTCAGCTCTACAACCTGAAGGATGATCCGAAGGAGACCATGAATCTAATCGCCAGGAATCCGCAGAAGGCAAAGGAGCTCAAAAGCCTGTTGGAGTCTATCAAGGCAGGTGAATAGGCCTCATCAGCTAGACGTAAACTGGGCGCGGCATCTCCACTGAGCGTTCGCTCAGGAATGACCCCATTGAGAAAAGCTCCTGATCAGGATCCTACGATGACGCTGCACGGACTGCAACATGGCGATTTCCATGCGACTCCCCTCACTTGGCGGAGTTAAAATGCAGTA
>JAHDFZ010000213.1 GCA_020627905.1 Verrucomicrobiota bacterium
CTGGACCTGGAGCCGGGCAGAGAATCAACTCTCCTGAATCTCTCTTTGTGCGATATCGCGCAAGGGAATTACATCGATGCCTGGAAGAATTACGACGCTAGGCTCGAATTCGTTGACTATCGGAAAGAAGTCCTAACCAGCGGGATTCCGCGCTGGCAGGGTGAGGAACTTGCAGAAGACAAGACGCTCTACATCTACAGCAATCAGGGCCTAGGCGACGAGATCCAGTGTTTTCGTTTCATTCCATTGGTGCAGCGACGAGCCAAAAAGATCATCTGGGAGGTGCAGAAGCCTGTTTACCCTCTTGCTAAAGCATTCGAAGGAATTGATCAGGTCGTCGTGCGACCGAAGGATAAGGCTCTGCCGAAGGCCGACTACCAGATCGAGATATTTTCTTTGCCATCCGTTTTTCAGACCTCGATTGACACGATCCCGTCGGCTTTTATGCCTCAGCTCCCAACGGATAACGAGGCAGCGGAATTTGTTCGCGAACAAAAGCGACGCTTCCCGAACGACCGCCATGTGGGCGTCGCGTGGTCGGGGAACCCGAAAAATGACATCAACCGTTTCCGTGCATGTGGGCTGGTGCATGTGCGCGAGTTTCTGGATCTTCCTGGGATCCAATTTTACTCGCTGCAGAAAGGGGCACCGCGCGTTGACATCGAGCGAGTCCCGCATCCAGAAGGCCTGATCGACATGGACGAAAGGCTGGGGGACATGCTGGACACGGCGAGCGTGATGCGTGAACTCGATCTCGTGATCTCGCCTGACACTTCGATACCTCACCTGTCAGCTACTCTCGGGGTGCCGACATGGCTCCTCCTTCACGATGTGCCGGACTGGCGCTGGCGGGACTTTGATGGAGGCGTTCGCTGGTATCCCAGTGTGAAGCGATTCCAGATCGACCACCGCGGCAATTGGATGCCAATTATGCGACAGGTAAAGCAGGAGCTTGGCTCATGGGTAAATCGTAATAAATGACGTGATTGCATCTAATGTGACATTTTCTTTCTTCCGAGCGACTAAATAAAAATTTACAGCAGATTTACATCGCATTGACGTGAAAACCTTGCTTCAATCGTAAAAACGTAAACCCTATCTCTGAACTGCCCCCTCATGTCTTCCGAAGACCTGCCCGAAACTCCGAATTCTAAGGCTGCGCTCAAGCCAATCCCGCTCCAGTCCCCACCTGAGGATAAGCGGAAGAAGAGTGCGACAGTGGCTCTCAGTAAACCAAAACCAGCGCCCAGCAAGACAAGGGCTCTGAAGCGGGGTGGCCCCCAAAGGGGCAGTGAGACAGCAGCTCTGGTCCGTGAGCCGAGCTCAGATAGAGCAGCGCCGTTCGCAGTGTCTCAAATTGACGCCCCAACAGAAGCGGCGAACGTTCCTCCCCAGACTGAAGCAGCACCTCTCTCGGATCAGGAAATCGAGAGCGCTGGCTCCGATAGCTTGGTCGAGGCGCTGGTATACTTTGGGCGCGTCTATGGCCAGCCAGTCAACAGACATGGAATCCTGCAGGGATTGCCGGTAAGAGGTGGGCGATTGAGCCCTGACCTGTTTGATCGTGCGGCCAGCCGTTGCGGGTTCCAAACTCGACTGATGCGGCGCAAGCTGTCATCCATCCACGAGTCGACACTCCCTGTTATTCTCATCCTGAAGAACCAGGAGGCCATTGTGCTCAAGAGCGTAATCGGCAGTGATGCTGAAATCGTTCAGTTTAAGGAAGGCGGACAAGCGCAGCTCGTGTCTTTACGCAAGCTGAAGAAATCCTACGCAGGCATGGCCATTTTCGTGAGGCCGTCGTTCGCATTTGAAGGACGGTCGGACTTCAACGCGAAAACCCTCGGAAAGAATTGGTTCTGGGGAACACTCTGGAAATTTCGATCTTTCTACGCTCGAGTCGCTGTGGCCTCTCTGGTCTCGAACTTCCTCGCTCTGACGTCATCGATATTCGTGATGAACGTCTATGACCGGGTCGTTCCGAATGAAGCTACCGATACGCTCTTCGTCCTCGCGGTCGGCGTGGGTATCGCCTACCTATTCGAATTTCTACTGAAAATGGCCCGATCCATGTTCATCGATCGCGCGGGCAGACGGATCGATATGATCCTGGGCAGCGAAATATACGGTCGCCTCCTTGGGATGCGGCTGGGCGATCGGCCCCAGTCCGCCGGATCTCTCGCCAGCCAGGCTCGAGCCTACGAGTCGCTGAGAGAATTTTTCACGAGTGCCTCAGTAGCTGCCATTGTCGATCTTCCTTTTGTTGGTCTTTTCATCTTTGTTATTTACCTTCTTGGCGGATTGTGGGTGGCGGTGCCGCTGCTGGTCGGGGTGATCCTTGCCTTGTTAATCGGCTTAATTATGCAGTTTCCGATTGTTCGCGCTGTGCGGGACAGCTATCAGGCGGCTAACCAGCGCCAGGCCCTTATGGTAGAGGGGATTCAGGCTGGTGAGACCATCAAAGCTACCCGCTCCGAGTCGCAGATGCAGTCGCGTATGGAGGAAGTGCTGAAGATCTCCTCAAATGCGGATGTGAAATCGCGTGGCTACTCGCACCTAGCGATGAATGGCACCGCGTTTGTGAATCATCTCGTGTCTACATCCATTATCATTTTTGCCTTCTTCGCGGTGTTGGAAGGCGACCTGACGATGGGGAAAATGATTGCGTGTGTTATCCTCTCTGGCAGGGCGATGGCGCCTATGTCTCTGGTGGCATCCCTCCTAACAAGATTTCAACAGTCTCGGCGATCCCTAGAGGGGCTGAACCAGATCATGGAGATGCCTCTTGAAAGGGAGAACAAAGGCCAGCGTTATATCAGCGTGCTGGACTTTCATCCAGAGATCAAGGCTGAGGACCTCACCTACTCTTACGATCCAGAGGCTCCCGTGCCCGCCGTAGATGGCGTGAATCTTCACATCAAGCCAGGTGAGCGCGTCGCCATCCTCGGGAGGATCGGCTCCGGTAAGAGCTCTCTCATCCGGCTTCTGATGGGATTTCATCAGCCTCAAAAGGGGGGGCTGACGGTTTCTGGTGTTGATAGTCGCCAATTCGATCCGGCTGAGCTGCGGGCACGCATAGGATATGCCCCTCAGGATCCTACTCTTTTATACGGCTCCCTGCGCACCAACCTGACGACAGGCTGCCCCTGGGTGAAGGATGAATCAATCCTCGATGCCCTGAATCTCGCCGGACTCGCTGACTTCCTCCGATCCCTGCCAAAGGGAATCGATCAGCCGGTCTCAGAGGGAGGACGCAGCCTTTCCGGCGGGCAGCGGCAGGCGATCTCTCTAGCTCGTGCCGTAGTAGAGAAACCGGAGCTCCTGATTTTCGATGAGCCCACGAGCGCTATGGATAGTGGAACAGAACGTCGCGTTCTGACCCACCTGAAGGAGTATCTGGAGGCCAACGACGAGCGCACCCTCATCGTGGCCACACACAAACGCTCTGTCCTAGAACTCGTTGATCGAGTCATCGTTATGGATCAGGGGAAAGTTGTTGCAGACGGACCAAAAGATAAAATCATGCAGGCAGCTGCCACCGCTGCGAGCCAACCTCAAGACTCTGTGGCAGAGGTGAGTGCTCCTGAAGAAACTTCCTAAATTCATCCGCTTCCCCAAACCTTTCAATCGCACCAAGCCGCATGTTCCGTTTTTTCTCAAAAAAGGTCAGCAATGACGATATTGATTTCGTCAAGGATGCTCGTTCAGCCATCAAGGGAGATCGTGTCATCGGAGCGAATCTTCTGCTTATTCTCGTCATAGGCGTGATCGCCGCATTCATCACCTGGGCGTATTTCACCGAAATCGACGAGGTGACAAAGGGTAACGGGAAAGTCGTCCCAGCATCTTCGATCCAGACCGTGCAGAACCTTGAGGGTGGAATCGTGAAAGAGATTTTCGTGAGCGAAGGGAAACGGGTCGAAGTTGGTGATCCGATTGTGCGCATTGACGACACGCAGAGTCAGTCGACTTATCGAGAAAACATCAAGAAAGCGGAGGCTTTTGAGGCGAAACTCGCGCGCCTGGATGCTGAAGGGAAGGGGGAGGAAACCATTGCATTCCCAACGAAGATCGAAAGTGAGCGTCCAGACCTTATTAGCCGAGAGCAGTATCTATTTTTGAAAAACCAGATGGAGTTGGCTGAGCAAAAAGAAACGATTGAGGATAGTCTAGCTCTAGCGACAGCAGAATTGGAGATGACAGCACCTCTTGTAGAGCGTGGTGTGGTCTCCATTGTCGAGAAGTTGCGACTGGAGCGCGATATTAATGAGCTGAACGGCGAGTTGAATGTTCTGGAGGGTAACTTCCAGCGTGAAGCACTTGTGCAATATAATGAGGCACGAGCCGAGTTGGAAGGATTACAGGAGCTGATTATCGGTCGTGAAGACACCGTGAAACGTGCTCTCGTCCGCTCGCCCGTTACCGGCACGGTGAATAAGCTCTACATGTCGACGATCGACGGAGTAGTCGGCCCCGGTGAGCCAATCGTCGATATTGTTCCCGATAGTAGCGAACTCCTTGTAGAGGCTCAGATCCGCCCACAGGATATTGCTTTCCTGCGACCCGACCAGGAAGTGATTCTGAAGTTCACAGCCTACGAATATGCGATCTATGGCGGTCTCAAGGGGCGAGTCGAGACGATCAGCGCTGACACGATTCAGGACGAAATCGATCAACAGCACTACTACATCGTAAAAATTCGGAGTGACGAGAATACACTCGTGAATAAAGGAAAAGAATATAAAATTATCACAGGAATGGTCGTCGAAGCAAATGTGCTGACAGGGAAACGAACCGTTCTTCAATATCTATCGAAGCCGTTCACCCGGATGCGCTATAACGCCCTGACTGAGCGTTAGCGAGGTCCTTTGATCCGACAAACGTCGCAAAGCTAGGTCGTGTCATCGGCACGCTCACTTCCTTCACTGATGTCTATGCGACACTGACAGCGATTGAGTTCGCGGAGTCGTCGCTCCTCAATCCTGCCAGCCGGAAACGGGGGGACTCAGTCCGGTCGCCCGAGGATCTCTCAGCGATCTGTAAGCTGGCGCTGGGGATCGCCTGCGCTTAGAGACGGAGCTTGCGTCCTCGTTTCTGTCGTTCCACTGGCCAATTTTTGCAGGAAAATGGAAACAAATTGATGGCAGTCATCCGCTCTTTTCATGAAATCACGTCTGGAAAGTAGACGTCCTAAACCCCACACAAATTTTATGAAAAAGACTCAGAACTCCATCAAATGGCGACCGGCCGGTGCCGCTTTTGCTCTAGCGTTCACCGCTTCGATCGCATGCGCTGAAACTCCCAAATTTACCGTCGTCGAGAAAGGGATCACCTTCGACTCGGCAGAAGTGGACCGAATGAAGCCCGCACCTATAAGTTATGCACCGGCGCTCGAAAAGGTAATGCCGGGTGTGGTTACGGTCCGAGCTACCTCGACAGTGGAGCAGGCAGCCATGAATCCCATGCAGGAGGAACTCTACAAGCGCATGTTTCCAGGGATGCCTCTGGACAGAGCACCACGTCAGCAGGGCGGTATGGGTTCAGGTGTCATCATCACTCCGAATGGCTACATTCTTACAAACGATCACGTCGCTGGCAAGGCTGACGAAGTCAAAATCGAGCTTTCGGATGGGAGGGTTTTCGACGCCGAAATCGTAGCCGCTGATTCGAAAACTGACGTAGCCTTGTTGAAAATCGAGGCTCAAGGCCTGACGGCAGTGCCGATCGGGGACAGTGCGCAAGTGAAGGTGGGGGATCGCGTCATCGCTGTTGGTAATCCTCTCGGACTGGACCAGACAGCGACGCTCGGCATGGTCAGCGCGTTAGGGCGCGATGACCTAGGCATCACAGGGGGTGGATATGAGAATTTCATCCAGACAGATGCCTCTATCAACCGCGGTAACTCTGGCGGTGCCCTGGTCGACGTAGACGGTCGTCTTGTCGGAATCAACACTGCTATTCAGTCAAACATGGGCGGCGGGAATATAGGAATTGGGTTCGCTATTCCATCGAATATGGCACTGAACATCGTGCAGCGGCTTCTCGATGATGGCGGCGAGATCAAGCGTGGATTCCTCGGTGTCATGCTGCGGGAACTTAGTGAGCGTGAGGCGAAAGCTCAGGGGCTTGATCGAGCTGGAGCCGTCCTTGTGAACCAGGTAGGGCCTGACACTCCAGCGTCTGAGGCAGGTTTCAAGGCTGGCGACATCATCGTCGGCTATCAGGGCAAGGACGTGGCGAGCATGGCCCGCCTACGTCTGGATATTTCGAACACGGCGCCTGGAAAAGATGTCGAGTTCTCGGTCATG
>JAHDFZ010000214.1:0-3711 GCA_020627905.1 Verrucomicrobiota bacterium
AAAGCCGAAGCCCTGCTGCGAGGGAGAAAAGATAGAGAAGGCGCTCAAACCACTGTTGAGGAACGCGTTGGATGAGGGCTTTTCCGCCGAAAATCCCGAGGAGCAGCGCGGGGAGTAGCAGGGCATTCAGGCGAAGCGATTCGCCATTGATGAGATCGAGATTTTGCAGAAAGGGGACCTTGATGAGGTTCAGCAGCAGGAAGAATCGTGCCTGAATGCCGAGGTAGGTTTCTTTGCTGAAGCCGCGCGTCAGGGCGTAGATTGAGTAAACGGGGCCTGCGGCATTTGCCAGCATGGTCGATGAGCCGACAAAGATGAGGGAGAATCCCTGGTAGAGGCGATTGTCCGGCAACTTCTTCAGCAGTTCTTTGCCCCGGTGATGCAGCCACTGGAGAGCCAGCATGATCAGCATAATAGCTCCGATCACGCGGCGTGCCGTTTCATCGCTCATGGCACCCAGCAGCCAATAGCCGAGGAGCAACCCGATCGCGCTCACGGGGAGCATGGGCCAGACAGCCCGCCAGCTGGCATATTTGCGAAACAGCGGGTAGACGATGAAGTCGCAGATGATGAGCATAGGGAGGATGATTCCCACACTTGCTTTAGCGCCCATCAGTTCCGCGAGGATCAGCACATTGATGATCGCCATCCCGGGAAATCCCGTCTTCGCCACGCCCAGCGATACCGCCCCGAGGCAGCAAAGGAGGAATTCAGGCAGGGGCAGCGGCATGGTGAGGTGATGGAGGAAGGGCGGCAAAGCCCATCGGGCAGAAAGAGCGGCGTGTCCACAGGAAAGCGTGCTTGCTGGGAGGGTGCTTCAGTCGCGAGAAAGGGATCTGCCGTATTTACAAGGCAGCGTGCTTGCTGGGAGCGCCGACGTCCCCGTCGGCATTCTCTGGCAGGGCAGCAGGGCTTCCGCTGTGCCGACGAGGTTTGTCCGTCACGGACGTCAGCGTTCCCGGGGAGTTGGCTTTTGTTGCGAGAAAGGGTCCTGCCTCTTTAACTAGCCCTCTACAAGCCGGTGGTTTCGCCACCCCCAGCCCTATGGCACGAGTTCCTGCACGGACTCCAGATAAGCGCGCACTGTGTCACGATCCTCGGCAGCGAGGCTGCTTTTCAGCAGGGGCACGGCTTCTCCGTAGGCGCCAGCTTCTACGTAGGTCTGAGCGAGGCGGAGCAGGGCATTCGCGCGCACGGCATCGTCCTCTGCTGCCTGCTCAAGGGTCATGATCGCCTGACCACGCTGACCGTCCTCGAAATAGCGATCCGCCAGCATCATCAGCGCCATGCCATCGAGAGGGAACTCACGGGTGTAGGCCTCCAGTCGCTCCGTCGCACTCTCGGGGGCACCCGTCAGAGCATCGAGCCGAGCGAGGGCCAGGTGGTAGCGGCGGATCGACTCAGGATTCGCCTTCTCCAGGCTGAGCGCCTCGGCAGCATTCGGCACAGATTGGATTTTTTCCTGGAAAGCCTGGGATTGAGAAATTGCACCATATTCCACCAGCTGCACCTGCATGGTAGCAAGGGTGCGAGGCTCTGGATTGTCCTCAAGATCAAAAACTCCGAGGAAGGTCTCAAGGGCCAGATCGGGCAGTGTGAGCTCCAGGTATTGGCCGCCCAGCGCGCTCAGTTGATCGCCGGAGAGTCGTTGCAAGCGACGGAGAAACTCCAGGCTCGACCGGCTCTCCTGCGCCATTTTGGGACTAACGGCCTCGCCTGATCCGAAACCTGTCTCGCCGACGCGCAGCCACCAGTCCGCGACGGTTGGCTCTTTTTTGTTCAGCGTCTGAAAAATGGCAAAGGCCTCCTTGCTCATGCCCATCTGCAGGAGGGAGAAGGCCTTGCCCGATTGCCATTGGATCTCCTTCGGCGCAGAGACATTGGCCAGGCGATAGGCATCGAGCGCAGCAGAGTAGTCCTCATTCTGCGTATGACAGTAGGCGAGCAGTCCGTAAGTGACGGGCTCATTCGAGCCGAGTTCCATCGCTCGGATCAGATGCTCCATTCCGTTCTCATAGTCGTCTTTCTGGATGTAGGCGATGGCGAGATTCCGATGGGCATCGCGGAAAGAGGGGAAGAGTTTCAGTGCCTTTTCGAAGTTCTCGATCGCTTCATCGACGAGCGCTTCCTCGAACTGTAGGGAGGCGAGCAGAAACAGCATGGCAGGGCTGTTCTCTGTGAGGGAGGACTCCTCAATGACTTTAGCAGCTGCCTTGCGATCACCGGCGGCCATCTTCTGCCCGGCGTCATCCAGATAGCCCTCTTCATCTACCGTGATGACAGGCTCACGACGGGAATCGATCCCGTAGCTGCCGGTGAGAGCCTTGCGAAAGCTCTCGGTCTTCCACAGCGGGTCAATTTTGAGGGGGGCGATTTCGTCAGCAAGAAGAGGAGTGACTGACAAGCTCAGGATGAGAAAGAAGCGCAGATGCATCATAGTGAAAATCAGGGCTTAAGGGTGAGGGGCCAGACGAAGCGAGCCTGAACGGACCGACCATCTTTGACTGGGGAGGAAAAGCGGGCACGCTCGGCGAACTGGATGGCCATCGGCTCGAAATCCGGGTGACTGGATTCCCGCACACCGTGGACGGTGACGCTGCCTTTGCGGGAGATCGTCACCTCCAGTGTTACCTTCCCTTCGCGCACGCCAGCCTTTCGTTGCGAGGAGGGAAAGCGCACGCTCGGACGGTTGAGCAGGCGGGGCATCTGATCGAGGTCTTTCGCCTCGAAGGTCATGCTTGCGCGCGGTGCCGCTGTCTGGCGGAGGAACTTCGTCTGGGGAAGCTTGATGTCGGTTTTTGATGCTTCCGCTTTCACGAGAGCTGGGGCATCAAAAGCAGGGGGTGGCGTCAGTTCCGGCGTGGGGAGCGGAATCGGGGAGGGTGGTGTCACCTCCGGCTCCGGGAGCGCCTCGGGTAGCAATGGCTCAGGAGGTGCTGGTAGAGCTGGTGCTGACTGGATTGGTCGCAAAACGGTCAGGTCGTCATCCTGATCGATCGGGGTCTGGGCAATGACGAGAATCGCTAACAAGAGAACCACGGCAGACAGTCCGAGCAGGAATCGCAATGCCCAGGCGCCCGCTGATAGACGTCGGCCTCCAGATCCGCCCAACAGAGCATTCTGGTCTGCAGCGGAGACGTTAGCGGCGGGCGAGGAAGACATGAGAAAGGCGAATGGAGGGTCCGGATTATCGATTTTCTGTCGCTACGAAGACTTGTTTCGCTCCCGCGAGTTTCGCCTCGTCGAGGACAGAGACGGTTACCTCTGTAGCGGCGGCGGCATCTGCCTGGATGATAACGGGGCGCTGACGCTCCGCCTGCAGTCTGGTGACGATGGACTGCACGGAGTCCAGCGGGATCGGCTGGCCGTCGTAGTGGATCTCACCGGCGGCAGAGACACCGATGAAGATGCTGTCCTTCTCCAGCTGCTGCTGAGAGGCTGCCCGTGGCTTCTCGATATCGAGGCCGGTTTCATCCACAAACACCGTTGTGACGATGAAAAAGATCAGCAGGATGAAAACGACATCAATGAGCGGGGAGATATTGATCTCAGAGATTTCGTCATCCTCAGATGACGTGGAGAAGCGGGAAAAGGAGCGACTCATGGGAAAGGTGGGTGCGTTAGGAAAGTTGCTTCCGGGAGGGGGACTTCAGCCGGTATTCCAGCAGATGCAGTGCCTCGCGTAGCGAGCGCAGGCGGCTGCGGAGGAAA
>JAHDFZ010000214.1:3721-6303 GCA_020627905.1 Verrucomicrobiota bacterium
GACGCCGGGGATGCCGATGATGAGACCCGCCTGAGTCGTGATCAGCGCCTCTGAGATGCCACGCGAGATGGCATCGATGGTGGCAGCACCAGAGCTGTCTGCGAGACCGGAGAACGTCTTCATCATACCCGCCACGGTGCCGAGCAGACCCAGGAGTGGAGCTGCGGTAACGAGGACAAAGGTGAAGCGCAGCCGTCGTTCAGGGGAGGCGAAGAGAGCGCTCTCGATGCTGTTGAACTGCTCCGCGTTTTTGAGATAGGGGTCAAGGGCTTCCGCTCCTTCGTGGAAACCTGACCGTCCGGACTTAGCCCGCGCCAGGAGACGTCGCCATGCAGCAGGAGAAAGCACTGGCGCGAAGGGGAATCTCATGAGCAGGATGGTAGAGCCTGCTGAGAAGGCGATGCAGAAGCTGAGGATCAGAAGCGCGATGAGACCGATACCGCCCTGGTAATAGACGTCTGCCAGTGTCTCAAGATAGCTGGATAAGCTCATCGCGTGCAGTGTTCAGAATGTCCTAGTTTGCCTTCCGCAGGCCAAGGGCATGCAGAGCTGTCAGGCTGATCATCTCCATGGTATTGCGGATGCCCTTGATCCTCCGAGCGATGAGAGCGTGGAGAATGAGCGCCGGGATCGCGACGATCAGGCCGAACTCTGTCGTGATGAGCGCCTTCGAAATACCGGAGGAGAGCATCTTAGGATCGCTGGTGCCGAAGATCTCGATCTTCTGAAAGGTTTCGATCATACCAGTGACAGTCCCGAGCAGCCCTAACAAGGGTGCAGTCGCTGCTGCGAGGGCGATCAGGTAGAGGCCACGACTGAGCTTCGGCTGAGCGGCGAGAAAGCGCTCGTAGAGGAATTCCTCGGCTTCCTCGTTCTTCTCTTCCTTGGCGATGGCTGCGCTCTCCAGGATCGACCCTGCCGGATGGCTCAGGCGGGCGCTTTCTTCTTTTGCGAGGGTGTATCGCTCTTCTTTAATCAGATCGATGATCTCTGTGACCTTACTGGAGGAAACGCGGCGGATCCGAGCGATTTCGATCCATTTGAAAAGAGCTACGCAGATGACGAGAATCGCCATGCCGACGATCGGGAGCACCCAGACGCCTCCCTGCTTAAACTGATCGACGAGATTCGTGCTCTGAGTCTGCAGCCTCTCTGCGTCTCCCAAAGACGGGTCGATGGTGAGATTCGCCGTCTGACCATTACTGAGGGCTTTCACTTGTGCCGCCATTGACCCAGACCCGGAGACAAGGCTGGGGGAGAGGGCATTGTCGAGTTTCAGAAGCCCTGATTGTCTGCCATCCTCGGTGGTGAACCAGGCGACGGGGCCGGCCTCAACAGCTTGTCCAGCTACTAGCTTGCCATCTTCCTGCACGACCGATAGAGATGTCTGAAAGGTGGCACGCTCAGCGGGCTCCAGCCGCTGGAGAGCAGATTCCAGTAGGGCGAACAAGTCCTGACTAGAAGCAGTGGACGGAGGGAGGCTCTCTTTTCGGGCCTGGAGTGCCACGATCGGTAGTCTCGATTCATGCTCGCGCCGGAAGCTGGCGAGCATGTTGTCGAGGTAGCTTTTCTCCTGAGCGATAGAGGCAGTCGTGGATTTTGCTGCCTCCAGTGCTTCCTCGATCTCGCGGCGATCACTGACCGCGAGTCGGGCTAGGCGTTTCGCCTCCCGCAGCTCGGTGCCGAGGCGGATGGTTTCCTCTGATAGGGCCGGCTTCTCTTTGGCAATCTCCAGCCGCTGTTCGCTCAGCTGCTTCAGGGCGCTCTCAAGATCTTTGGTGGCCTGCTGTGCTTCCCGGAGATAAGCCGCCTGAGAGACCTCCGCCTCCTGAGCAAAGGTCAGCGCCGTGCTGCAGAAAAGGATGCTGGCAAGTAAGGATCGCATAGTAGAAAAATGATGGGATCTGATAAAGAGGGCAACTCACGGCTGCACAGGGAGTGCGACGAAGTCCGGCTCGGACTTCCGCTCGAGGATGGCCACGAGCTGGCTCACTTGCGCGCTGATCTGGTTGTTTTCCTGCCAGACGAAGCCATCGGCAGAGCGGGTGCCAAATCCGGCGAAGGCACCAGTGGGGTCCAGATAATATGCCTGCGAGAGACCTAGATAGACTGTCGTGACGCGTGTCGGCTCCCCAGCTAATGGCAGAACCTCCTGAAAGCGTGAGATCTTGTTATCAAAGGTTTCACAGGCGGTGATGATCGCCAGAATGGAGCGCAGGCGCTCGATCGGGTTGCGCGTGGCGGCTTCCTGTTGGCCCGTGCTGAAATCTTCGATCACTGATTCCAGTTCCTCAGCGAGAGGTTTCGGGAGGGATGGAATGATGCGCGATATGGAATCCTCGGCCACCTTCAGCTGCGAGGAGGACTGTGCTGACCACTGGCGCAGCTCTTTGGATGCCTGCTCGATGGTCTTCTCCTCCTGGCGGAATTCGGCGGCTTTCTCTTTGTTCGTGGCGATCTCTTCCTGAAGAGCTTCCAGTTCGCGAGAGCGGAGAGCGTTGATGCGCTCGAGGGTTTCTTTTTCTTCAGCCCAGTTGGCGGCTTCTGCGCCGATCAGTTGTTTGGTTTCCACCCACTGCGCC
>JAHDFZ010000006.1 GCA_020627905.1 Verrucomicrobiota bacterium
GTTCTTCTCCTGCCACTCATCGTCTTCACCAGTGCACCATCTGCGGGGGCTGTTGATGACCGTGAGGATTACGCAGACCTCGCTTACCGCATTACGAAAATGCTGGTGGAAGAGCACTTCCTCCGCCAGCCCTACGACGACATGATGTCGGCGCGGACTCTCGACAGCCTGCTCGCCCTCTACGATCCGGCAAAGGAGTATTTCACAGCAGAGGACATCCAGCGATTTGAGGAAGCCTATGAGACTACCATCGATGATGATCTCGCAGAAAAGCGCACACCCGTCGCTTTCGACGTTTTTGAGACCTTCATGACCCGCCTGAAAGATCGGGTAGCGGTAGCAGAGGAACTGACACAGGAGGGCGTCTACGATTACGCCTCCAACCGCACGACAGAGCTCACTCGCAAGGATTCCGACTGGCTCCGCGCCGGGGAGGAATATGAGCAGCACTGGAGGGCGAACATCGAGGGAGAATTGCTGCAGGAAACCCTGATCCTCGAGGCGGTAGCTCGAGAAAAAGCTGAGGACGAAGCCAAGGACGAAGCCGCAGCCAAAGAAGACGAAGCATCCCCAAAGAAAGAAAAAACCATCTACGAAAAAGTGTTCCAGCGCTATGAGCGATTGCTGGAGCGCTTCGAGGAGTTCGATGATGAGGATGTCTCTGACAACTTCATCAAAGCCATTGCACATGCCTACGACCCTCACTCCGAATACTTCTCCAAGCAACAGTTCGAAAACTTCCGTATTAATATGAGCAAGTCGCTCACGGGCATCGGAGCGCAGCTTTCTGAAGCAGTCGACCTCGGCGGAGCCGTCGTTGAGAGCCTAGTGGTCGGTGGTCCCGCCTTCAAAAATGGCAAGATCGAGGTGAAGGATCGCGTCATCGGCGTAGCTCAGGGCGAAGAGGGCGAATTTGTCGATGTCGTAGAGATGAATCTATCTGACATCGTCGATCAGATTCGTGGAGAAAAAGGCACCACTGTGCGACTGAAACTGATCGAAAGCGGGTCAGCCGGCAAAGTGAAGCTGGTCAGCATCGTCCGCGATCAGATCGACCTGAAAGAAAGCCTCGCGACCGCCGACCTGATCGAGACCAATGACCCGACAGGGGAGAAGCAGCGTCTGGGCTGGATCACCCTCCCTTCCTTCTACGCAGATCTCGGCGGAGGAGCCACCAGCACAACCACAGATGTGCGACGCCTCCTCACCCGACTCATGATCGAAGGCATTGATGGACTGGTCATCGACCTGCGCAACAACGGAGGTGGCTCTCTGGAGGAAGCCATCGATATGACCGGTCTTTTCATCCGTCGCGGCCCTGTCGTGCAGGTTGTCGACTGGCGAGGCAAGCGCTCTGAACGACGCTCAACCAATCGCGATGCCATCTACGAGGGACCGCTCGTCGTGTTGACAAACAAGGCCAGCGCCTCTGCCTCTGAGATTTTCGCTGCCGCTCTTCAGGACTACGGCCGCGCTGTCGTCATTGGTGATGAATCCACCTACGGCAAGGGCACCGTCCAGCAACTGCGCCCGGTCTACAATACTCAGTTCCTGCTCGGCCAGCGCAACCAGGACGATGGCCAGCAGGGCGGAATCAAGCTGACCATTCAGACCTACTACCGCATCAACGGTCAATCGACCCAGCTCAACGGAGTCGTCCCTGACGTGCGTCTCCCGTCTGTCTATGACGTGCTCGATATCGGAGAGGATTCTATGGACTTTGCCCTCAAGGCTGACCCCATTCCCTCCAGTAAATACACCCCGTTCTTTGCGGTAGAACTCCCCGTGAGCACCCTGCGAGCGTCATCGGAGGATCGCATCGCCAACGGTCAGGGCTTCGCTTATATCCTCGAGGATATCGCCAAGCAATCCAAGCGACTGGAAGAAAACTCTCTCTCGCTGAATCTTCAGGAGCGCCGCCGTGAGGTAACTGAGACCGAACAAAAGGCAGAAGAACGCAAGCAGGAGCGGATGGCTCGATTTAAGAAGCAGCGTGAAAAAGAGAAAGGTCTCTTTCAGACCTATATGCTCACTCAGGACAACGTGCTGGAGGAAGAGCTCGTGCTGAAAAGCGAAATCGACGAGGAAGCCCTCTCCGGCATGACGCGCGGCGATGCCGCTGAAGAAGACGAGGATCCTGAGGACAAGCTGCTGGAATACCCCCACGGTTTTGACCCCTACGAGCGCGAGACTATTGCCATTCTTCAGGACCTCATCTCCATCGGCGAGACAGGTAAGCCTGTAAAAGTCGGCCGCACCCCACCTACTGCGAGAGCTGAGCCGACTCCTGTGCTCGTGCCGTGATTAGATAGTGTGACCGCCGACCAAGTCACCGATCAAGTCACCGATCAAGTCAGGGCGCTGTTAGAGGGCCTGTCCGAAGCCGACAAGACCCTCTCCACAGCCGGATGCCTCGCCCGCCCCAAGCTATCCCACCGCACGACCTTTCGGGAGAACTATCTCAGGCCCGCTCTCGACGCCGGACTTGTTGAGATGACCATTCCTGACAAGCATCGCAGTCGGCTCCAGAAGTATCGGCTGACTAGCGGGAGCGCATAATCAGCCTCTTGGAAGCGAATCGAATTTTGCCGTCCGTTTTTTGAGCAAGCTCCTTAAGAGATCGAGAAACGCGAATTGTCCACCACATGTATAGAAATGACGCTTTTCTTTCTGCGTGCGCCGCGAAGTGCATAGAAAACACTACTTTTCTATACATATCGGAAGGCTGAACCGCTGAGCGAGAGAGACTTCCACCCTCTAACGACTTCCTTCATATCCCGTGACGAAGTCCAACTTTGACTAAGAGCTAGTGCTGGATCTATGGATTCAATCAAAGCTAGATCTAGGGAGGAACCCATTCAGGCGGCTAAGTATCTCAACCGATTCCCCCAATGGAATTGCTCAACGCCGCTCTAAGTATGTGCCCTCAGCGCTTCGAAGCTTACCCCATTGGAATCTGGAGGGCAACCACGGCCGACGTCCTATTGATTCCAGAGACTCCGCTCTGCGCCTCTGCGCCTCTGCGCCTCTGCGTAAGCCCCTTCACAGACTCCGCTCGTCTTCCACTCCCGCACCAGCCCCCTCGCCCAAACTCTCTAGATACGCATTCTTCGGCCGAGGCTTTGGCTCTACCGCTTGCCTCGTGATCATGGCATCACGCCGATTATTGGCTTCTGCTGTCAGCTCCTCAATCAATTCTGCCTCAGGCAGATTCTTCCAATACTTTTTCGGCATTTCCGACTGCATAGCCTGCAGCTTGAGGCGGGAGGGATTGAAAATGCTCCGGTAGTAGGTGCGCCACAGATCATCCAACTCACCCCCAGAGGGTGCCTGCTCCCTCGGCACACCATCGGTAAAGCTCAATTTGCTCCCCCGCCAGTGCATGCACTCGTCAGGCGTCAGAATCGACCAGTCCATGCTAGTAAAACGCTTGCGGAAGAAGGGAGCCGCAAATCGAACGATGAAGTGATCCGGCTCAAACCAGGCGACAAACTGCTCGCGGCCCGTCTCCGCGCAGTCTCCCGTTTTCTGAAACCGGACAAAGGCGTGCATCTTGTGGAGATCGCGGGAGATCTGTTTGGCCATGCCCTGCAGCCGACGGATGTCGTTGTCCGTCGAGAGTTTCAGCAGGTGCTTCTCCCCGCCCCGTGTTAGGCGCCAAAGCACGCGGTAGAGAAGGCTCCATCGCATCGGATCACGGTGACAACTGACCGTTTCAGCGAGACGGAGAAACTCGGCAGAAATGAGCCATTGTTGAGTGTCTGCGGCCGCGTCGGGTTGTTCCGTTTGAGTCACAGCGAGGTTCGCAAAAAGATCCTGTTCGGAACTCTCACTGTCTTCCCAGATGGCCTCAGCCGGTGCCACACCCGTATGGAGTAGAAACCGAGCCCGCGTTCGCCAGGTCGCAAAATCGTGGATGCGAAAATCGCTATTTCCAACTGCTCGTTCCATGTCTTAGAGCTCTCCGCTGTGAGCGCTCACCCTAGCCTGCTTCAGCTCGGTCGCCTGCGGCGCGTGATGCAGGGCCGCACCGGCAGCGGCATTGTGCCTTCCGAAATCAAACTCCAGCTGCTCCGGCGGTGGAGCGAAGCGAGCGCGCAGATTTTCGTCATCGAGTCCCTGCCGCGCGGGGTGATGATCGGCGACGATGACAAAGGGCAGCACCTTTTCAAGAGAAACGCGCAGCTTGCGCAGGTCTTCATAGCGAACGGCCTGCCATCTGCGCAGCTGGAGGATGCGCTGGACGGATCGAACACCGAGACCTGGAACACGAAGAAGGCTCTCCCGATCAGCGCGATTGAGATCGATCGGGAAGAGCTGTCGATGCCGGAGCGCCCACGCCAGTTTGGGATCGATGTCGAGATCGAGGTGCCCACCGTCAAGGCTATCCGCAGCGGTCAGCTCACCGACGTCAAAGCCATAAAAGCGTAATAACCAATCGGCCTGATACAGCCGATGCTCGCGCACCAAGGGTGGTGCCTTCGAGGGAAGGATGGTCGAGGAAGACGGAATCGGGCTGAAAGCAGAGTAGTAGACCCGCCGCAGCTCGTAGCCGCGATAGAGGTGGTCTGCACGTTGAAGGATAGCTGCGTCATCCGAGCGGTCCGCGCCGACGATCATCTGCGTGCTCTGACCATTGGCGTAAACGGCGGGGGCCTGTCGCCCACGGGCTGTGCGCGTAGACGCAGCCCGCCCAGCTTTCCGCTCCGATCGTCCCTCAACGATTCGCTGGCGAATGCCGCCCATGGCGTCCTGCGTGCGCTCCAGGTTTTTTTCAGGAGCGAAACGATCCAGCCCCTCCTGTGAGGGCAGTTCGATGTTGATGCTGATGCGGTCAGCATACTTACCGGCGAGCTCGATCAATTCCTGCGAGGCCTCGGGAATCGTTTTGAGATGGATGTAGCCTCGGAAGTCATGGACATCACGCAGCTGACGCGCCACCTCGATGACCATCTCCATGGTGTAGTCGGCACTGCGGACGATGCCACTGCTCAGGAAAAGGCCTTCTATGTAATTGCGTTTGTAGAAGCTCAGGGTGAGATCGACCACTTCCTCCGGCGTGAACCGCGCCCGCTGCACTTCGGAAGACCGTCGGTTGATGCAGTAGTGACAATCATAGAGACAGACATTGGTCAGCAGGACCTTGAGCAGAGAGACACAGCGCCCATCCGGTGTATAGGAATGGCAGATGCCCGCACCCCCCGCCGATCCCACGCCGGCTCCGCTGCGTGAGTCTCGTCGCTTAGCCCCTGAGCTGGCGCAGGAAGCATCGTATTTCGCAGCATCGGCAAGGATACTGAGTTTCTGATCTTGATCCATTATGTGTTCATGAATGCTACACGCACCCGCGAACAGTTCAATATCACAATTGTTCAACCGTGTTCTTTTCTTACCCTCATGCCAGCGGCTCGGGGCAGACGTCACGCCTTCCACATTTCGGACAATGCTCACCCATGAACAGGGCATCAAAGGTCTCCATCATGTGGCTGACGGTCCCCGGATCATTACTGACGAAACCGCACTCGAAGTTGCGATTCAGGGGACTCTTGGCGCCCATGCCGGCACCAGTAAGGTTTGCTGATCCTAGGAAGCCGGCCCGTCCATCGACGATGACCATCTTCATGTGATTTCGCGGGCAGAGGATGCGCTCGAAGCTGTCGCCGTTGATCAGATTCGGGAATTTGTCAAAGTCCTCGCGGAAACGGGGACCGGGTTCTTTGGCATGAATGAGACGAATTTCGACCCCGTCGGAAACCAGCTGATCGAAGAGGTGGAGAAAGGTCTGGTAGCGCTTCCGTTTTCCTCCCCCGTAGGCGAGATGGAGATCCTTGATGTCGGCGGTAGCGATCCAGAGGAACTCTGTTGCCGAAGGAATCAGATCCAAAAAAAGCGCCTCATGGATCGTGAAACACGAGTCGATCCATGAGGCGCTAGACAGGAAACCTGAGGCTCCTGATCAAATGTGAATGGCGTGGCCGAAGGCGTCACCTGTCGCCTCGTGAATGGCCTCAGCAAGGGTGGGGTGAGCGTGGATGGTCGCTTCGATCTCCTCGTGAGTGGCCTCCATGTTCATGGCGAGACCCAGCTCAGCGATGAGCTCAGTAGCGCCATGCCCGATGATGTGAGCACCGAGAATTTCTCCATGCTGCTTGTCGAAAATGATTTTTACGAAGCCCTCGGCATCGGCGACGGCGAGAGCACGTCCGCTGGCCATGAAGGGGAATTTCCCGACACGGTAATCAAGCCCCTGCTCCTTACATTTCTCCTCGGTGAGACCTATAGACGCAACCTCAGGATGGCAGTAGGTGCAGCCAGGGAACAGCTTCACTTTCTTAGGCTGATGATCTGCCTTGAAGATTCCTTCGACAGCCTGAACGGCTTCGTAAGAGGCAACGTGAGCTAACCATGGGGGACCGATGATGTCACCAGCAGCGTAGACGTTCGGCACGCTGGTCTGGTAGTTGTCGTCCGTCTCGATGTAGCCTCGATCGTCCAGCTTGATCTGCTCGGCATTGTTGGGCAGGACAGGTGCCACACCGATGGCCACCAGACAGACGTCGGCGCTGATGGTCTGGCTTTCGCCGCCGGCAGCTGGCTCGACAGTGAGAGTCACACCATCTCCGCTCGTGTCGGCAGAAGCAGTCTTGGTAGCGGTGAGGATATTAATCCCGTGCTTTCTCAGTGACTTCTCGAGAGTTTTACTGACCTCGCCATCCTCGACCGGGAGGACGTTGTCCATCATCTCAACGACCGTGACTTCTGTGCCATAGGAAGCATAGAAGTAGGCGAATTCGATACCGATCGCTCCAGCGCCGATGATCACCATGGACTTCGGCTGCTCACTGAGCTGCATCGCTTCTTTCGAGCCGATGACTTTTTGACCGTCGAAGGGGAGGAAAGGAAGCTCACGCGATACACAACCGGTGGCTAGGAGAACGTTCTCGGTGGTGTAGAGCTCGGATTTCCCGTCGGCATCGATTACCTCGACCTTACCGTTGGCAGCAAGACCACCGGTGCCACGGATGTAGTCGATCTTGTTTTTCTTGAAAAGAAACTCAATCCCGCCCGCCAGCTTGTCGGAAACATTGCGAGAACGACCGATCACTTTGCTCCAGTCGTAGTCCAGCCCATCGATCTTCAGACCGAACTCATCGGCTCGATGTTTGAGCGTGTGATACAGCTCAGCATTTTTCAGGAGAGCTTTCGTCGGGATACAGCCCCAGTTGAGACAGGTGCCGCCGGCACGATCATTCTCCACACAGGCGACTTTCTTGCCCAGCTGTGCCGCGCGAATCGCTCCGACATAGCCAGCAGGTCCACCGCCGATTACAATAAGGTCATAGGTTGCCATGAGATCAGGTATAAAAAGGTTCGCCTCTTAGATTACGAAACCAGAAGCAGGGGATTCTCGATCAAACGTTGCAGTTCGGCAAGGAATTGTGCACCGACAGCGCCATCAATTACGCGGTGATCGCAGCTCATGCCGATCCACATGCGCTGACCCGGGACGATCTGATTGTTTGCATCGACCACTGGCACTTTCTTAATGGTGCCGATCGAGAGGATCGCTGACTGCGGCGGATTGATGATGGCATCGAAGTTGACCACGCCATAGGCACCGAGGTTTGAGATGGTAATGGTGCCATCCTGCATCTCCTCTGGAGCCAGCTTCTTGTTGCGGGCGCGACCTGCAAGGTCTTTGATCTCTGCAGCGAGATCCTTGATCGACTTATCCTGAGCCGAACGAATGACAGGCGTGACAAGACCCTCATCGATCGCAACAGCGACGGAGAGATTCACATCTCCATACTGATAAATTTCATCGCCCGCAAAGGAAGCGTTCACCTGTGGCACGGCGCAGGTAGCGAGCACGGTCGCTCGCATGATGAAATCGTTAACGGTATACTTCGGACCGTCATTGGCGAGGCTTGCCTCATTGACCTTGGCGCGCAGGGTCATCAGCGGCTCGGTATCGACCTCGATGTTCAGGTAGAAGTGCGGGATGGTGGTTTTTGACTCAAGCAGACGCTGAGCGATCACCCGACGCATACCGGAGAGACCGACCGTCTCGTCACCAGCGAGCTTGCTCTCGGGGACGAGCCCCAGATCGCTTCCCCCTCCCCCACCGGAGGCGAGGTAATCGAGATCTGCTTTGACTACGCGGCCACCGGGACCGGTGCCCCGAACGCGGGAAATGTCGATGCCGCGTTCTTCAGCAAGCTTCCGAGCGAGAGGTGAGGCTTTCACACGCTCACCGTCGGGACGAGTTGAGCTACCCACTGGCGCAGCCTTAGGCTTTGGTGGTTTGGTCGTTGGTTGAGGAGCAGCGGCGGCAGGTGCAGCAGCTGGTGCCGGAGCGTCCTCGGCGGGAGCAGCTTCCTCTGTGGCTTCTTCTTCCTTCGTCTCAGGACCAGCTGGCGGGGTGTCAGCATCAGCCGGTGGCTCCTCCCCCTCTTCGAGGACGAGAGCGAGGGTCGCACCGAGGGGTGCGGCTGCCCCTTCCGGAACGTAGATTTTGTGGATGATCCCCTCCTCGAAGGAAGGCATCGTCATGGTTGCTTTATCAGTTTCGACCTCGGCGACTTCTTCGTCGATGGTGATGGTATCGCCTTCTTTCTTGAGCCACTTGACGAGGGTGCCCTCGGTCATCGTGTCGCTCAGTTTTGGCATAGTTAGGTAGGAAGCCATAAGAATAGAAAATTCAGGTGCGGAGATTCAGTCAGATACTAACAAATAGAGAGTGCTCGCTCGACGATCTCATCTGCCTGTGGCAGCTGGAGCTTTTCGATCGGCGGGCTGTAGAAGGCAGGAGCGTCTGCACTGGTGATGCGCAGAACCGGAGCATCGAGATCGTCAAAGGCCTGCTCCATGATCATGGATGAGATCTGAGCACCCACGCCGCAGAAGGGTTTGTTCTCCTCGATGTAAATCGCACGGTGGGTTTTCCGGACCGACTCCATGATCGTCTGCTCATCCAACGGACGGATGCTGCGAAGGTCGACCACTTCAGCGTTGATGTTGTGCTTCTCCGCAAGGATCTCGGCAGCCTCCAGAGAGGTGATCACGGCCCGACCGTGGGCGATGAGAGAGATATCTGTGCCCTCGCGCTTTACTTTCGCTCTCCCGATCGGAACGAGCAACTCGCCATCTTCCAGCTCATCGTTCGATGGCACCTCAGCGGTCTGTCCGTAGAGCACCGTGCTCTCCATAAAGTAAACTGGGTCATTGTCACGAATGGCACTCTTAATGAGCCCCTTTGCGTCATAGGCGTCGGATGGGCTGACGACCTTCAGACCCGGCATATTCGCGAAAATGTTCTCAGGCGTATGGGAGTGAGTCGCACCTACGTTCGTTCCACCGTTAGCAGGTCCACGCACCACGATGGGGCAGTTGACCAGGCCACCGGACATATAGCGGCAGGTGGCTGCGTTGTTCATCATCTGGTCAAAAGCGACGTAGGCGAAGCTGTAGAACATGAGCTCCATCACCGGGCGGATCCCCAGCATGCTCGCGCCGATACCCATACCGATGAAGCCCGCCTCGGAGATCGGTGCATCCACGAGACGCTTGTCGCCCCACTTTTCCCAGAGACCTTCGGTGACCTTGTAGGCACCATTGTATTCGGCGACCTCTTCTCCAATGATTACGACATTGTCGTCATGGGCCAGCTCTTCATCCAGTCCCTCACGGAGAGCTTCACGGTAAGTAATCTGTCTTGGCATTACAAATTCGTTTAAAGTTAGATTAACGGTTCGTTAGATTAACCGTGGAAAAAGTGACGGCCGGTGCGACCTGCTTCGGTGTTGTTGTCGACCTCCCAGTAAATGTCATCAAAGATTTCTGACTCCTCGGGGAAAGGACTCTTGATGGCGAAGTCCGCCGCATCGTTCGCTTCTTTCTGAGCCTCCTGATTCATCGCTTTGAAATCCTCTTCGGTAAGGATGCCCTCTGCGATAAGGTCGTCTTTCATGAACTGGATAGGATCATGCTTATCCATGTAGGTCTTGATCTCTTCCTTTGTCCGGTATTTCTCTGCGTTGGCATCTGCCACCGAGTGACCTTTATGACGATAGGTAGCGATCTCGAGGAGAGTCGGCTTTGACTCATTGTGCGCACGCTCAACAGCTTTCTGCACACCAGCGCGAATCTCATAAATACTCACGCCATCGATTTTATCCCAGGCCATGTTGTAGCCCTCGGCACGAGCAGCGAGCCCCTCCTCCGGGAACGCAGATGAACGGGCTTGTGATGTCCCCATGGAATAACCATTGTTCTCAATGATGTAGATGACTGGCAGATCCCAAAGTGCCGCGAGGTTTAGGGCTTCGTGAAAAGCACCCTGATTGATTGCACCATCACCAAGGTAGCAAAGACAGCAACCCTTCTTGCCCTGATACTTGACGGCATAGGCGAGACCTGCTCCGAGAGGAGTCTGCCCACCAACGATCCCGTGGCCACCCCAGTAATTTTTGTCCGGTGCGAAATAGTGCATCGAGCCACCCTTTCCTTTCGAACAGCCGGTCGCTTTTCCGAAGACCTCCGCCATACACTCATCCATGCCCATACCGACAGCGAGAGCGTGTCCGTGATCACGATAAGCAGTAATGACATGGTCATCATCACCGAGCAGCGAGATCGATCCGACGGCGACACTCTCCTGGCCGATGTATAAGTGAAGGAAGCCACCAATCGAACCATTTAAGTAATGCTTCAAAGAGGTCTGCTCGAACTTACGGATGCGAACCATCTCGCGGAGAAGGTCGAGCTTATCTTCTTTAGAAAGCGACGCATTGATCGCGGCCTCCTTGTGGTCTGTCTGCGCGGAAGTTTTCGTTTTAGCTGCCATTCGATGAGAAAAAATGAACCGATGTTGGAAGGGGGCGGACAGTAGCGTAATGTAAGCAGATTGAAACTTAGAATCGCAGTTTTCCGAAAGTTTTATACCCATATCGGAAACGCATCTGATTCTGCCAAAAAATCAGCAGAGTGTTCCACGTGGAACATTTCTTTTTCCTTCTTCTCTGATGTATACCTTTCCCAAGAATTATGATGTCATCGTCGTCGGTGGCGGTCACGCTGGCGTGGAAGCTGCCCTTGCAGCTTCCCGCGCAGGTGCACAAGTTGCGCTTCTCTCTCAGAATCTCGACACACTCGGACAAATGTCCTGCAACCCTGCCATCGGCGGGCTGGGCAAAGGGCATATGGTGAGAGAGATTGATGCCCTAGGCGGCATGATGGGCGAGAACGCGGACGCGACCGGCATCCAGTTTCGGACACTCAATGCAAAGAAGGGACCGAGCGTTCGCGCGCCGCGCGTGCAATGCGATAAGAAGGCCTATCAGTTTCGGATGAAATGGCTGATCGAAGGTGCGCCCGGTATCGAGCTGCATCAGGGCAACGTCCAGCGCTTGGTTGTCGAAGACGACGAGGTGAAAGGTATCGAGACGGCCCTTGGCGTCCGCCTCAATGGGAAGTCAGTGATCATTACTACCGGAACATTTATGCGTGGCCTCATGCATGTCGGAAAACAAAACCAACAGGGCGGTCGCATGGGGGATGCAACATCCACCCTTTCTGATGACCTGCTGCGCCTTGGTTTTGCCGTTGAGAGATTCAAAACAGGCACCCCCTGTCGCATCAATGCCCGTTCCGTCGATTTCAGCAAATGCGACAGACAGGAAGGTGATTCCCCCGCCCCACGTTTCTCTTTTGGACACTCCCCTACGGATCACGATCCGAAGGAGCATTTCTTTACGCTCAATGATCCCAACGAGCAATTGTTCCACGTGGAACAATTGCCCTGCTGGATCAGCTACACCAACCAGACCACACACGAATCAATCCTCGCCAACCTGGAACACTCTCCGATGTATTCCGGCATCATCGAGGGCGTCGGCCCTCGCTACTGCCCTTCGATCGAGGACAAAGTCGTTCGCTTCGCAGACAAGGAGCGCCACCAGGTCTTTCTGGAGCCTGAAGGTCGGCAGACGACTGAATACTATATCAATGGGGTCTCCACCTCACTCCCCTTCGAGGTGCAATACGAATTCCTGCGCACCATTCCGGGCTTAGAAGATGTCGAGATCATACGACCCGGCTATGCCGTGGAATATGACTACTGCCCACCCACACAACTCCTCCCGACCCTTGAAACGAAAACGATCGAGGGACTCTACTTCGCGGGACAGATCAACGGCACCTCAGGATATGAAGAAGCGGCCGGTCAGGGACTCATCGCCGGCACCAATGCGGCGTTAAGAGCTGACGGCAAGCCTGCTTTCACCCTTGGACGCGATGAAGCCTACATCGGCGTGATGATCGACGACCTGGTCACTAAAGGAACGGAGGAACCTTACCGGATGTTTACCAGTCGCGCGGAACACCGCCTTCTCCTGCGCCATGATAATGCCGATCTCCGCCTCACCGCAAAAGCTCACGAAGCAGGCCTCGTCACCCAGAGCACTCTCCGGCGGGTCAAAGAAAAATCCGCTAAGATCGCCGCTCTCAGAGAGCAACTTGAGACCACCCATACCGCCGAAGGTTCACTCGCCAAGTGGCTCCGACGCCCTGAGGTCACTTGGGAGCAATATCCTGAACATCTGCGAGCGAGCGCCACAGCAGATACATGGGAACAAGTTCAGATCGACATCAAATACGAAGGCTACATCAAGCGAGAAAAAGAGATGCTCGCCAAAACCCGCCGCCTGGACAACAAGGAGATTCCCCTGAACCTCGACTATGAGGACATCACCGGACTCAAGACCGAGGCAAAACAAAAACTGAATCACATCAAGCCTACGACCCTCGGTCAGGCCAGCCGCATCTCAGGGATCACGCCGGCCGATATCTCCCTACTTGCCGTGTGGATGGAGAAGTGAGATCATGCAGCATGATCCCCTCTCATGCCCAGACTCTCATTGAGCTTGCTCTCGCTGAAGACCTCTCCGACATCGGCGACCTGACTAGCCAGGCTTTCATCAGCGACGACCATCGCTCAGAGGCGCTCGTGCGCGTCCGCGAGACCGGAGTCATTTCCGGCCAGCAGCTCGTCCCACCGATTCTCCAGGCTGTCGACCCGCGCCTGAGCTACAAGCAAACGGTGGCCGACGGTCAATTCGTGGACACCCTAGCCGAGATCGGGTCCATTACCGGTCCAAGTCGAAGCATTCTCACCGCCGAGCGAACCGTTCTCAACTTCCTCCAGCGTTTGTCGGGTATCGCGACGATCAGTCGCTCCTATGCAAACGCCGTCGCGCATACGGATGCGGTCATCCTCGACACGCGCAAAACGACTCCCGGTTGGAGAGCACTCGAAAAGCAGGCGGTGGCCCATGGTGGAGCCACCAATCACCGGATCGGTCTCTACGATGCCGTGATGATCAAAGACAACCATCTCGTCTGCATCAAAGACCAAACTGATCTCACCCAACACCTTTCTGCCCTGCGCGCAGCCCATCCGGAGCTGAAGATCGAGTTCGAGGCCGACAACCTGCAACAGGCCGAAGCCTTCCTGGAACTACCGGAAGTCGACGTCATCCTCCTCGATAATATGAGCAATGACGAACTAAGGGCAGCCGTAGACCTTCGGGATCGCCGAGCACCAGGGAAGAAAATTGAAGCCTCAGGCGGGGTCAACCTCGATACAGTCGTCGGCATCGCCGAGACCGGTGTCGACTTTATTTCCGTGGGTGCCCTGACCCACTCTGTGAAGGCTCTCGACATCGGACTCGATTATCCTGAATCATAAATCGCTGATGGATCCATCCACGTTCTATGAACGGGCTAGCTCGGCGCTACCCAGCGAACTCGCCACGCGCTTCACTCCCGAGACGTTTACTCACCTGCAGGACACTGCCTCTACCAACGATGATCTTCGTGAAGGCTTATCAGCGGGCACCTTCGCTCCAGATCACGTCGTGGTCGCCGAACACCAGACGAAAGGTCGCGGACGCCGAGGAGACAAATGGGAGGCTCCGCCGGGAAAAAATCTTCTCTTCTCCCTCGCCCATCGCCTGCCAGCAGATCAGACTCGCTGGCCATTGCTACCCCTGCTGACTGGTGAATGCGTCGCCCGCTCCTGCGCATCACTCCTGGATTCCGACACAAGAGTGGAGATCAAATGGCCGAATGACATCTACCTCAATGATAAAAAGGCCGCCGGCATCCTCGTTGAGACTGTCATGACGCCGACTCCCTGCGCGATCATCGGAATCGGTATCAACGTCAATCTGCAGCTTTCTGATCTCCCGAGCGAATTGCAAAACCACGCGACATCTCTACGCGAAGAGCTCGGGTGCCAATCATCTATTGCATTTCTGTTAGGCCTAACTCTTTCTCATTTGTATCAGATCGACCTGATGGATGCTCCCAGCATTTTGTGTTCCCTCGACTGGATCCGTAGTCATGACTGGCTATCTGGAAAGGGAGTCCACGTCACCCTGCCGGACGGATCATTTCTCATCGGCGAGGCACGAGGATTCGCCGACCGCGGCGCGCTCATCGTGGAAGACTCAGAGAATGCTTTCCATCAGGTTGTCAGTGCAGAGAAGGTTACCGTTCTCGGCTCCCGATGAAGTTTCTCGTTGTTCTACGCCAGCATCATTCCTATCGTCCCTCACCACTTCTCCCAACCGATCCTTGATGACCGACTTCGTTTACGCCAATGACTTTCAATTTTCCGAAAGCTCGACATTACGCTTCTTTCACCAATTCCTGAAGGGGATGGTGCACAAGCAAAATAACCTGATCGGTGTGATCCGCGGTTTCTCCAGCCCAGTGCTCTTCGACGAAGGGCTGGATGAAGGCGGACGGGAAAACCTCGATCAGGTCCAACAGTCAGCGCTGACATTTCAAAATCTCAACGAGAAGGTCCTATCCGCAGCAGGCATCGGCAGATGCGACGACGGCACCGTCTCCCTGTCTCAAATGCTCCCTTTCTGGACAGAGAAAATCGAGACTCACGCCTCCGCATCAAACACGGCCGTTAACTGGGCAGTCTCTGATGATATGTCTCCCGTTCGCGGGGATAACACGAAGCTCACCCAGATCCTGATGGAACTGATCAAAAACGCGACGGATGCCGCGACTGGTGAAGGAAGCCATGCTGTCGGGATCGAAATCTCGCCGTCGACGGACTTCCCGTCTGCTACCGCAATCACCATCCGAAATCCTACCGTTCAGTCCTACACCTCGACACAGTTAGAGACCCTCTTCCGGCCGTTCGAGACTCAGAAAAGCGGTGAGCACTTCGGACTTGGCCTCACACTGGCGGCGGTTCTATCTGCTCAGATGGATTTCAAACTTGCCATCCAATCCGCAGATCAGACCTTCGCAGCACGCCTGATCCTGCCAAACGCATAACCCCCGCCGTTTCGGGTCTCGCCATCACTGAAACATGCTCGGCAAAAATAAGGATCTCTACGATCAGGCGCAGGCTGCTCACGGCCGCAATGACTTTGAATATGCCGTGGCCTGTTATGAGCAACTGATCTCTCGCGGTTTCACCTCTGCGAAGGTTTATCGTGCCCTATCAGCCTCGGCCTACCGAAGCGGCATGTATCTGCTATCGAAGCGCGCAGCACATGAAGCCTTGGCCCAAAACCCCGAACGCCATCAGGCGAGATTTCAACTCGGCCTCAGCCAGCTCATGCTGGGAGACTGGAATCAGGGTTGGGATAACTACCGGGCTGTAGAAGCCTTCGCGCCCCCCCGAGAGGACGTGCCCGCACATTTGCGCTGGCAGGGAGAACGACTGGATGAACAGACCCTGATCATCTTTGACGAGCAAGGCTATGGAGACACCATCATGTTCGGTCGGCTTGCGGAGCGTATCCAGCGCGAGCTTGCTCCGAACATCGTCTGGCAGATGAGGCAGGCGCTCAGGCCGCTGTGGGCTCAAAATCGGCATCTTGGCGATGTCGTTACCGCTTCGAAGATCACAGACTTCCGCTGGACCCGGACTTCGGACTTGCCCTACCTCCTGAACCTGCAGCCAGAGGAAGCCGAATTTTACGAGCCTTACCTGCACATCACCCAGGCCACCGTCGCGACGAATCCTCTCCCAACTCCGGAACGACTCGATCCGGCGATCAAAAAAGTCGGCATCGTGTGGAATGGCAGCGATGGCGAGCGAGGGATCGTAACGCCGCGCAGCGTGCCGTTCGACGCTTTCCGACCGATCCTCGATCTCGCCGAAGAGTGCGGCATCCACTTCTTCCACCTGCAGAACCGCTCTTCCTCAGAACTTCTCACGGAGCATGGCTATGAAGCCCACGTAACCGAGCTTCACGAGTCTCTCGGCAGCTTTCTCGACACAGCCGCCTATATGATGCAGCTGGATCTCATCATCACGGTCGACACCGCCCAGGCCCATTTAGCCGCCGCACTCGGATGCCCTGTCTGGATGCTTCTTCCACGCTTTGCAGATGCACGCTGGGGACCTCCCTCTCGATACAGCCCGTGGTATCCGGATCTACCGATCTACCGCCAGACCGTTTACCAAGACTGGACCGCACCGATTGATGACATCGTCGCTGATCTCCGGGAATGGTGAGCAGTCACCCTCTTCTCCAGGTATTCTCGATGTCATACCGTTTCATCTTCTCACGCAGCGTCAGTCGTGACCAACCGATCCAGCGTGCTGACTGCGAAATGTTTCCTTCCGCACGCTTTAACGCAGCCTCGATGAGGTGCTCCTCCACCATTTCCGTTATCTCCGCCAAGGCACCGCTGATCTGCCCATCCGCTGCCTCCGCAAGCAGCTCCTCACACAACACGGTCAGACTCGGACCAGCCTCGTCTGCAGAAACATGACCTCCCCGCCCTTCTCCGCTGTCTCGAGATACATTCTTTCGTGCATCTGAAACGCGCGCCCCGCCTCCCTGCCCCGCCTCATTCAGGAGAGATGCGATGAGGCTCTCATTGATCGGATACCCCCGCGACTGCAGCACCGCCTTCCGGATCATGTTCTGCAGCTGACGCACATTTCCCCGGAGAGGGTCTCTCTCCAGTCGCGACAATGCATTCCGCGTCAGGCCCACGGGAGGCATGGAAAGTTCTCGGCAAGCCTGCTCGAGAAAATGCACACTCAGGAGTGCCACATCCCCCAGACGATCACGAAGAGGTGGGAGCCTGACGGTCGCAACGTTCAGTCGGAAAAACAAATCCTCGCGAAACTCCCCCCGCTCGATCATGGCTTCTAGTGGCTTATGAGTAGCGGCGAGAATTCTCACATCCACCGGAATGTCCTCGCGTCCTCCAACCCTTTGGATCTGCCGCTCCTGCAACACTCGCAGCAGTTTCGCCTGCAGAGACAGATCAAGATCGCCGATCTCATCGAGGAATAAAGTCGCCTCATGCGCCTGCTCAAACTTACCGATGTGACGCTTGTGAGCGCCTGTAAACGCCCCCTGCTCATGACCGAACAATTCAGATTCGATCAGCTTTTCCGGAATCGCCGCACAGTTTACCGTCACAAGCGGCCGATGCGCCCGATGCCCGTGCCGATGCAGCGCACGCGCGATCAGCTCCTTTCCGGTGCCTGTTTCTCCACGAATCAAAACGGTCACTGGAGTTGGCGAGAGGCGCCCTAGAGTTTTGTAGACCTCCACCATCGCCTGACTTCGACCGACAAGCTCATCCATGGTGCCCTCCAGCTTCAGCGGCTGCAGCACCTCACTCCCCGCACTGTGATCCGCTCTCCGGCCTAATGCTTCAATGATCGCCCGGACCTCCGCTATCTTGGCAGGCGCTTCCAGGAAATCATAGGCACCTGCCTTGATCGCAGCGATCGCTGCCCGACTATCTGAGGACTCTCCTACCACGACGATCGGCACAGACGCGCAACGCTTCTGAATCGCCTCGAACAGCCTCATGCCCTTCTTCTCACCGAGATTTACTCTTACAAAGATACAAAGTAGCTGTGAACGCCCTTCGAGCTCTCGCAACTCTTCCGGTCTCCCCTCGAACGCCAGAACTTCGCACTCGGCATCAGTCTCCAGTCTTTCAGAAACCGCCTTACTCAGACAATTCTTGCCGAATGCAAAGATCAGATGCTTACCCATGAATTCACTGATAACTCACTTATCAATTAATGGCAATTTGTTTACCACCCTGATGGTCCCGTTCGAAATGCTTCACAATCGCGAAAAAACCCTTACCTATTCGAATGCAACCGCTAACGGGCCATTTTCAAGATATCTCAGCAACCTTGGCACCCATAGTTGGCACACCGAGTGCAATAACATATGGGCAGAAGGTGATCATCACCAGAATTTAACAACCCAACAAAACATATGAAAAAAGTAGAAGCCATCATCAAGCCGTTCAAACTGGAAGAAGTAAAAGAAGCCCTCACCGAGGCAGGCGTTCACGGAATGACTGTCAGCGAAGTAAAGGGATTCGGTCGCCAGAAGGGTCACACTGAGATCTACCGTGGATCCGAATACACAGTCGACTTCCTTCCAAAAGTGAAGCTCGAGATCGTTGTTGACGATGCCGACGCAGGAAACGTCGTAGACACAATCGTCAAGGCAGCCTCCACCAACAAGATCGGCGACGGAAAAGTATTCGTCTCCTCAGTCGAAGATGCCGTTCGCATCCGAACAGGCGAGCGCGGTGACGACGCTATCGCCGTTTCCTCCGAGTAATTCTCGACATTCATCTAACACTCCGTTAGTAAGTGCGGGCAGCTGAGCGATCAGCTGCCCGTTTTTTGTATTCAAACCAGAGGAAACATGTTGGGCGTAAATCGCGAGCTCTCCGAACAATCGCAGGAACACTTCGCTAACGGCGAGTTCGATCTGGCCCTCGCTGGTTTTCAGACACTTTACGAAAAAGAATTCCGCTCAGGTCAGATGTATGGTGATTTAGCGGCATGCCACTATCACCTCGGCCATCATCATGAGGGGATGCAGGCTGCGAATAGAGCGATCGCCCTCGATCCGACTGATGCCCGCGCCCACATGCTCCTCGGGATGTATCTGCTGCGTCTCGGCCAGTTTGAGCGCGGGTGGGCGGAATACCACTGGGTCCGGGAGAATCTTGACCACGTGAAACGACTGCCCCCGCATATGGAGTGGAAAGGGGAATCTCTCGCCGGAAAGAACATCCTCGTCGTCGACGAGCAGGGCTTCGGCGACACCTTTCAGTTCTGTCGATTTCTTCCACACCTGCAGAGCATCGCCGATCGGGTCGTAGTCGATTTCAAAGAAGCCATCGTCAGCCTGATGGAAGCGAATCCCCGTTTTGGCGAAGTTCATGACAAGGATGCTGCTCTCAGCATCAACCGATGGACGCACATGAGCGCCGTCCCCTATCGACTGGGGCTCGGTTTGCCTGATCTCAACATCCTCGGCCAGGGATATCTGAGAGCGGCTCCCGGTCAACTTCCCGACTGCTTGACTCCGCAAGAACCAAAACCATTCCGCATAGGATTGATGTGGATCGGCAGTGACCGTGAAGCGAAACGGAAATCTGATCGCAGCCTGCCTATCGCAGCCCTTCGGCCCCTGATCCAGGCGGGAACTCAGGCCCGCATCCCTGTGGAATTTTACCACCTGCACAACGTGGTGGCCTCCGAAGAAATTGAGGCTGCCGGATTCCGCGGCCAAATCACCGAGCTTGCGCCTTTCATGAAAGACTTCGCCGATCTATCGCGAATGGTCGAACAGATGGATCTCGTCATCAGTATCGATACCGGCGTCGCCCACCTCTCGGCAGCAATGAGTAAGCCAACCTGGATCCTACTGCCCAAACACGCCGACTGGAGGTGGTGGCATGAGGGTCCTTCTACCCCCTGGTATCCGCTGGCGAAACTCTTTCGCCAAAGCAGAATGGGCGAATGGGGAAGTGTGGTGAGAGAGGTAGCGGCATCTTTAGCCGCCCACCTAATCAAAACATCACCGGATCAGCCCTGATCCATCATGATCTCAGGCAACTCAGGAGGAGCTGGCTGAGATGCGAGGAACTTCTCGACCCAGGCGATGTTGTAGTCACCGGAGCGGAAAGCATTGTGCTTAAGAATAGATGCCTGGAAGGGGATCGTCGTCTTGATCCCGTGAATGACGAATTCATTCAACGAGCGGATCATACGCTGGATCGCGATCTCACGAGTCGCGCCGGTGACGATCAGCTTAGCGATCATCGAGTCGTAGTTCGATGGCACCGTGTAGCCGGAATACACGTGGGTATCCACACGGACCCCGCGACCGCCAGGCGCATAGAAAAGCTTAATCTGACCTGGGCTAGGGGCAAAGTTGTTGTAGGGATCCTCCGCATTGATCCGACACTCGATCGAATGACCGCGCGGCTCGCTGTAGAGCACGTGCTCGGAGAGTGGTTGACCGGCAGCGATGCGGATCTGCTCCTTGATGAGGTCACAACCGCGGACTTCCTCAGTAATAGGATGCTCCACCTGGATCCGGGTGTTCATCTCCATGAAGTAGAAATTCTCGTTGTCGTCCACGAGATACTCGATCGTTCCGGCATTCTCATAGCCGATGTTTTTCACAAGAGACTCGGAGGCCTCAGCCATTCGCTTGCGCAGGTCATCACTGATGAGCGGAGAAGGAGTTTCCTCGATGATTTTCTGATTCCGGCGCTGCATCGAGCAATCGCGCTCACCCAGCTCCTTCACGTTGCCCTGGCTGTCTGCAACAACCTGGAACTCAACGTGATGGGGGTTCTCCACCAGGCGTTCGATGTAAACGTCACTGGAGCCGAAACAGGCCTGAGCCTCTGCACGAGCTGCGTGGAAAGCAGTAACGAACGAGGCCTTATTGAAAGCAGGACGCATCCCACGTCCGCCGCCTCCGGCAGAGGCCTTGATCATCACTGGAAATCCGATCTCTTCAGCGATCTTCACCGCCTCTTCCTCCGTCTCGACGATGCCGTCAGACCCAGGAGTCACAGGGACGCCGTATTTTGTAGCGGTGGCCCGTGCCTGGTTCTTGTCCCCCATCAGGGAAATGATCTCGGATGAAGGCCCGATGAACTTGACGTTGCAGGTCTCGCAGAGTTTCGCGAAGCGCGGATTCTCAGAGAGGAAGCCATATCCAGGGTGGATGGCATCTACATTGGCAATTTCTGCCGCTGAGAGGATGGCATCCATGCTCAGGTAGGACTGCGCACTCGGTGCCGGCCCGATGCAGATCGCATCATCTGCCAGCTGCACATGCATGGAGTCAGCGTCAGCCTCAGAATAGACGGCCGTCGTCCTGACCCCGAGCTCTTTGGCTGCGCGGATGACACGGAGAGCGATTTCGCCACGATTCGCTACGAGAATGTTCTTAAACATGTCTGCGGGGAAGGAGGTTGCCCAGAAGATGGCGACTACGCCTTCTTAATGTGAAAGAGCGGATCTCCGAACTGGACAGCGGTGCCATTTTCGACCAGCACAGCTACGATCTCGCCGTTACCTTCCGCCTTGATCTCATTCATCACCTTCATCGCCTCGACGATACAGACAGTGGAATCAGCAGAAACTTTCGCGCCTACCTTTACGAAGGGGTCAGAATCCGGATCAGGAGAGGTGTAGAAGGTGCCGACCATAGGAGAGGTGATTTCCTCAACACCTGCAGGGAGACCTTCCTCTGCCGAGGCTGCCGCGCCAGCGGCCGCCGGTGCGACTGCGGCAGGTGCTGCAGCTGCCAGGGGAGCGGGTGCAGCGGCAGGCATGCTGCTCAGGAGTTGCTGCACAGCCTTGACGTCTAGATCGCCACCCTTCTTCAGCTCGAGCTTCGTTTCGTCCTGCTCAAGCTTGAACTGAGAGAGACCGTGCTCATCCATCAGCTCGACAATTTTTTGAATATCTGAAAATTCCACAGCGGAAAAAGGGTTGGGAGTGAAAAAGTTTTTAGGTTTTTGTGGGGTTTCCCCACAGCTAGGCGGCCATACTTGCCCATCTTCTAAGAAGATTCCAGCAAAAAAGGGGCGATGGGAGCACTCGCCGCCCCGTCAGCCGGATCACGTGATTGCAGGAATCCTCACGCCGTCTACCCTGCCCGCGAGGCAGACGCCCCCTTCATGACTCGTTCAGCCCTTCTCGTGATCCTCCTCACCCTGTTTCTCGATACGGTGGGGATCGGCCTCATTGTTCCTGTCATGCCAGACCTGCTGGAGGAAATCGGAGCTCCCAACCTGACCCGGGCTGCCACCTGGGGCGGGATTCTCGCGACGGTGTTTGCCCTCATGCAGTTCCTTTTCGCGCCTCTGCTCGGGCAGATTTCTGACACCTTCGGCAGACGGAAGGTGATCCTCCCATCTCTCTTTTTCATGGCCGTGGACTATGCGGTGCTGGTCTTTGCTCAGGATCTCTGGCTGATTATTGCCGCCCGTGCTATCGGCGGCATCACCTCCGCCACCGTTGCCGCCGCCAATGCCTGTATCGCTGATGTGACGCCCAGTGAAAAACGCTCCGCTCAGTTCGGCCTGACCGGCGCCGCTCTCGGCCTGGGCTTCATCGTCGGGCCGATCATCGGTGGTTTTCTCGGAGAAGAATTCGGAACGAGGGCCCCTTTCATAGCCGCGGGTGCACTGGCAGGACTGAATTTCCTGCTCGGGTGTGTCTTCCTTCCGGAGACGCTCGCTCAGAAGGATCGCCGAACGTTCGAAGCGACAAAAGCCAATCCACTGCGCGTTTTTCAAACCGTCCGGAAACTGGGCAACATCTCCAGACTGGTCATCGTCTTCTTCCTGCTGGAACTCGCCTTCACCGTCTTTCCTGCCATCTGGCCTTATTATGCGAAAGCGAATTTCGACTGGGGCCCCGGAATGGTCGGTTACTCGTGGGCTCTCTACGGCCTCTGCTATGCCCTCGTGCAAGCTCTGCTCATTCGCGTGCTGAAACCGCGTTTCGGCGACTGGTCCTGCATCCGCTGGGGGCTCTTCATCGAAACCGGTGCCTTCGTTTTTTACGCCTTCGCGACAAACGGGCTGGCGGTCATGCTATTCATCCCCATCAGCGCTCTCGGGGCGATTCTCAATCCCGCTCTCCTAGCCATCCTCAGCCGCGGAGTAGGAGAGGACGAGCAGGGGATGCTGCAGGGGGTCCTCTCAGCAGCGCGCTCGCTGGCGATGATCATCGGATTGCTGGCGATGACGCAGGTGTTTGCCTTCGCCTATCAGCCGGAGGCAGATCGCGACTTCGCTGGAGCACCCTTTCTCATCTCATTCCTGCTGGGGAGCGCCGCTATCTATGGACTCAGCTCGGCTCGCCGTCAGATGAAGCAGGAGTAGCTTCCTGCCGCTCCCGCATCGTCCATTCGTAGGCTTCCTCCAGCCAGCGGAGCTTTTCGGATAGCGGGATGGACTGCGCCTCGATCATCAGCGCCAGCTGAGCCCCCTCCGGCGTCGCCGCCTCCCACGGGTCGAGAGGCTTCAGATGCTTGAGGCGTTCTTCTCTAGAGGTTTTCATGGAGACGGCGGAGGTTTTCTCTAGCCGACGAGATAGTCTACAAGACTGGGAAAGTCACGAAGATGCATCTTTAGCAGGGCGGCATCCGAACCCAAACTTCGCTGCATAGAAAGGATTTCGTTTATCCTCTGCATTCGGCGCTGTTTGAGCGTTTTCTCATTCAAGTTGAGCATGTTGACAACCTCTTCCGCTTCATCATCAGAGCCTACGATCGCACCATCAAGGTCATAACGAAACCTCTCTGCAGCATTCTGCCTAGCATAAGGCTTTGACCACTCAGGGAGAACTTGACTGTCCTTGTGATGCCCGCATGTCTGGCTGTTAGTTTTGCCACAAGAGGCTACTAGATTCTCTACACAAAAGGTAAGGTGTGCAAACTGCGGGTCGCCCTTCGGATCGACGTGATCGATATGAGATTTTTGGGATGAAATTTGAGCTTCGCAATATGCACATAACGGCTGCCCGTGAGGCGACTGGTTTTCGAGAAAGATTTGTTTCAGCTCCTGCTTATACTCAAAAGAGATCTTTTCCCACGGCCCACGAGGAAACTCACGCCTGCACTTTCGCAGCCCGGAAGTCCCGCCGGGTATCTCAAACCGCTGCATGGGCTTTTTTCAGTTTCGCCAGCTGTAAACGGACATTCGAAAGAAAGGTGTCATAGGGCCCCACAAGTTGCTCTAGGGCATCGAAGGTTTCTTTCCACTCCTCAGTCTGCCATGCATCCGCTGCCAGACCATCCATTAGCTGGGCCTTGAGTTTTTCCACGTCAGGAAGTTCAGGACTAGGAGTCACCCCGAGAATTCCGTTCAAAATATTCTGACTTTCCGCACCGTAGGAATGCTCTCCCGTCGCTCTCTCTACGCGGTCAGGGTAGAGCATCAGGATGTTCTCCGGCTTGACCGTGCTGAGGACTTGGGGACTGTGAGTCGTGCAGATGATCTGGGTGTTTGGAAACGTCCGCTGAAGGTCAGGAATAACGCGCTGCTGCCATTCTGGATGGAGATGGAGATCAATCTCGTCGATCATGAGAACAGCCTTTGCTTCCAAAGGGTTTCCTAAGTGAGGGTTAGCCTGAGTGAGCCTCCTCGAAAAATCCATCACTAGAGCAAGCATATTTCGGTAACCGTCTGATAATTGGTCGAGGAGCCGACTCGATGAGGCATCTCCGTTTCCCCAATCAAGCACGAGCTGAAACGGAGGATATAACGAAAACCCAATTGCCCGAAGGGGCTCAATCATTGAGACGGCCGCTTCCTCTATCCAGCGCTTAAGCGGATCTCGGTGACTGAGGTCTTGTTTAACTCGAATCTCACGCGCCTCGGCAGCATCTCGCTCTGCCAAGAAGGAGACGACGTTTTCAAAATTGGCGAATGCGTCGTTCGAATGTTTCAAAGCATCAAAACGGCTCGCCACTCTGTCTTTCGTAGTCCGAGTTTCTTCTCTTTGGGAAACCTTCCTAGTCGAGCGGTAATAAGCAATTATAGGTAGGTCATTGAGTTCTGAGGGCGACTCGATAATTGCCTTCCTTAGTTTGCGCAGCTTATTTCGCAGCTCGTCATTAAGCTCGCTCCTGGGGCGATTGGTTCTTCTTCTACTTATTGCGTCGGGAGGACCGTGTTCTTCGCGCTCTGAATCCTCAGCTTCGTCGTAATCCTTTATCCGATTTACGGTGCCACCATCGGAAAGCTTCGCATGCAGAACAGCGCGCTGCGAATACCCTTCATTGCACAGCCTCCGAATATCGGAGACTTTTAAATTTTGGGCCAGTGCGAATCTTACCATCCGCTCAAGTTCAATTCCGCCTACTAGCTCAGCAAGCATCGAATCGTAACATGCGCTAATGGCATCGAGGACAGTAGTCTTACCCGCACCATTAACTCCAACCAGAACGTTTAACTTTGCATCAAAATCGACGTCTAGGGATTCGTAGCACCGGAAATCTTTAATCACCAAATTTTCAATCTTCATTTCGTCGCCATCAGAAACTACGGCGCACATTTACAAAGCACAACCCCTGCCTTCACCGCCCTTTTGCCAACTGCTTCTTCAGGAACGGCGCTGTCTTGCTCTCGCCATTTTTCACCACCTCCTCCGGCACGCCCGCGACGACGATCTCGCCACCCCTACCGCCGGCCTCGGGGCCGATGTCGATCAGGTAATCTGCCTCTGCCATGATTTCGACGGAATGCTCAATAACGATCACCGTGTGACCGTCATCGACGAGACGATGCAAGACCTCGATCAGGCGACGCACATCGGAGGTGTGGAGGCCGATGCTCGGCTCCTCGATCAGATACACGTTAGACTTCGGATTCCGATTCTGGCGCAGCCGTGCGTTGGCTGACCGACCGATGCCACGAGTCAGCTCGGCGACGAGCTTGATCCGCTGGGCCTCGCCTCCGCTGAGCGTGGGGCTGGCCTGGCCCAGGCGCAGATAGCCGAGACCTGTTTCCTCCATCAGGCTGAGGGTCCGCGATAGCTTCGGGTGATCACTGAAAAACTCTGCTGCCTCAGCGATCGACATATCCATGACATCGCCGATCGACTTCCCATTGTAGAGGATCTCGAGCGTCGGTGCATTAAAGCGACGGCCCTTGCACTCCTCGCACTCGACATAGGTGGTCGGCAGGAAGGTCATCTCCAGCTTGATCTGGCCGTTCCCTTTACAAGCTTCGCAACGACCGCCTTCGGTATTGAAGGAGAACCGGGAGGCTGTGTAACCTCGCGCGCGTGCCTCCGGCACCTGGGCGAAGAGCTTTCGCACTTCATCGAAGAGCTTCACATAAGTAGCCGGCGTCGAGCGACTGGTTTTACCGATAGGAGACTGATCGACCTCGTAGACCGTCTCGATGTTCCCGACACCACTGATGCTCTTCCAGGTTTTTTGGATGGCTGCCCCCGCCGCTTTCTTCCTAGCGGACTTCTTCGTAGCTGTCTTCTTTTTGGCGGCCGCCTTCGCTTTCACCAGTGCATCTGTCAGGGCAGGGCGAAATACGCCGCGCATGAGACTGGACTTGCCGGAGCCGGATAATCCAGTGATAACGGTCAGTCTGCCGACCGGGATGCTGACGTCGACGTCTTTAAGGTTGTTGGCATGCGCCCCTTTGATGTTGATCCAGGCATCCTTCGTCCGCGGCCCCTTCAGCGGTCGCCGCTCGCCTTGCAGCGGGTGGGTGAGTGTTTGAGAAAACGCGCGCAGGGTAGGGGAGCGCTCATCGTCGGAAACTTGCTTCGTCGAGGCGAACAAGTCCTTCGCTCCTCCCCGCCAGACGACTTCTCCCCCAAGGCGACCGGCACCGGGACCGAGATCAATGATCTCATCAGCTCGCTCCATCGTTTCGTCGTTATGTTCGACAACCACGAGCGAGTTCCCACGTTTCTTAAGAGCCTCAAGGGTATCTAGCAGAGCAGCATTATCGCGCGGATGCAGTCCGATGGTCGGCTCATCGAGAATGTAAAGAACTCCGCGCAGGTTCGACCCTAACTGTGCAGCCAAACGGATGCGCTGACTTTCGCCACCGCTTAGGGTCGTAGCGGCACGATCAAGCTGCAGATAGCCGAGACCGACCTCTTCGAGAAACTTAAGCCGTTGCAGGATCTCGGGAATGATATCGCGAGCGATAATCGCTGCCTCATTCTCAAACTGAAAACCAGCGATGGTATCGCGCGCCTGCACCACTGTCTGCTGGGCTACCTCGTGAATAGCAGTGTCACCAACGCGGACAGAGCGAGCTACTTCATTCAGCCTGGCACCCTGACAATCCGGGCAGGTCTCGACCTCGCTCGGGTCGAGTTTGCGCGAGCGCCTACGCTCCTCGCGCAACTCGGCATCCAACTGCGACTCGGCATCTCGATCATCGCTATTGACGGGGTTCTTCTCCACAACCCCATAACCTCGGCAAGTCGGGCACCAGCCGTGAGGCGAGTTGTAGGAGAAGAGACGCGGATCCAGTTCTTCGAACGAGCGTCCGGTGGTCGGATCACACATCTCGGTGTTCATCACCTGGATGTGATTGCGCGAATCAAAAAAGCGCAGCGTCCGTTTCCCGATCTTCAGCGCGCGCTCCACCAGCTCCCTCGTTTCTTCGGGACTCTGATCATGGGGGACTTCACCGACGATAACATCGATGAAGTGCTCCTTGAATCGCTCCAGTCTCTGGAATCCCTCCACCTCCTTGATCTGTCCATCGACAAGCAGCTCAGTGAATCCCTGACGTCCTGCCCAGTCGGCGACATCTGTGTGATAGCCCTTCCGCCCTTTGATGAGCGGGGCCATCACCCAGACCTTCCGCCGCTTTTTCGCTGCCTCGGCACGGATCTTGGTGACGATCTCTGACACGCTCTGCTTGCTAACCGGATCTCCCGTATCAGGCGAGTGCTGCACCCCGACCTTCGCATAGAGCAGTCGTAGGAAATGCCAGATCTCTGTCACTGTAGCGACAGTCGACTTCCCACCTCCGCGCGAGATCCGTTGCTCGATCGCCACAGTCGGAGGCAGCCCCGCCACGACATCGATGTCCGGCCGCTCGAGCTGCTCGACGAACTGGCGCGCATAAGTCGACATGCTATCGAGGAAGCGGCGCTGCCCCTCAGCGAAGAGGATGTCAAAGGCAAGAGTAGACTTCCCTGAACCGCTTAGCCCGGTCACCACGACCAGCTGCTCTCGCGGAATGGTGACGTTGATATCCTTCAGGTTATTCTCGCGCGCACCAAAAAGTTCGATGGCGTTCGATGCCACCTTCCTCGTCACCTGATAGGGTGTATAGACGTTCTCCGCCACAAGGGCCTCCTGAGCCTCATCCGGCTCTCCTAGCGACTCAGCTAGAAAGGCACCGGTGCGCGACCCTGAGCAGGATCGCAGCTCCTCCGGCGTGCCGGTGAAGATGACCTCTCCGCCACCTGTCCCGGCCTCTGGACCCAAATCAATGACATAGTCCGCACTTTTGATGACATCGAGGTTGTGCTCAATCACCCAGACACTGTCCCCTGCCTCTACCAGTCGGTCAAACATACGCAGCAGCATCGCCGTATCATCCTGATGCAGTCCGGTAGTCGGCTCATCGAAGATGAAGAGATGCTTGTCTCCCTGCGAGCCAGCTCCGCGTGACAGGAGGTGACCCACCAGCTTGATTCGCTGGCATTCGCCACCTGATAGAGTCGTCAGCGGCTGCCCAAGTCGCAGGTAGCCTAGACCCACTTCCTCCAGAAGCTCAAGCCCCTTGACGATTCGCTGACCACGCTTCGATTCCTCCTCGGAAAAGAGAGCGATCGCATCAGTCACCGTCATCTCCAGCACCTGATGGATGGAGCGGTCACGCCACTGGATCTCCAGGGCCTCCTTGGTGTATCGGGAACCCTCGCACTCGGGACAGGTCACGAAGATGTCGGAGAGAAACTGCATCTCCACTTTCTCGAAACCAATCCCCTGACAACGCTCGCAACGTCCCTGTCCGCTATTGAAAGAAAAGTAGCCAGGTGTCACACCGCGCGCTTTGCCATCAGGTGAATCAGCAAACAGCTTTCTGATGTCGTCGAACAAGCCGACATACACCGCGGGTGTCGAGCGCGGTGTCTTGGCCAGCGGGGACTGGTCGACCATGATGATGTCGGCCAGCTGCTCGGCCCCTTCGACACTTCCACATTCGCCCGGCTCAGTCCCATCACCTTTGAGCGCCAGCGCCTCCCGCATGTTCTCGTAGGCGACTGAGTGGATCAGCGTCGATTTACCAGATCCTGACACACCGCTAATCACGCACAGCGCGTCGAGCGGCAGCCTAACGTCGACTTTCTTGAGATTGTGCTGCGTCGCCCGCTTGATATCGATCCAGTGTTTCGGCGTTCGAAATCTGGTCGGCGTCGGGATCGACTTTGATCCGGAAAGATATGCTAAGGTCAGGCTTTCCGGATTCTTTTTGAGCGCAGCTTTTGCTTTCCGCTCGGTCCCGCATCCGTCGCCTGCGTAGGTGACCTCCCCGCCGCCGGACCCCCGACCCGGCCCGATATCGATGAGGTGGTCGGCGGCTCGGATCACCGCGTCCTCATGCTCAACGACGACGAGGGTATTCCCCAGATCCCGCAGGCGCTCGATCACCCCGATCAGCTTGTTCACATCCCGCGGGTGAAGTCCGACCGTTGGCTCATCGAGAACGAAAAGGGTGTTTGTTAGATTTGCCCCCAGACAGGTAGTGAGGTTGACCCGCTCCACCTCACCACCGGAGAGCGTGCGCGTTTCCCGATCCAGATGCAGATAGCCCAGCCCGACTTCGCACAGATAGTGCAGGCGCGCTTTTACCTCGCTGAGCAGCATCTCTGTTGTGCGATCTTTCGCTGGCGCCGTGAGGGTTGCGAAAAAGTCTTTTAGATCACTCAATGACATCTGCCAGAGATCGGGAAGACGGCGACCAGCCAGCTGAAAATACAAAGCCTCCGGCTTGAGGCGTGTGCCTTTGCAGGTCGGGCAGGTGGTGTAGCTGCGAAAGCGACTGAGGAAAACGCGCACGTGCATCTTGTAGCTGCGGCTCTCCTGCCAGTGGAAAAAGCCACGCACCCCATACCAGAGCCCGTGCTGCCAGGCCTCGTCCGGATCTCCTGATTCGCCCTCGATGATCCATTCCTGATCCTCAGGGTCCATCTCATTGAACGGGGTGACCCGACTCAGTCCGCGGGCTTTCGCACAGCGCATGAGGTCGTCCTGACATTCCTGATAGGTATCCCCCTGAAAGGCACGGACCAACCCCTGTGAGATGGAAAGATTCTTGTTCGGTATCGCTTTATTGATGTCCAGCCCGATGACCTTGCCGAAACCCTTACAATCCGGGCAGGCCCCAATAGGGCTGTTGAAGCTGAACAAGCCCGGAGTTGGTGGCTTAAGCACGGTCCCCGTGGCCGGATTCTCCCAGTCCCGGGAAAATTCGGCGCGCTCGCCGGTCTCCGGCTCCACTACCTGCATACGCCCCTTCCCTAGATCCAGCGCCCTTTCGGTCGCTTCGAGGAATCGACTCTTCCGCGAGGCTTTGATCCGATCCTGCAGCACCTCCACGACGGCGGGTAGCTTTGCTCGCGTGTAGCTCTCCGGCTCATCGACTCGATAGAGCTCCCCGAAAATCCACACCCGCAGATAGCCCTGCTGCTGGAGGAAGGAAAAGAAATCTGCCGGCTCTGTATCGTCAGGGACCGGGATTCCGAACAGGAGCAGGAGGGGTGCGTCCGCTCCAAACCTATCTTTTGATTTCCGGTGGATGGTTTCGGGAGAATCAGGGGAAATCTCCTCTCCCGTCACAGGATCGATGCCCTTCGCCATCCGTGGGTAGATGAGCTTCAGGTAGTCGTTGATCTCGGTAATCGTGCCCACGGTCGAGCGCGTGGTTTTGACGGCATTCTGCTGCTCAATGGCGATAGCTGGCGGGATGCCATGAATGGCGTCCACCTGCGGCTTGTCCATGCGATCAAAGAACTGCCGGGTGTAGGGAGAAAAGGTCTCCACATAACGGCGCTGGCCCTCAGCATAAAGCGTCTGAAAGGCGAGGCTCGACTTACCGGATCCACTGGCCCCGGAAATCACCGTGAACTTCCCGATGGGGATGTCGAGATCGATATTCTTGAGATTGTTCTGCCTGACGCCGCGCAGCTGGATGACCGGGGCAGGGGAGGAATCTTTCGAGGGCTTCGGAGGCATAGACCAAAAGGTTACGCACCTTTGGGGGAGGCGGCTACGACGAGTTTTTTGCCAGTTCCTTAAAGGCCGGTTGACACGACTGGCGGCACAAAGGACCATTCGCCCGTCTGAGTTTTGTGGAATCCCTGACTCAGCTGAATTCTTCAATCAGTCCCAACCTAATTCAATCATCATGGCAGTTCTCGTAGGCCGCAAAGCCCCTTCTTTCAAAGCAAGTGCCGTCGTCGACGGACAAATCGTCGAAAATTTCTCTCTCGATCAGTATCAGGGCAGCAAGTATGTGCTTTTCTTCTTCTACCCGAAGGACTTCACCTTCGTCTGCCCGACAGAGCTGCACGCCTTTCAGGACGCGCTGGCTGAGTTCGAGTCACGCAATGTTGCTGTCGTAGGCTGCTCTACCGACACCGAGATGTCCCACTGGGGCTGGCTGCAGGTCCCTCGCGACAAGGGCGGCATCGGTGGGGTCAGCTACCCACTCGTCGCTGATACCAATAAGACGATCGCTGAAGACTACGACGTGCTCGTCGGCGACTACGTGCTCAATGACGATGATGAAATCGAGGTCGAAGGCGAGCTCATCGCTTATCGCGGCCTCTTCCTCATCGACAAAGACGGCATCGTCCAGCACCAGCTGGTGAACAACCTGCCATTAGGCCGCTCCATCAAGGAAGCCATCCGCATGGTCGATGCTCTCCAGCATTTCGAAGAGCATGGCGAAGTCTGCCCGATGGACTGGGAAAAGGGTCAGGACGCCATGGAGGCTACCCACGAGAGCACCGCTTCCTATCTGGCGAAGTAACGCTTCCAGTAAGAATTACTTTCTGCAAAGGCGCTCCCTCCGGGGCGCCTTTTTTTGTGCCTTCGCAGCTATACTCCGGCCTCTCTGAGCGCTGCCTGCCACTCTCTCTCAAGATGCAGCTTCTCGACCCAGTCTTCCAATTCGGGGTCGGTTACAGAAGAAGCGTTGGCGGCAAGTATGCCCGCGATGTCAGTCAGATGCTTTGATGAGTGTCCCTCGCGGAAGAACTCAAGCTTACGAAGGATGACGTAGATGCTGGGTGCAAAAGAGACAGTCAAGTCCTCCGATAAGGTCAGACGCTGCCGCAGTGGCCAGGCCCACTGGTGCAGAGGGTCTGTCCCGGCGAAATAAACGTCCGCACGGAATCCTGTTCCATGATGAACGATATTGGTATGCCCTCTCGTCCCTCTCTCGAGCTCAAGCAGGAGAACCTCCAGCGGGCTGATGTAATAGTCAGCTGCAGGGAAGGCCTCCACCAGTTCTCCGACGTGCTCAGGCCGAACGCTGATGACGATGTCGATATCGTTCGTTAAACGAGGCTCGCCATACGTCATGGCAGCCACGGAACCTGTGACCATATAATCGACACCGGACTTCTCCAGAGGCTGCAGAATGACAGAAAAGAGATCAATCATCGCCAGGAGTCATCGATTCAGACCGCGAGAAAACATAAAAGCGCGCCGGACTTCTGCCTGCACCTCTTCTTCTGACCAGTCAGGGTTCTGTTGCCGCAGAGCGGCGGCCTTCAGCGAACGAGCGCTCCAGTAGATCCGCTCGGCCGTTTTGAGCTTTTCAGCCGGAGACAAAAGCCGAGGACCTTTCGGTAAGGCCTCGCCCTCTTTCCCTGTTTGGTCGCTCATGCCGGCAACTATTTTCCCTGAATCACTTCACACCCCATGTAGGGTTGCAACGCCTCAGGGATCCGCACTGAGCCATCCGCCTGCTGATAAGTCTCAAGGAACGCCACCACCAGACGTGGTAGAGCCGTCCCACTGCCGTTCAGTGTGTGGCAGAGCTGATTCTTCCCGTCAGCATTTTTGTAGCGCAGCTTCATGCGGCGGGCCTGGTAGTCGACGAAGTTCGAGCAGCTGGAGACTTCCAGATACCCCCCGTGGCCCGGGGCCCAGATTTCTATATCATAGGTTTTCGAAGACGAGAAACCGAGATCACCAGTGCATAGCTCGATCACCCGATAGTGCAGCCCCAGTGCCTGGAGGATCGCCTCCGCCTCGGCCGTCAGAGTTTCCAGCTGCGCTGCAGAGTCCTCAGGCTTCACGACATTCACCAACTCGACCTTGTCGAACTGGTGCATGCGGATGAGACCACGACTCTCGCGCCCCGCCGATCCCGCCTCTTTGCGGAAACAGGGGGTGTAGGCCGTCACCTTAACCGGCAGTTCGTCCTCTTTCAGAATGGTGTCTGCGAAAAGGTTCGTGACAGGCACCTCTGCTGTCGGGGCGAGGAACATCTCGTTCTCATCCACGCCATACATGTCATCCTCAAACTTCGGGAGCTGTCCTGTGCCATACATAGAGGCGCGATTGATCAGAAACGGAGGAGACACTTCCTGATAACTGTGTTTCTGCGTGTGGGTATCCAGCAGATATTGAATGAGCGCCCGCTCCAGTTTCGCACCTAGCCCAGTGAAAACGACGAAATTACTGCCGCTGATTTTGGCACCCCACTCGAAATTAAAGAGGCCGAGAGACTCGCCAAGCTCGATGTGGTTCTTCGGCTCGAAATCAAAGGCCGGCTGGTCTCCCCAGACGCGCACCTCAGGGTTGGCATCTTCATCCTCGCCTATCGGGCAGTCATCATGGGGTAGGTTCGGCAGGCCCAGCAGGAGATCCCGTTGCTTGTTCTCGGCTGCATCCGCCTCTTCACCGATGGTTTTGATACGCTCGCCGATGGCCCGCACCTCAGCTTCCACCTCTGAGGTGTCCTTTCCCTCTTTCTTAAGTGCTCCGATGCTTTTCGAGATGCGATTGCGGTCAGACTGCAGCTTCTGCTTTTCCGTCTCACCAGCGCGGCGTGTCTCGTCACAGGCGAGGATCTCCTTCACCGTTTCGGCGACATCGGCACCCCGATGACCGACCCGCTCAGCTACCCACTCCGGTTTTTCGCGCAACAATCGTATATCCAGCATGGGCGGACAGTAGCGCTGCGGCCGCAGGCGTCAAGGCCTTCGGGAACGCCGCTGAAACGGATGCCAGAGCTGCCCAAGGAATCCTTTCGGCGGCTCACCGCTAACGATCCCATAGGCCTCAGGTCATTCTCCTTTGGGACATTTGTAGGTGCCGAAGATCATATCGATGATCGGCAGATGCACGGCGTAGTTCGCATCTACGTATTCCTCATCCTTCGCATGGTGCCAGTGGTGGAATTGAGGAGTTACAAGGATAAAACGGAGCCACGAAAGATTGATGCCTACATTCGCATGGATAGCCACGGCCTGGACACCTACCAGCACGACGTATGCATTCAGCGCAGCGGGATCAAACCCACATACATAGAGCGGGATCATGACGATGGCCCGGGTCATGAACACCTCAAACAGATGGGTCCGGGAGCCTGCGAGCCAGTCCATGGAATGACTGGAGTGATGAACGCTGTGAAATTTCCACAGAAAACCGGACCGATGGTGAATGCGATGCGTCCAGTATTGAAAGAGATCCGCCAGAAACGTCGCGAGCAGAAACTGGCCCCAGATGGGAAGCGACCTTACAGCTCCCTGAAGAGAATCTGTAGCTGCCCAGGAAAAAAAGGTCCCCGCAAACCCATTCGTCCAGAGAAAGATAAACTGGATGAGGAGGTGGCTCACACAAAAATACACCAAATCAGTCCGCCAGCCTTTTCTGAGGATCTTCTGCTCCTTGTGCAGGGCAAAGGCCTTTTCGATGGGGATGAAAATCAGCATCGAAAACAAGAAACTGATCGCGAACCAATCAAGGCCTAATGAGTATGGAGTAGATTGGAATGGCTCAATCTCGATGCGCGATCCGCCGAGAATACTGGCGAGCAGCGATACACCGATCCCAAACCAGGCAAGCCTCTTTGACCGGTTGAGCACATAGCTGATCAACCCGGTTACATACGCAGCGATCAAAGACCAGAATAACAGACCACGAGCGAACTCAGCGGAATAAGCGGCCCGAAACTGCTCAGAAGTGAGCCATTGCGGAAACAGAAAGCACAGAACGCCACACAGCGAAAGAAACGCCAGGATCGCCGATAACCAGCCAGAGATCAGGCCCGAACCGAACGGCAGAGCGATCTCATCATCTTCGGGGTCTTGAGGAAGATCATTGGTTTTTTTCATAGGTAGATTTTGACAGATTCCTCCCTGTTTTAGAAGATTCGCTCCACTTCGACAATCAAATTGCCTCTATTTCACCTTGCCAAGATCCTAATTCGAAGCACAATAACCGCCCGCACGACGCAAGTCCTGTAGAGAACGTGAGTCCTATGAGTGATCACAGTTTTCGATGGAGGGGTGGCAGAGTGGTTGAATGCACCGGTCTTGAAAACCGGCAAACGGCA
>JAHDFZ010000215.1 GCA_020627905.1 Verrucomicrobiota bacterium
GGGCTACCCGTTTTTGCGTAATGAGAAGGGCGAGCTGAAGGCCTTTCAGGACGTCACAAATGCCTGGGATGGGGAGCGTGAGTTTGTGTTTCTTTTCGATGCTGAGCCGATGCTGTCGTTTCAGCAGGGAGATGGAGCAGCGTTAGCAGCTTTGTCTGTTAAGCAGGCGAAGCAGGTGATCGAGGGAGAGATGAGTGCGGCTGATCCAAACCTAATGCTGCGTAGGCAACTTTTCCAAGCTTATCAAGTTACCTACGAACCTCGCCCGATGGTGGACATGTGGCGGGCCGTGAAGCAAGTGAATGGTGAAGTAGCGCATTTGATCATGGGGGCGGATTTGAATGATCTGCCAAATCTCATTGATGATGCGAGTGGCGAGGCAGTTTCCTGCATCCGTGTGTTCAGTCAGTTCCACTACTTGCTACAGGAGCTACAGTCCGTCGGACGCCAGATCTGCATTCGCCGAGGGCGTAGCAAGTTCTACCTGCCGTTCGACTCCACGGAGGAAGAGCGGGAGACGATGATCAAGTCGCTACTGACTCGTTAGGGCTGCGTTTGACGTTCGTCGGCTCGCGATGGGAAATTCAGACGACGAGAAGACACGGGAATCGCGCCTGCGAGGTGCCTTTCATGAGGAAAATTTCACGCTGGAGGGCATCGAGTTCCGCCCTTACACGCTGGCGACGCTGGACTACGTGCAGGCATTCGAGCTGCAGGATCTGCTCAGCGGGTCGACGAAGAGCGAGTTCGGCATGCTCGATGACTGCCTGACGCTCGCCTGGGCGCTGTCGGAGGATGAGTCGCTTGTGCGCGGTCTCGCCATTGACTGCGAGATGGCGGAGACGCCGGAGGAGAAGAAAGCCTGCCGGACTCGGCTGCGGCATTATGTCGTCGAGTTCAAGGCACGCATCCCGGTCGGGCAGCTGCCTCAGCTGGTGAAGAAGATGAGCGCCATCAGTCAGCAGGTGGAGGCCGCGAGCTTCGAGCTGGCGGATCGGGACACCGGCATGGACTCCGATGAGGAAGTGCCGCCGGGAAACTGATCGAGCCGGGAAGCACGGCGAGCATCGTCTTTGCCATCGCCAAGCAGACCGGCTGGTCCGAGCGCTACATCTACCGCGAGCTGCCGCTGGCTCGCGTGCTGCAGTATCACCATTGCGCGCACCAGGGGAATCCCTATGTGTGGACCGTGCGAGGGGGGCTGGGTGTGGCGGATGCGGATTTCGCGAAGCAGGCCGCAGGGCTGGAGGCCGTGCGGGATAAGCTGCAGGCGGATGAGGTTGATTTGCGGTGGTAGGAAAGAGCCGCCCCTTGCGGGACGGCTCTCATGGGTTAGCGGGTCCAAGTTTGCATTATCCACTCCTTGAGAGTATGGAATGCATCCGAGCCAGCCGCAAAGCCGAAACCGGCTGCGATGTGCTCTGCTAGATAGGTGAGAAGGTGCCAGTGCTTCTCAGGGCGGGGCACCTTCTCACCCTTATCAGGTGGGTCATGGTTATTATTCATGGTTGTGATTGCCTGTTTTGGGCGACAACTCTGATTTCGCCACGTCCCAGATACCAAGTGCTTTTTTCCAGGTCGCTGCGAAGGTGAAGCTGACCTTTCTAAGCCGATTGCCACCATCAAGTGATTGCAAGCGCTTTTTTCAGGCCAACTGGATCTTTATCAAAGCTGACCTATCCTCTTTTCTATTCATTTGGGGCAGTATGCAAGTCGTATTTTGCGGCGGAACGACACCCATCAACCTGCATGGCTGAAACCGAACTCAACCTCGACACACGCGATTTCGAAAAGGCTCTCTCTCTCTTCATGGTGCGCTCGCGGCGACCGGTGGAGGAGGTGATGCGGCAGCAGGCGAAGCTGATCGTGCAGCAGATCGTGCGGTCGACTCCTCCCGGCACGCAGACGACGCAGGGGTCGGCGGCGAAGCAGCTCGGCGAGCGTGCGGTAGAGGCTGACCTGGCGAAGATCTTCATCCCGGCGGCTACGAAACGGCAGGCGGAGTCGGTGAACCTAGCCTCGGTGCATCGTCGCGCCCGGGGCCGAAATGGTCGGATCAAGCGCGGCGGGCAGACCTACCGGGTGCAGAAAGGTGAACTGTCACGCTTCCGCACGGCGCAGAAAAAAAAGGTAGGGCAGCTGGCAGCTGGGTGGAATCAGGCAGCGGCTAAGCTGGGGTATAAGCCACCGGCGTGGATCTGGCGGCATAGCTCGCCGAGCAAGGCGGTGGTGGAGATCTCAGAGCGGCGCATGCGCTTCCTGATGGTGAATGGCGTGCAGCATGCGCGGGAGGTGCGCGGGCTGGAGCGGCGCGTGCAGTATGCGGTGAATCGGCAGACGCGGAAGATGCTCAATACCGTGGAGGCGGCAGTGGCTAGGGAAGCCGCTAGGTTCTAGCCGAGCACGTCCTTTAGCACGTCAGGACGGTCCTTTGCGATCTTTAGCAGGGAGCGGGCGGCTCCTGATGGGGCTGTCCCTGTGGGAGATTCCCACTTGTGGATGGTGCGAACGGATATGTCGAGAAGGGCGGCGAACTGGCTTTGCGAGAGCTTCAGTGACTCGCGGATCGCCTTGCAGTCCAGGTCCATTACGCAACGGCGGGGACGAGTTTCTCGTAAACGTTGGCGAGGGTGATCTCCGGCCATTGATGGCGCTCCTCATAGTCTTCGCCGACGTCTTCCATAGCGAGGCGTAGCGCTTCCTCGCACTCGGAGCGGGTCTCGGCGTGGACACCTCCGCCCATGAGATCGGGGGCCCGGCCGATGAAGACTTGATCCTCATCGCTCCATTCGATGAAGCGGAAGTAGCGGTCCAGTTTGGCCTGGACTTCGGGAGTGGTGGTTGATTTCATTCTTGTTCTTTCAGTTGTTTGAGGAAATCGGCGAGATCTCTCTCCTGATAAGTTTTCGCATCGTGGCCGAGCTTGCCTGAAAGGGTGGCTTTCTTATCCAGCTTCGGGTGGCTCAGTTTACGGTGCGATCCTTTTCCGCCTTTTTCAAGGGTGAAGCCAGCGCGCTGGTAGTCGGAGAGGAGTTGGCGGATCTTGCGTGGCATACTTAGAATATACTCTTTAAGGGTATAGTAAGCAAGCCCTTTCGTCGACTTTTTTAACATTCCGGCGCGCCTTAGAATGGCGAAGTTGGAAGCTGAGCTCGTCCTCGAGCTTGAGAAATTTAGGAAAAGCCAGCAGCAGGCGAAGAAGCTGATGGGGGACCTCCGGAAGGGGGCGAAGTCCTCCGGCAAAGGGATGGGGGGCGACCTGCTGGGCGGGGTGTCCCGAGGGGTTGCAGGTCTGGCGAATGTGGTTAAGAATTCTGTTTTAGGGCTGGGAGTGGCGGGAGCAGCTGCCGGAGGCGCGCTGGGCGTTGGCATCAAGAAGGCGCTCGATCTGGGTGGCCAGTTTTCGGACGTGGCCAGCCAGATCGGGTCGACTGCCGGTCGGGCGCAGATGCTCTCGGCAGCGTTTGAGAACAACGGGCTCTCGGTGGAGCAGATGACGACCTCCATCAACCGCATGCAGCGGGCGCTGGTGGATGCCGTGGATAAGGGCGGCGAGACGCAGCGTGCCTTCGATGCTATCGGGGTCGATGCCTCGACGCTGATCGACGGGGATCCCATCGGGGCTTTTGAGAAGATCTCGGAGGCCATCCAGACGCTGGACTCGCCAACGGAGCGGGCGGCCCGGGCGATGCAGATCTTCGGGCGATCCGGGGCGGCGCTGCAGGTGCTCTTCGATGATCCGGAGGCGCTGAAAAATGCGCGGGAGCAGATCGGCACGCAGGCGGACCTGCTGGATGAATCAGCAGCGCAGTTCGACCGGGCATCAGATATTCTCGGCGGGGTCGGGAAGAAATTCAGCGGCTTTTTCGTCGGGGTCGGCAGCGAGATCGTGGATCAGATCCTGCCGATCCTTGAGACGGTGAACGGGATCGATCTGGCACCGATCGGGCAGCGACTGGGGAAGGCGCTGAGCACGGCGCTCAATGCTTTCATTTCCGTGTTTCAGGAGTTCTCCACTGGGGACATGCTTGCAGCGGTGCGCGATGGCCTGCAGGTGGCTTTTGTGACATCGGTCAATGCCCTGGCTCGCGGGCTGCAGGCAGCTGTAGCGTTCTATGCCACCGTTTTCACGGAGCAGACGGCCAATGTGGTGCAGCTGCTGCGTCAGGTGGCGACGGCGAACTTCTGGAACGGGATGCTCAACGCCCTGCAGGGAGCAGCTCTGTCCTTTGGCGCGATCATTTCGGACGCTGTGGCTAAGGTGCTGCAGGCGCTGCAGAATGTGCCGAAGCTGGGCGATCTCATTGGGGATGCCGATCAGATTTACTCGGATCAGGCGGAGGCGTTTCGGGATCGTGCCGGAGAGCTGTTCGCGGAGAGCGATGGCTTTACCGATCCGCTTCAGGACTTCGCGCGCGGGTATGTGGATGCCCTGGTGAAAGGGAAGGAAGTCGCCGAGCAGACTTTTGCGGAGGCGACCGGGCCGCTCAGTGCGGCTGAGGCTCAGGCGAGACTGGCTGAGCAGCGTCTGCGTCTGGAGAATCGGATTCTTGCAAATCGGGAAGCGGCAGCATCGGCCTCTGAGAATTCCGCGTCTACTGCAGCAGCATCGGGCGGTGGAGCTTCAGAAGGTGAAACGCCAAGGTTCGTCCGCCAGGGATCATTGGCGGGAGCGATTGCGCTCATTCAGGGGCGAAGTGCGAATGAGCTGATTGCGTCTGAGGCAACCAAGCAAACCAGCTTACTCGAAAAAATCGTGGAAAATACGAAACCAAAACAAGAAGGCGTTCGCATGCAGCCGCGTGGAGTTGAGGGAGGCGTGTTCGCATAGCTTATGAATCCGATTTATTCAGGGAATCGGTTGCCCGGTCTCTCCGGAGAGAGGAACGAGCAAACCGGCGAGGTAACGATCACTGTTACACATTGGGTGGCCACCTTCCCTGAGTGTCTGACATTCGGTGATCCGACCTTCAGTGGGTTTGCTCTTGATGAGCGTCGCTTCGATAACTACGACGCGGAGAATGATGAAGCTGGCTACAGGCTGGAGTTGGTCTATCGCGGCGCTGGCGACATCACCGATAATGAGGGAGGCGAGCCTGCCGAGCAGTGGACTTTCGATACGTCTTTCAAAGAGGAGCCGATTGAGACACATCCTCGATTTAAGATCCTTAAGACACTCTATGGGGGCACCGTCGGGGAAGATGGCAAAGTCACGTGGCCAGAGAATTTGCCGGAGAATCTCGCCAGTGAGTTAAACGTAGGGCTCTCCAAGCAGGAGAAGGCGCGCGACCGAAAGAACCCGCTTTTCGGTCTGCGTAGCTATCTCGTCTTCGGGGCTATTGCCCGGCGCACCTATGTGAGCGATGTGATCGGGACAGGTTTTGCAGGGATTGGAAGCGTCTTTGAGGAGCTGCCGGGCCAAGCTCCTGAGATCCAGTTCGATGATGGGCGAAACTGGCTGAAGATGGCTCCGAAACCTCAGAGCGCTGGGGATCAGTGGCGCATCGTGGAGGAGTATATCCTCTCACCTGAGGGAGGTTGGCCGCCTACAGTGCATGAGTTTATTAGAACTTGATGGAAGTTATCCATCTGCGCCTAATACGGTGCGTAGCTTCTTGGAGCAGTCCTGTGATGTGACCTTATGAATGAGAGATCTGAATGTTGACCGTCGCCGGTTCAGCAGCTTTATTGCTGAGGGTTTTTCGATGATTGAGGCTTTCTTAAATAAAATCGCTACCGCTGAGATAGGCTTTGTATCTGGTTTTCTCGTTGGTGCCGCTGCAGTATTAGCTGTTCTGAACATCATGCGTAACAGCTTTACTGAGTATGGTTTGCTGCAGAAAGAGTGGGATCGGACTAGAAAATCAATGGAGGGAAACTTGCTTCAAAACGAAGCATTGATCTTGAGCCTCCAAAAACAGATAAAGTTGCTGGAGGAGAAACCTTTGGACTGCGATAAGGCGAATGAATCTTGAGTTAATGGGAGCCCTTTTGGCTTTTGTGGCCTTTGCGCTTTACATCCTCGCGCTCAAAAAATGGCGTGATCAGCAAAAGCAGGAGTTCCATCGGAAAATTGAGCAGGTTCTCTCCGAGATCAGAAATATCAGGGCATCCCTTCAGGGGGCTGAAGCTGTAGTGGTTTCAGAGGTGCTGGTCATTTTGCAGGATGGAATGTATGGGGGCTGGGCCGGTAAAAGGTTTCCGTTTCGATACGCATACAATTTGATCGGAATTGATTTTCCAGAGAGGTATGAAGTCTTTAAGCAGCTCAATCCTGAGGATTCGG
>JAHDFZ010000216.1 GCA_020627905.1 Verrucomicrobiota bacterium
CATTTCATCAGGTCACTGAATCTCGCCCAGCGATAGCGTGAATCTGCTGCTTGGTGCAGAAATTCAGGCAACGCTTCGCGGGGGATCGGATCCACGTCTGCACAGAGGGGCGAGAAGATCACGCCAAGAAGGCAGGGGAGGCTACGCGTCCCCTGCGGCAGGAACAGCTGTCCCAGCGCGAGCTGGTGATCATAAAGGTGCGCCGTTTTCTTCTCGAGCCAGTCAGCTGCCTTCGGGCCTAGCAGCAAGCTTCCTGACGGATGGGCAGCCGAGGTATGGAGGTAGAACTTGCAGGCAAGCTCGATATGGGTAGTCGCCCCGGCATCGTCTCCGAGGATGAAATCCAGCTCCCCCAGAGTGAGCTTGCCATCAAAGATTTGTCGGCTCGTCTCGATATCTCTCCACCTAGGGTCAAGCTTGAGTAGAAAATGGACGAGTTCCTCTACGTAGTAGCCCACACGATAGCTGGCCGGGCAGGCGAAATACTCGCTCCACGGCTGAGCTTCCACCTGCTCAATGGAAGCTTGGATCTGGGGGAGAGAAAAGCTAGTATCTGCGGAGGGGAGAAGGGATGCGCGGTCCTGCAACCAGGTGAGATCACTCAGGATGTCTGCCGCCGATGGCACGGGACGAGTGGCGGCCGGCATTACTCAGAAGGGGATGCTGGCTCCTCCGCCTCCTCCTTTTGAGCCTTTTTACCTAAGGCTGCTTCATAGTCCTCGAGCCGGGCCGCATAGGTTTCAGCATTCTCGCCATCCGCTTCGACCTCGAGCGCTTTTCTGATGTAGGAAATGGCTTCCTTGTGATTTCCCAGGGCTGCGTGCGCCTGTGCGATATGATCGAAAATAACGGGGTCGACTTGCTGAATGAGTTTTTCCGCTTTCAGGAGATTCTCGAGCGCCAGGTTGTAATTGCCTTTGAGGAAATGAAACCAGCCGAGGCTGTCGATGATCGCACCGTTCTCCGGGTCGAAGTCGGCGGCGAGTTTGATCAGCTCGCCTGCTTCATCAATGTTTTTTCCCTGTTCCAGCCACATGTAGCCGAGGTAGTTGTATGTCCGAGCGGCGAATTTCGCATCCTCTCCCTGGGGGTCATTCTCGCCGAGAATTTCGATCGTTTTGCGGAAGAGTTTTTCTGCCTCGTCAAATTTCCTGCCCCGCTCATAAGCTGCGGCGAACCGGAAGTAAAATTCCTGATCGAGAGCCTCTGGCTGCTCGTTCATGGCCATTTTTTCCGTGATTTTGAATGCCATGATGGCGTCGTCCCACCTTTGGGCTCCCGGGTAGGCGAAGGTCAGAAGCATCTGGAGCTGCAGAGAGTCTGGGTAGTGGAAGATACCGTCCTCGAGTAACTCCACCGCATCTTTCACGGGAAGCCCTTTCTGGAGCATCAGCTGGGCGAGGTTGATGTAGGCTTTTTCCTGACCTTTTTCGAGCGACAAGGCGGCACGCATGTGTCGAACAGCATAGTCGAATCGCTCGTCTTTCAGGTAGACCTCCGCCACGAGGCGTCTCAGGGATACATCACGTGGGGAGATCGTGATCATCTCCTCTAAAGTCTCGATCTGCTTCTCCTTGTCCCCCGCCATCTCGTAGACGGATGCCAGCTTTCTGCGGAGCGAAAGATTGTCAGGCTCGATCCCGATCGCCTGGCGGAAAGCCTGCGCTGCCTGCGAATACTGCTTGGTGGCGTGGTAGTAGTCGCCTACCTGCTCGATCACTCGCGGATTTTTCTGATCGAAAAAACGAGCTCGGTCATGGACCTCATTCAGCAGGGCTCTCTTACCGCGGTCGCTGTGGATTTCGTTTCCCCAGAAGCGCGCGGTCATCTGCCCGATCGCAAGCCAATATTCGCTGCTTCTGGACTCCTGCTCCAATGCTGTTTCCAGCACCCTCGCCGCTGCAGCGCGATCTTTCGCCAGAGCATGCAGAGATATCAGGTGCTCATAAGCCTCGGGCTCCAGCGGATAGGTTTTGACGGCTCGTTCGCCGAGGAAAATCGCCTCAGCCTGGGCTGCAGCATTGCTACGCTGTCGGGTGGCCAGAAAACGCGATAGCTGCAGCAACGCCTGCAGACTATTTGGGTTGGCTTTCTGGGTGCTGCGCAAGAGCTCAAGCGCTTTTTTTGTGCGGCCCGAGCGGTGGAGGAGCTCTGCCGTCTTATCGGCCAGCGGCACCTGCTTCGGCGATAGCTCCATGACCCTTTCCAGGCTTTCGATGGCGGCTATGATTTTGCCGTCTGATTCATGGCGCAAAGCCAGGTGGTAGTAGGCGAGAGCCTCAGCCTTCTCAAGCCCCTCGGGCTGCAGGAGTTGTTCTGAGCGGGGCGGGACATATTCGTCCACGTTGATCTCTGCCCATTCGCCCACGGGCTTAGTGGACTTCGGTGGGTCTTTGGCCGCAACATCAGCCACCGAAATGGCTGCGATTGCCACGAAGAAACGCCTAAAAACAACAATGCAGCGGAGGTTCCATAAACAGGTTCCAGACCGCTGCATCGTTTTCATAGATCACAAGATCAATCTTAGCTCTTGTAACGCAAGCGCTTCTTGTGGCGATTTGCCTTCATGCGCTTCCGTCGCTTGTGCTTGTTGATCTTGGTCTTCCGCTTTTTCTTAAGGGATCCCATAGTTCAATAAGTTTCAGGTTTAATCCGCGCATAAAGACCAGGAAATTCTGCAGGGCAGCACCCCTTGGTCGGGTGGCGGGCGGCGAGTATCGTCTATCCGATGACTTTATTCAAGGGGTATTCAATGATTCCTTCTGCTCCGAGCTCGCGCAGCGTCGGCACCAGTTCACGAACCTGGAGCTCGGTGAGCACAACTTCGATGGCTACCCAGCCGTACTGGGCCAGATGGGAGACGGTCGGTTTGCGGAGAGAGGGGAGGCACTCCAGCACGGCGTCGACTTTGCTTTCCTCCAGATTCAGCTTGAGACCAACCATGTCGCGCGCTGCCAGGGCCCCCTGCAGTAGGGTGGTCAGGTGCTCGATCTTTGCGCGTTTCCAGTCGTCTGCCCAGGATTCGTGCTTTACCACAAACTGCGGGTAGCTTTCCATTAGCACGTCGACGATACGGAGCTTGTTGGCACGAAGAGACGAGCCAGTTTCGGTGATATCGACAATGGCGTCGACCAGTTCGGGAACCTTCACCTCAGTAGCTCCCCACGAGAATTCCACTTCGGCATTGACTCCATTGTCCTCCAGGTAGCGCTCGACGATGCCGATCGCCTCGGCGGCGATCCGCTTCCCCTCGAGGTCTTTTACGGACTGGATGGGAGAATCCTCCGGCACCACGAGCACCCAGCGGGTGGGGTTGGAAGTTGCTCGGCTGTAGCGCAGGTCGCAGACGGCGTGCACGTCAGCACCATTTTCAGCGATCCAGTCTTTCCCCGTGATTCCGCAATCGAGGAAGCCATGGTCGACATAGCGCCCTATCTCCTGCGCGCGAATGAGGCGGATCTCAATCTCGGGATCGTCGATCGATGGACGGTAGGAGCGTGAAGCGCCTGAGATGTTAAAGCCGGCTTTCTCAAAAAGATCGAGAGTGGGGGCGGATAGGCTGCCTTTCGGCAGACCAATGCGGAGGACTTTGTCGTTAGCTTTTTCCATGGCAGAAATGGGTTTTCCGCCATTGTGTCCACAAATCGGCAGCTGTCATGCAGGAATTCATCAGGCATGCGAAAAGAAGAGCAAAAAAGGCGGGCAATCTTCCGCCTCCTAGCGGGCAGTGAGCACGGATGGCTGCCGACAAGCGAGTCTCTTTTGTAGGGAGGTTAAGAGCAAGGTGCTGCCGGGTTTATAGCGGATTGCGACGTCCGACCAAGCGGGCCGGATCACCCGTATCAGCTTGGTTCGGGAAGATATGCGATACGTCGGACTTTTCGGGGGCTCACTTGTTCACCAACTCTTTCCTTCCAGTTTCGAAATTCTTAATCAGGGAAAAGCTGTCATAGGTCTCACCTAGCGCAGTGTAGGCCGTGTAGTCCAGCTGATCTCCGTTGACGCCATTGAGAGACAGGACCTGAAAAAACTGTGTCTGCTCTCCCGTTTTGTCGGGGGTGTAACCCTCTTTTTTATAGGCCTTCAGCTGACCAGGATCGATCTGATACTGTTTGGGGCCGCTGACTGAGGTGACATAGACCGTCTCAATCCCCGTCGCTTCTTTATTTTCAGCGTCGACCATGGGGACGTGGCCTCGTGCGTATGTGTGATCATGTCCGTTGAGGACTAAATCGACTCCGTAGCGGTCCAGCAAAGGCTTCCATTTTTTCCTCCCGAATTCAAAGTCCCGCCCCTTGGCAGGAGAGAAGATAGAGTGGTGACATACGACGACTTTCCATCGAGCGGAAGAGTTCTCCAATTCCTGCTCCAGAAAGGTCATTTGCTCCTCTAGGGATTCGTTTGAGTTGAGAGCAAGGAACTGCATCCCTTGGTAAACTACAGAATACACCGTTTCGTGAAGATTCTCCGGGACCAAGTCAGGCGTCTCAAGAGTGAACTGAGGACGCCACTGGATCGACAGGGAGCGTGAGTCGCCATCTCCAAGAGGTTGAAACTCATGATTCCCAGCGACGGGGAGGGCTGTCCATTGCCGATGGATGAAGCCGCCTGCCTCGAACCACTCTGCCCATTCACTATCGCGGTGAGCTAAATTAATAAGATCTCCTGCATGCACAGCAAATGAGGCATGGGGAGCGGTCGCGTAGGCTTTCCGGATGACTCGCGACCAATGAGCATGGACCCCGTTTTGGGCCAAAGTAGACGAAGGTGAAGGGCTTCGGCTGGGCGCTTGCTGTCTTAAACTGGATCCACTCTGACCAGCGCTCATTTCCATCACCCACCCGATACAGATAGTCTGTCTCCGGGGTGAGGCCGTTAAAGACAACGCTGTGGTAGTTGACCTTTAGAGATTTGTTCGACTTGTAGAGCCCTAGATCAAAGACTTCTGTTTCGGCATCAAAGCGTTTCGACCGATCGGTGAAGTCGGAATTGTTCCCTGCCTTAGCGATTTGTGCATAGGCCTTTTTCACCTCGACACTCGTTCTCCAGGTCACAGCACGACTTGACTCGGGAGGGCCGTAAAATGTGAGGTTTATGCGATCAGGATCTCTGCTTGGGATCTCCCAATGGCGGAGCCCGTTATACGGCGAATCATGAGCCATCGCAGTCAGGCTCAAGGCCAAACCACAGAGGAAAAGGAATGCGCTACGGAGGGGAAGATTTATCATCGCAATAAAATTCGGCTCTTGCCATCATCGTCGCAATGATGACAGGAGGAACGTTTGCAGCGTGACCGATGGAAAGATAGATTGCACGACTTTTCTTTAGGATCGACACAATACCAATAGAGCACACCAAGCTAGCAAAGGGGGCGAGCCTGCCAAAGCAGAGATTTCCCGTCTATTTATGCAGCAGCAGTATTCTCCTTGAATTCGCCGAGTGATAAATATTGAAGGTTCTCACCGATGACTTGCAGCTTCGAGCGCTTCTTCCCTTCCTTATCCTCCCATGAAGCGAGCTGCAGGCGCCCCTCAACCAGGACCGACCGGCCTTTCTTCAGGTATTTCGCTGCATTCTCAGCCGTGCGGCCCCAGACATCGACGTCGATATACGTCGTTTCTTCGCGGGCCTGCTCGCCTTGTTTGGTGACTCGTCTCGAGACCGCTAGCGTCATGCGGGTGACTGATGAGCCGTTGTTCGTCTGCTTCAGTTCAGGATCGGCTGTCAGGCCTCCGATTAGGGTAACTCTATTGTAGCTGTTCATGAGTGCTGCATATTTTCACAAATAGTTATTATGAACAAGTGAAAAAGTGAACATTTTATATTTTTGTCTCTCAGCTTGCTGATTGTGCGGTTTACCCCTTCCTTTTCGGCAGGCCACGAGAGCCGTCATGATCAATGGCTGGAGAAAACACTGCGCTAAACGACTTTGCCCTGCTGTTTCTGAGTATCCTGCTTGAGGGGGCACCATTTATTCTGCTGGGCACTCTTTTATCCGGGATCATTGATGCCTACTTGCCGGCCTCCTGGCTTGATCGATTTCTTCCGAAAAACAGACCTCTCGCGATCATGCTCAGTGGTCTGCTGGGGTTTGTCTTTCCCGTATGTGAATGTGCGGTGGTGCCGGTGATCCGGCGTCTGCTGCGAAAGGGGCTGCCGCTCTCCTGTGCGATCACCTACATGCTTTCGGCACCAATCATCAATCCGGTGGTCGTGATCAGCACGATGAAGGCCTTTGACTCGGATCTCGG